>NZ_JBWGIO010000005.1:0-324176 GCF_057784215.1 Mesorhizobium sp. CNPSo 4661 | reverse complement strand
CTGCGCGGCCACCTTCTCCCACAAGGGGAGAAGGCAAGTCCCCGCACCCCACCCACCCTTTCTTAAGGTGTTTCGGATAGACCGAAACCTTGAAAAGAGGCGGAAAACGGAGAGTATTCGGGGTGCGCTTTTCCGCGGCGACGACTGCCGGGCGGTTCCTGCCGCAGCGCTGGGCGCTGCGCATGCGTCCGTTGCTTGGCCGCATCGACGCCGTGCTGTTCACTGCCGACGAACGCGGCGAAGCCGGGCGCATGTCGCTGATCGCCTTTTCCATCCGCATCATCAGCGCCTTCATCGCCTTTGTCAGCCAGGTGCTGATGGCGCGCTGGCTGGGCTCGTTCGAATACGGCATCTCGGTGCTGGTCTGGGTGACGATGGTCATCGTCGGCAACCTCGCCTGCCTCGGCTTCCACACCTCGGTGATCCGTTTCATTCCTGAATATCGCGAGCGCGGCATGCTGGCCGAGCTGCGCGGCATCGTGCTGGCCAGCCGGCTGTTCGTGCTCGTGGCCTCGACGCTGATCGCGGGCCTCGGCGCCCTTGGCGTGTGGCTCGCCTCGGACTGGATCGAGAACTACTACGTCATCCCCTTCATCCTCGGCGTCATCTGCCTGCCGATGATCGCGCTCGGCGATCTCCTGCAGGGGCTGGCGCGCGCCAATTCCTGGGCGCTGCTGGCGCTGTCTCCCACCTATCTGGTGCGGCCGGTACTGATCCTGGCGTTCATGGCGCTGATGCTTGGCCTGCACTACGAGC
Source organism: Mesorhizobium sp. CNPSo 4661 (assembly GCF_057784215.1). Lineage (NCBI taxonomy): Bacteria > Pseudomonadati > Pseudomonadota > Alphaproteobacteria > Hyphomicrobiales > Phyllobacteriaceae > Mesorhizobium > Mesorhizobium sp. CNPSo 4661. The sequence goes on along the minus strand of NZ_JBWGIO010000005.1, from coordinate 323,420 downwards.
CCGACGCCAAGACGGCGATCTTCGCCTCGATCGCCGCCACCTATGTCACGACGCTCGGCCAGCTGATGGCCGTCACCTCGCGCATGGAGAAAAAGATACCGGCCGGGCCGATGGCCGTGCATTTCGGCCAATGGATCCTCGTTTCGCTGCCGATCTTCCTGGTCGAGAGCTTCTTCTTCCTGCTCACCAATGCCGACGTGCTGATGGTGGGCGCCTATCTCCAGCCCAATGACGTCGCCGTCTATTTCGCCACGGTGAAGACGCTGGCGCTGGTGCATTTCGTCTATTTCGCGGTCAAGGCCGGCGTTGCCCAGCGCTACGCGCAGTTCACCCATGGCGATCCCGACAGGCTCGCCGCCTTCGCCCGCGAGACCGTCACCTGGACCTTCTGGCCCTCGCTCTTGATGGCGCTGCTGGTGCTGGCGCTGGGCGAGCCGATGCTGGTGCTGTTCGGCCCCGAATTCACCGCCGGCTACCCACTGCTCTTCCTGCTGGTGCTGGGCGTGGTCGCGCGCGCCGCCGTCGGCCCCTGCGAGAGCCTGCTCACCATGAGCGGCAACCAGAACATCTGCGCCGCCGTCTATGCCATGACGCTTGCGCTGAACATCGGCCTCAACGTGCTGTTGATCCCGCTGTTCGGCCTCTGGGGCGCGGCGATCGCCACTAGCCTCGCCATGGTCTTCGAGGCCAGCGCGCTCTCCTTCACCGTCTGGCGCAAGCTCGGCATCGTGATGGCGATCTTCGTGCCTGCAAAGAAGGAAGTCGCCTGATGGCCGCCGTCCCGTTGCTCGAAGAGACCAGCGGCGGCCCCGCCGGCGCCATGGTCTCCAACCTTGCCGGCCTGGCGCGCGAGGCGGACCCCGCCCATATCGAACTGTTCGCCAGCAACAGGCCGGAGCGCAAGCTCGCCATCTACCCGGCCTCGGCCGGCTTCGACCTAGTCGAGGAGCTCGACTATCTCAGCGCCCGCACGATCGAGCCCAACGTCTTCTTCAACCCGCGCTTCCTGGCGCCGGCGATGCCCCGGCTGGAAGACCGCGAGGTGCGGCTGGCCGTCATCCGCGACGGCGACGAGTACCGCAACCGGCTGCGCCTTCTGGTGCCGTTCTCGGTCGAGCGCCCGGCGATCCCGCTCGGCGTCCCGGTGATGCGCACATGGTCGAGCCCGTTCGGCCCCCTCGGGACGCCGCTGGTCGACCGCGACGATCCGGTCGGCGTCATCGAGGACTTCTTCTCGATGCTGTCGAGGCCGCATCTCAAGCTGCCCAAGGTCTTCGTGCTGCCCGACATGAGGCTCGACGGTCCGGTGGCGAGCCTGCTCACCTCCTTTGCCGACAGCCGCGGCCTGACCCTGGTGACCACCGGCAAGGTCGAGCGCCCGGTGCTTGAAAGCGATGCCGACGGCGAGGACTATCTCAAGGCCTCGCTGCGCGCGCACCATTATCGCGAATTCCGCCGCCTGAAGCGGCGCCTCGCCGATCAAGGCAAGCTCGAGCACATCGTGGCGCGCGGACCGGACGAGATCCGCCATGCCATCGAAAGCTTCCTGACCCTGGAAGCAGCCGGCTGGAAAGGCCGCGAGCGCACCGCGATGGCGATCGACCGCTACCGCGCCGCCTTCGCCCGCGAAGCCGTGCACAGATTGGCCGAGCAGGACATGTGCCGCATCCATCTGCTGACGCTCGACGGCCGCACCATCGCCTGCCTGGTCGTCTTCGTCGAGGCCGGCGTCGCCCACACCTGGAAGACGGCCTATGACGAGGCGCTCGCCACCTATTCGCCGGGCACGCTTTTGATGATCGAGGTGACCAAGCAGCATCTCGACGATCCCAACATCGTCATGACCGATTCCTGCGCGGTGCCGGACCACCCGGTGATGAGCCGCCTGTGGAGCGAGCGCAAGCCGATGGGCACGCTGGTGGTCGGACTGACGCCGGATGCCGACCGGCTGGCCCGCCAGGCGGCCTCGCAACTGCATCTCTACCGTGAGACCCGCAACATGGCGCGCATCCTGCGCAACCGCATGCGGAGCCTGCTGAAGCGGCGCTAGAAAGGCAGCGGGTACAAGGGTATGCATCTTGAGATCGGAAGGCGCGCGCTGCGGCGCATCCTGGCTGGCGCCACGCTGCTGTTGTTCTTGCCGGCGATCAACCCGGCAAACGCTTCGGTCTTCCTGGAAGATCTGACCTGGACCGAGTTGCGCGACCTGGTCGCGGCGGGAACGACCACGATCATCGTTCCGATCGGCGGCACCGAGCAGAGCGGCCCGGCAATGGCGCTGGGCAAGCACAATGTGCGGGTGAAGGCCCTCGCCGAGAAGATTGCCGCGACACTGGGCAATGCGCTGGTCGCGCCGGTCATCGCCTATGTGCCGGAAGGCAATATCGATCCGCCTACTGAGCACATGCGTTTTCCGGGAACCATCTCCGTCGATGACGGGACTTTCGAGCAATTGCTCGAATCCACGGCCCGCAGCTTCAGGCATGCCGGCTTCAAGACCATCGTGCTGATCGGCGATCACGGTGGCTACCAGGCCGACGAACGCCACGTGGCCGACCGGCTCAATGCCGAATGGAAGAGGACGCCGGTGCGGGTCTTTGCCGCGCTCGATTACTATCGGTTCACGCAAGGGCCCTACACCGACAGACTGCTGGCCGCCGGCGCCACACGCGCCGAAATCGGAACGCATGCCGGCCTGGCCGACACCTCACTGATGCTCGCCGTCGACCCATCGCTGGTGCGCAGGGATCGTCTTGCAGGCCCGCCGAAGCTCGGTGCCGGGGATGGCGTTTACGGCGGCGATCCGGCAAGGTCCTCCGCCCAATTCGGGCAGCTCGGCGTGGATCTCATCGTCAACGGGACGACGGATGAAATCCGCGCCTTCATCGCAAGTCAGCCAAAATGATCGAGACTTCCCTGCGCTTCATCCGTCTTTGCGTGCCGCTGGCGCTGCTTGTCTCGGTGCAGCCCGGCGCGTCGCAAGCTGGCTCCTGCCCCGAGGATTGCAGCGATCCGCCACCACCGCCGGTCAACATCTACAAGCACACCGCCGCTGGCCATCTGAGCCCGGTGACGACCGGAGCGCTGCCGCGCGTCTACGTGCCCAACCGTTCCTCGAACAGCGTCTCGGTGATCGACACGACGACGCTGAAGGAAGTCGACCGCTTCACGGTCGGCAGCAAGCCGCAGCATGTCGTGCCGTCCTGGGATCTGAAGACGCTGTGGGTCGCCAACAACGGCACCGGCAGCAACGGCAGCCTGACGCCGATCGACCCGATGACGGCCAAGCCCGGCAAGCAGATCGCCGTCGATGATCCCTACAATGTGTACTTCATGCCGGACGGCAGCGCCGCAATCGTCGTCGACGAGGCGATGCAGCAGCTCGATTTCCGCGACCCGCACACCATGGCGCTGAAATCGAGCCTGCCGACACCGACCTGCCCCGGCATCAACCATGCCGATTTCTCAGGTGACGGCTCCTATGCGATCTTCACCTGCGAATATGGCGATGGCGGCCTGGCCAAGATCGACCTGAAGAACCAGAAGGTGCTCGGCCACCTCGACCTCTCCAAGATGGGCATGCCGCAGGACATCCGCCTCTCGCCCGACGGCAAGGTCTTCTACGTCGCCGACATGATGAATGACGGCGTGTTCCTGGTCGACGGCGACAGTTTCAAGGAAATCGGCTTCATCCCGACCGGCATCGGCACGCATGGCTTCGTCGTCAGTCGCGACGGCAAGCGCCTCTATGTCTCGAACCGCGGCTCGCACAAGATGGAGCAGGGCAAGGCCAAGGGCCCGGGCAGCGTGACGGTGATCGACTTCGCCACCCGCGCCGTGGCCGCGCAATGGCCGATCCCCGACGGCGGCAGCCCCGACATGGGCAATGTCAGCGCCGACGGCAAGCAGCTCTGGCTTTCCGGCCGCTTCGACAGCGACGTCTACATGATCGACACCACCAGCGGCGCGGTGACGAAAATCCGCGTCGGCGTCGAGCCGCATGGGCTGACGGTCTGGCCGCAGCCGGGGCGCTACTCGCAAGGGCACACCGGGAACATGCGGTAAAGCGCTTTGGGATGGCCCGCCATCCGAAGCTCGCAGAGCGAAGGATGGTGCCCCTAGCCGGGATCGAACCAGCACTCCTTGCGGAACTCGATTTTGAGTCGAGCGCGTCTACCAATTCCGCCATAGGGGCTCAGGCCGGGCGGCCTGGATGGGCGCGGACTATACGGGCGGATGGGTGTTCGTCAACTGGCCTGTTGCGGATTTGCCAGTGGAACCGGCGGCATTGCCTCACCCTTCGGCCTCGCGCCGACGCAGACATTGTGCGGCGCGGAAATTCTTTTTAGACAGGCTATGCGTTGAGCGCCTCGCTTCCGGAAGCTGGATGCGGCGCTTTGGGTCCTTGTCTTCCTGCCTGTCGTTGCCCAAAACCGCCAAGCGCCTCGGGGCGCCAAGGATTAGGAGAGCCGATGCTTCGCGGACTTTACGACTGGACCCTGTCGCTGGCGGCGAGGAAATCGGCCGAATGGTGGCTGGCCTTCATCGCCTTCGTCGAAAGCTCGGTGTTCTTCATCCCGGCCGACGTGCTGTTCCTGCCCATGGCGCTGGCGCGGCCCGAACGCGCCTATCGCTACGCGCTGACCGCCACGGCTGCTTCCGTCCTGGGCGGCATTGCCGGCTGGCTGATCGGTTACTATGCCTACGACACGATAGCACGGCCGATCCTGGAGCATTTCGGCGGCATTGCCACATTCGAGAAGTGGCAGTCGTCCGGCGCCGGGCTGATGCTGGTGCTGCTCGTCACATCCGGCGCCGCTCACCTGCCGCCGATCAAGGTGGTCACCATTCTGGCCGGCGCGCTTCACGTCAATCTTTTGGTCTTCATCGTCTCGGCCATCGTGGCGCGCGGCGCCCGCTTCCTGCTGCTTGCCTGGCTGCTGCGCCGCTATGGCGAGGAGATCAAGGAGTTTATCGAAAAGCGTCTGGGATTGATTGTCGGCGCCGGCGCCGCTGCCCTGATTTTGCTCTATATCCTCGTCAGATACGCCCACGGATAGCGACGCAACAACGGATCTCCATCGATGACAGCGACTATGAATGCCGACACCGGACGCCAGCGCACCCGCGCGGCGCTCTTTCTCGCCGTCGCCATGGCCGCGACCGTCGGCTCGGCATTGGCCTTCCAGTATATCGGCGGCTACATCCCCTGCCATCTCTGCCTCGAGCAGCGCACCCCCTATTATGTCGGCGTGCCGCTGATGGTGCTGGCGGTGATCGCCTCGATGCTGCGCGCGCCGGCCTGGGTGACGCGCGGCCTGCTCGCGATCGGCGGCCTTTTGATGCTCTACGGCCTCTATCTCGGCGTCTACCATTCGGGCGTCGAATGGGCGTGGTGGCAAGGTCCGGCCGACTGCACCGCCGGCGCCGGCCCGGTCGACACCGGCGGCAAGGGCGTGCTCGACGCGCTCGACAAATTCGTGCCGCCGTCCTGTGACAAGGCGGCGCTTCGCATCCTCGGCCTGTCGCTCGCCGGCTGGAACGCCATCGCCAGCCTCATCCTCGCCGCCGTCGCCTTCCGCAGCGCGCTCGCGCGGGATTGAACTATCCGGTGGCGGCTTCAGGCTTGCTCGACACTGAGAATGCGCATCTCTCCGTGCTCACCGAGATACGCGGCGAGACAGTCCCAGAACTCGTCGAGAAGCGCCCTTCCATCGACGTCAAAGTCGTTGCGCGCAACGAGTAGGAGTTTTCCATCGTCGTAGGCACAGCTTGGCTCCTTGTGCCAAGTCCTATGGATGCGAAACTCTTGCTCGATGTCGATGGCCGCCTGCGGACCCAAATGAGGCGGCACATCGAGGCACTCGATTGTTGTCCTGTACATGGGTGACAGCCAACCAGCCCCAATCGTTGAAAGCGGCCCTATGGCTCCAACTCGACATCCCAGTAGAGATAATCCATCCAGCTTTCATGCAGATGGTTGGGCGGGAACAGGCGGCCATTGTTGTGCAGGTCGTGCACCGTCGGCTGGTAGGGTTTTTGCAGCGGCCACATCTTGGCCTGCGCCGGCATCATGCCGCCTTTCCTGAGATTGCAGGGCGAGCAGGCGGCGACGACATTTTCCCACGTCGTCGCCCCGCCGCGATGGCGCGGGATGACATGGTCGAACGTCAGATCCTCCGGCGTGCCGCAATACTGGCACTGGAAGCGGTCGCGCAGGAAAACGTTGAAGCGGGTGAAGGCGGGATGCCGCGACGGCTTCACATAGGCTTTCAGGCTCACCACGCTCGGCAGCTTCATGGAGAAGGTCGGCGAGGAGACGGCGTGCTCGTATTCGGCGACGATGTTGACCCGGTCGAGGAAGACAGCCTTGATGGCGTCCTGCCACGACCAGAGCGACAGGGGGTAATAGCTGAGCGGACGGTAGTCCGCGTTCAGCACCAGCGCGGGAAGCCCATCCGGAGATACGGCGACCGTCACGTCCTTTGCCTCCTTCGTTCCAGAACCGAACGGCGCGGATACTGTAAGCCTGACATGACAGGGATGTGAAGCGGATTGTCTCTCGCTGAAGCCGCTAAAAACGCATGATTTTCATGCTTTTTTGGCCATTTCGACAGGTGGCGTCGCATCCCTGCCCTTCAGTTCCCGATAGTAGGCCCAAAAAAGCCGCGACGCGACACCCCGATACGGGCTCCATGATTCGGCCAGTTGGATAAGCATTTTCTCCGGCGGACGCGGGTCGATGCCGAGCGCATGGCCGACCGCCGTCTGCAGCGCGACGTCTCGCGCGGGGAACACATCGGGATGGCCGGCGGCAAACAGCAGGTAGCATTCGGCGGTCCACGGGCCGATGCCGGGCACCGACGTCATCGCCGCGATCGCCTCGCCTGCATCCAGCGTGCACAGGTGGTCGAGATCGAGCCCGCCGGCCACGGCCTGCGCGACCGCGAGCAGCCCGCGCTGCTTAGGCCGCGACAGCCCGGCGTCACGAAAAATGTCCTCGCCGGCGGCAAGGATACCCTGCGGCGTGAGCGGGTCGACCAGCTTGACCAGCCGGCCGAAGATGGCGTCGGCGCTTGCGCGAGACACTTGCTGCGAAACGATGATCGAGGCGAGGCTTTGAAACCCCGGCTCCGACAGCCGAAGCGGCACTTCGCCCGCTTTGCCGCGCACGGTCTCCAGCCGCGGGTCGATCCGGCAGAGCGCGTCGAGCCCTGCCGCAATGTCGTCAAGCGAGGCGATGCGTTGCACGTTGCTTGTTCCCAGGGCGACAAATGATGGCTAACTATCAACCGGCGGAAGCACCTGACAACCTGAATGCCGCCTGAAAGATGACGCTCCTGACATTCCGCTTCGCGCCGAGCCCCAATGGCGAACTGCATCTCGGCCACGCCTATTCGGCCCTGCTCAACCAGCAGATGGCGGCGCAGGCCGGCGGACGCTTGCTGCTGCGCATCGAGGATATCGACGTCACTCGCTGCACACCGCAATTCGAGGCCGGCATTTTTCGCGACCTCGAATGGCTGGGATTGAGCTGGGAACGGCCGGTGCGCCGCCAGTCCGAGCATTTTGCCGAATACCGGGAAGTGCTCGACCGGTTGATCGCCGAGGAGCTCGTCTATCCCGCTTTCATGAGCCGCGGCGAGATTCGCGCCTTCATCGCCGAGACCGGCGGCCGCGACTGGCCGCGCGATCCGGACGGCGTGCCGCACTACCCGCCGCTCGACAAGGCCTTGCCGGCCCGGGAGCGCAAGCGACGCATTGCCGAGAACATGCCTTTTGCCTGGCGCCTCGACGTCGAAGCGGCGATGGCGCGTGTCTCAAGCGCCCTGTCATGGACTGAATTCACCGACGAGACGATGTCGGCGACGCGAGCGATCGAAGCGCGGCCGCAGGTCTGGGGCGACGTCATCATCGCCCGCCGCGACATCCCGACCAGCTACCATCTCGCCGTCGTTCTCGACGACGCGCTGCAAGGCGTCAGCCATGTCGTGCGCGGCCAGGACCTCTATTCGGCGACCGGGGTGCAGCGCCTGCTGCAGGACCTGCTCGGCCTGCCGCAGCCACGCTATTTCCACCACCGCCTGATCCTTGGCCCGGACGGCAGGAAACTGTCCAAGAGCTTCAAGGACACCGGTCTTGCGGCGCTCCGAGAGACAGGCGTGTCGCCGCAAGGCATCAGGCAGTTGTCCGGATTATGATCCGAGCCGCGCCAGACCGGCCTTGATCAGCGCCAGCACGCTGATCAAGGCAAAGGCGCCGCCAAGCCCCCAGGCAACGGCGAGCCTGAGATCGCTCAGGCTGATGCCATGCTTATGGGCGACCACCACCGCAACGAAAAAGCCGACGATGAACAGCAGCGTATTGCCGCTCGGACCGAAGGCGCCCTCCTTCATGATCGCATCGAGCAAAGTGCCGAAGAAGAATCCGAAGGCGGCGATGATCGCGAAGGCGAACAGAAGCCAGGTCGTGTCGAGATGCAAAAACATGCCTCACCATGGCGCGCCCGCGCGCCATGCCCCTCTTGGCACGGTTTGTTGAATTCGACTTAGCTTATGGATCAACCGTTTCGTTTTGCTTGCGGGATTGAACGGCTTTAGAGCAATTGCCGTCATCAACCGTTCATCCTGGCAGCCTCCCCCAATGCAGAGCATCAAGCGGTTCATTCCCGCCTCCTTCGTCGTTCTGTGGGCGACCGGCTTCATCGGCGCGCGCTACGCCATGCCCTGGGCGGAACCCTTTACCTTCCTTGCCATCCGCTTCGTGATAGCGGCGATCCTGTTTGCAGGGCTGACCGTTCTGCTCGGCTCGCGCAAGGCGACGCGCGAAGAAGCGCTGCACGCAACGGTGGCCGGCGTCCTCATGCACGGCGTCTATCTCGGCGCCGTCTTCTGGGCGATCCACAGGGGCATGCCCGCCGGTCTATCGGCGCTGATCGTCGGCCTGCAGCCGCTGATCACCGCCGTGCTCGCCGGAAAGTTCCTCGGCGAAGCGATCCTGCCGCGCCATTGGGCCGGCCTTGCGGTCGGGCTGCTTGGCGTCGTCATCGTGCTCTGGCCAAAGCTCGGCGCACTCGGCGGTGGCGTCACGCCGGCGACGCTGACGGCTTCGCTCGTCTCCGTGCTCGGCATGAGCGCAGGCACCATCTGGCAGAAGCGCTATGCCTCCGGCGGCGATCTGGTGTCGGCGACGATGTGGCAGTATGTCGGCGGCTCCGCCGTGATGATCCTCGGCTCGCTCGCCCTCGAGACGCGCACCGTTACCGTTAATGGCGAGCTGATCTTCGCCATGGCCTGGCTGGTCCTGGTGCTGTCGGTCGGCGCCATATTCCTGTTGATGGTGATGATCAGGGACGGCGAGATGTCGAAGGTCGCCTCGCTGTTCTACCTCGTGCCGGTCGTGACGGCGGTCATCGCCTGGCTGCTTTTCAACGAGCAGCTCGACCTGCTGCAGATCGCCGGTATGGCGATCGCCACGCTCGGCGTCGCCCTCGCGACGGCGCGGCAGGCCAAAGGAAGGGGAACTGAGGAATTGAAGAACTGAGGAATTGAAGAAAAAGCACGGAGCCAAGTGCCGGCCCCTTTTCCCCAGTTCCTCAATTCTTCAATTCCTCATTTCCTCTGCCCGGCGCCAACTCAGCCGACGCGCGCCCGCGCTTCCAGATACCGGCTGATCGCGGCGTTGAGCTCGCCGCCGAGGATGAAGATCGCCGAGATGATGTAGAGGAACACCACCGCGATCATGATTGAGGCGAGTCCCGCATAGGTCGTCACGTAGGACGAGAAATGGTCGAGATAGGTGGCGAAGATGGTCGAGCCAGCGAGCCAGGCGACCAGCGTGAAGACGATGCCCGGGATGATCGAGACAAAGCGGCGCTTGCCGGCCGGCAGCCAGATATGCACGGAGAACAGCCCGATGACGATGACGGTCGAGGCGACGACGTAGCGCCACAGCGTGATGGTGCCCATATAGGGCTTGATCCATTCGAGATGCGCCTCTGCCAGCCTGGCCAGCAGCGGGGCGAACACCAGGAGCACGCTGACGGCCAGGAAGCAGGCCGTGGCGATCAGCACGAAAATGATGCTTTGCACCCTGCGATAGATGATGCCGCGTGTTTCGATGACACGATAGGCCCGGTTGAGCGAGGTGCGCAGCGCCTCGATGCCGTTCGATGCGAAGTAGGCGGCAAGCACGACGCCGTAGGTCAAAAGATCGCTTCGTCGAACGGTGAGCACGTTCTGCACCTCGCGCGCGATCGGCTTGGCGATCTGCTCCGGCCAAGTGTCGAAGACGAGATGCACAGCCGTATCCGAGAACGCCTGCGCGCCGAGAAAGCTTGCCAGCGTCGTGGCGAAGATCAGGAACGGAAACAGCGCCATCAGCGAGGTGATGGCGAGATGGCTGGCCATCGCCCAGCCGTCATCATTGGTGAAATGGCCGATCGCATCGTAGAGCACGCGTTTGACGGCGACGATATTCCTGAGCAAGGACCCGCGCTCCGCTCGATTGTGTCGACGTCGCGAATATGGGAAGTGATTGCGGCAAATGGCAACCCCGGTTCAGACAACGTCCACCGTCGCGAAACAGTTGCGCACCGTCATCGTCACCGGGGCCTCGTCCGGCATCGGCGCCTATTGCGCGCGGGCGCTGAGGGCGGAAGGCTGGCGGGTCTTCGCCACGGCGCGCAAGCCGGCCGACATCGCAGCCCTCGAGGCCGACGGCTTGGAGGCCTTTTATCTCGACTATCGTGAGCCCGAATCCATCGCGGCATTGGTCGAGGCGGTGCTTGAACGCACCGGTGGCACGCTTGATGCGCTGTTCAACAATGGCGCCTACGCCCAGCCCGGCGCCGTCGAGGACCTGCCGGTCGCCGCACTTCGCGAACAGTTCGAGGCCAATGTCTTCGGCTGGCACGATCTCACCCGGCGCGTCGTGCCGGTCATGCGCCGCCAGGGGCACGGCCGCCTCGTCCACTGCTCCTCGATCCTCGGCCTGGCTCCGGTTCGTTTCAGGGGCGCATATTCGGCCTCCAAGCACGCCATCGAAGGCCTGATGCTGTGCATGCGCCAGGAGCTCGAAGGCAGCGGCATCCACCTTTCGCTCATTGAACCCGGACCGGTGATATCGAAGATCGCCAGCAATGGCCTGCCCTGGTTCCTGAAAAACATCGATGTCGAAAATTCCGTCCACCGCGCCGACTATCAGGCGCAGCTCGCAAGGCTTCAGGCAGGCGGCAGCGTGTCGAAGCTGAAGCCGGGACCGGAGATCGTGCACAGGGCGCTCCGCCACGCGCTTCTGTCACAGCGCCCGCGCCCGCACTATGTGGTAACGGTGCCGGCTAAGATCGGCGCGGTGCTGAAACGCGTCCTGCCGGCGTCCTTGCTCTACCGCGTGCTCGCCAGGCGCGCCTGACCGAACCCGAACCGGAGCCAGCCAGATGCTCATCGCCTTGAAGATCCTCGCTGTCATCGCCATGGCCGCCGTGGTGATCGTGCTGGTCCGCGGCCTGATCAACATGATGCGCGGCGGCTCGGGCATGACCTCGAACAAGCTGATGCAGGCGCGCATCATGCTGCAGGCCGTGGCCTTGGGGCTGCTGTTGCTGGTGGTCTATTTCACGCGCAAATAGGGCGGTTCAGGGGGATCGCGTGGTCAAGCTCAACAAGATCTACACCCGCACCGGCGACGACGGCACGACAGGGCTGGGCACCGGCGAGCGGCGGCTGAAATCCGACCTGCGCGTCGATGCCTACGGCACCGTCGACGAGGCCAATGCCTGCATCGGCATGGCCCGCATCCATACCGGCAGCGAGCATCCGGCGATCGACGCCATGCTGTCGCGCATCCAGAACGATCTGTTCGATCTGGGAGCCGACCTCGCCGTGCCGGACGACGGCAAGCCGCTGGAATACGAGCCGCTGCGCATCGTCGCTGCCCAGACCAGCCGCGTCGAACAGGACATCGATCTCATCAACAAGGAGCTGCAGCCGCTGAAATCCTTCGTGCTGAACGGCGGCACGCCGGCAGCGGCCGCGCTCCATCTGGCCCGCACCGTGGCGCGCCGCGCCGAGCGCCTCATGGTGGCGCTGGCACAGGATCCGGCCGAGCAGGTCAACCGCGAGGCGCTCAAATACATCAACCGTGTCTCGGACTTTCTGTTCGTCGCCGCCCGCGCGGTCAATGACAATGGAAAGGCCGACGTGCTATGGGTGCCCGGCAAGAACCGCTGAATCTAGGGGCGGGAGGGTCCGATGTTCATCCCGCTTTACGACACCAACAGGCTGCGCCACATCCGCCTGCAATATGTGACGATCGGCCTGATCGTGGCGAATGTGCTGGTCTATCTGGCGACCACGATCGGCGGTGAAAACTTCAACAATGCCGCGGTTCTCGGCCTCGGCTTCATCCCGTCGGTGGTTCACGACAAGGTCGAGCTGTCGCCCGAATTCGTCATCATCCCCGAAAGCCTCAGCTATCTCACCTACTCGTTCCTGCATGCCGATATCTTCCATCTCGGCGGCAACATGCTGTTCCTCTGGGTGTTCGGCGACAACGTCGAGGATGCGCTCGGCCACATACGCTATCTGATCTTCTATCTCGCCTGCGCCGTCGCCGGTGCCTTCTTCCAGGGGCTGGTGGCCTGGGATTCGGAAACGCCGCTGATCGGCGCCTCGGGCGCCATCGCCGGCGTCGTCGCCGCCTATCTGATCCTCTACCCCCGGGTGAAAGTCTGGGTGTTGGCCTTTGCCCGCATTCCGTTGCGTATCCCGGCCTTCATCCCGCTGATCCTGTGGATCCTGTTCCAGGTCGTGATGTTTGCCGCGGGCGGCGAGGACCAGATCTCCTGGGCCTGCCATATCGGCGGCATCATTGCCGGATCGATCCTGGTTCTGGTGCTGCGCAGCCGGGGCGTACCGCTGCTGGCCGGCGCCGACGGCGAGCCGGTCCCGACGCCCAACGTCCAGCAGCCGCCTGTTCCCGTCGAACCGGCCGCTGGCGATCCGACGCAGCCGGCGTCGCAATGGGGCCGTGGAGCAGCAACGCCCCGCGACTGAACCGATTTGGGTGTGTCGTGGGATATTGACGCGCCGATTTGCCGCCACTACGGAAACGGCACCGCTGGGCGGATATTCCGCCCGTAATGTCGGCTTTCGACAACTCTGACAGGGCGCACGCTGGTATAGCGCCCCGACTATCTCAGGAGAGGTGACAGGAAAATGAAGATCCTTGTGCCCGTGAAGCGGGTTGTGGATGCCAACGTCAAGGTCCGGGTGAAGGCCGACGGACTGGGCGTCGAGCTCGCCAACGTCAAGATGGCGATGAACCCGTTCGACGAGATCGCGGTAGAGGAAGCGATCCGCATCAAGGAAGCCGGCAAGGCGGAAGAGATCATCGTCGTTTCGGTCGGCCCGCAGCAGGCGCAGGAGACGCTGCGCACCGCCCTCGCCATGGGCGCCGACCGCGCCATCCTGGTCAAGACCGACGAGCAGACCGAGCCGCTGGGCGTCGCCAAGGTGCTGAAGGGCGTGGTCGAGGCGGAGAAGCCCGGCCTCGTCATCCTCGGCAAGCAGGCGATCGACGACGATTCGAACCAGACCGGCCAGATGCTGGCGGCACTGCTCGGCTGGGCCCAGGGCACCTTCGCTTCCAAGATTGAGCTCGCGGGCGATAAGGCCAAGGTGACGCGCGAAGTCGACGGCGGCCTGCAGACGGTCGAGCTGAAGATGCCGGCGATCGTCACCGCCGACCTGCGCCTCAACCAGCCGCGCTATGCCTCGCTGCCCAACATCATGAAGGCCAAGAAGAAGCCGCTCGACGAGAAGAGCCCGGCAGACTACGGCGCCGACGTCAAGCCGCGCCTCAAGGTGATCAAGACCGAGGAGCCGGGCGGCCGCAAGGCGGGCGTCAAGGTCAAGAGCGTCGCCGAGCTGGTCGAGAAGCTCAAGAACGAAGCCGGCGTCCTCTAAGCGGTCAGGAAAGGAACAGGAAAATGGCAATTCTCCTCATCGCCGAACACGACAATGCAAGTCTTTCCGACCAGACCGCCAAGGCGCTGTCGGCCGCGCTGCAGATCGGCGCGGACGTCGACGTGCTGGTGGCCGGCAAGGGCGCCAACGGCGCTGCCGACGCCGCCGCCAAGCTGAAGGGCGTGCGCAAGGTGCTGCTGGCCGAAGCCGACGAGCTTGCCGAGCGTCTCGCCGAGCCGACGGCGGCTCTCGTGGTGTCGCTTGCCGGCGGCTACGACACGATCATCGCGCCGGCCACCTCGTCGGGCAAGAATGTCGCGCCGCGCGTGGCGGCACTCCTCGACGTCGCCCAGGTGTCCGAGATCATCGAGGTCGTCTCGCCGGATACCTTCAAGCGGCCGATCTATGCCGGCAACGCCATCCAGACCGTGCAGTCGACCGACGCCAAGAAAGTCGTCACCGTGCGCACCGCTTCCTTCTCGGCGGCGCCGGAAGGCGGCTCGGCCTCGGTCGAAACGGCCAATGCCGCCGCCAATCCGGGCCTCTCCTCCTTCGTCGAGAACAAGCTTTCCGAGAACGATCGTCCCGAGCTGACCTCGGCCAAGATCATCATCTCGGGCGGCCGCGCGCTCGGCTCCTCGGAGAAGTTCCAGGAAGTCATCCTGCCGGTCGCCGACAAGCTCGGCGCCGCGGTCGGCGCCTCTCGCGCAGCGGTCGACGCCGGCTACGCGCCGAACGACTGGCAGGTCGGCCAGACCGGCAAGGTGGTCGCGCCCGACCTCTACATCGCCGTCGGCATCTCCGGCGCCATCCAGCACCTGGCCGGCATGAAGGATTCGAAGGTCATCGTCGCCATCAACAAGGACGAGGAAGCCCCGATCTTCCAGGTTGCCGACTACGGCCTGGTCGGCGATCTCTTCGTCATCCTGCCGGAACTGCAAAAGGCGCTTTGACGCCGCCAGTCCTGGCATATTAAAATCCGAAGGGTGGGGTAGACGAAGTCGCCCCGCCCTTTTAGTTTGCACTGCACAAAAAGCGGGCCATCAAGGCCCGGAGCTAATCCGGCGGTTTTGCGCCCGGATTGCGGGAAATAAACAAATAGGAGCGTTTCCGCGCTTCAAAGAAGCGGAAATGCTCCGGACGGGATCGGGGTAATGAGCAAGATCGAGACGATCGGCATTGTCGGCGCGGGTCAGATGGGTGGCGGTATCGCCCATGTCTCGGCGCTGGGTGGCTACAAGGTGCTGATCCACGACGTGTCGCCCGACCGCATCGAGAAGGGCATCGCCACCATCAGCGGCAACATGGCCCGCCAGGTCGGCTCCGGCAAGCTCGAGGAAAAGGCTCGCAACGAAGCAATGGCGCGCATCTCCGCCGCACCGGCCATGGCCGACCTTGCGGCCGCCGACCTGGTGATCGAGGCGGCGACAGAGGACGAGACGGTCAAGCGCAAGATCTACGCGCAGCTCTGCCCGCAGCTCAATCCGGAAGCGATCCTGGCGACCAACACCTCGTCGATCTCGATCACCCGGCTAGCCGCCCAGACCGATCGTCCCGAACGCTTCATCGGCATTCATTTCATGAACCCGGTGCCGGTGATGAAGCTGGTCGAGTTGGTGCGCGGCATCGCCACCGAGGACCACACCTTCGAGGCCGCCAAGACCTATGTGAAGCACCTCGACAAGACGATCACCGTTTCCGAGGATTTCCCGGCCTTCATCGTCAACCGTATCCTGTTGCCGATGATCAACGAGGCGATCTACACGCTTTATGAAGGCGTCGGCACGGTCGATGCCATCGACACCGCCATGCGGCTCGGCGCCAACCATCCGATGGGACCGCTGCAGCTTGCCGACTTCATCGGCCTCGACACCTGCCTGTCGATCATGCAGGTGCTGCATGAGGGCCTGTCGGATTCGAAATACCGCCCCTGCCCGCTCCTGGTGAAATATGTCGAGGCCGGCTGGCTCGGCCGCAAGACCGGCCGCGGCTTCTACGACTATCGCGGCGACCATCCGGTGCCGACGCGCTGATCTTGCCCGGCTGAAGGCTTTCGGCGCGGCTCAGGACGCCGCGGCGAGCGGCAGAGGCGGCACTTCTTTCGAGATTTCGTCGGACGAAGCCTCGTCGGGCGCGGCGGAAACGCAGCCGCGGCCGGCCGCTTTGGCGGCATAGCAGGCGGCGTCGGCGCGGGCGATGATCTCGTCCACTTCGCCGCAACCGGCGCGGATCGGCGCGAGCCCGATGCTGGCGCCGATCGAATGCGAGCGCCCGTCCCAGCTGAAATTGAGGTTGCGGATGGCGTCGATGACCGAGCGCGCCGCGATCGGCCCGCGCGCCGCGGCGCCCGATTTGAGGATGACGGCGAACTCGTCGCCGCCGAGCCGCGCGACGATGTCTTCCGGGCCGAGCACGTTGCGCAAGGTATCGGCCACGCTCTTGAGCAGCGCATCGCCCGCGGCATGGCCGCCGGTGTCGTTGACCGCCTTGAAGTGATCGAGGTCGACGAACATGAACTGATGCTCGCCGCCATTGCGGCGGCACTGGTCGACCAGCTCCTCCATGGTGCGGATGAAGCTCGAGCGGTTGGCGAGCCCGGTCAGCGCGTCATGGGTGGCGGCGTAGGCCAATTGGCGCTGCAGGGCGCGCGCGTCGGTGAAATCCTGGAAGACGATGACGAGACCGCAGAACTCCTCGCGGTCGTTCATGATCGGCGACACCACCTGGCGGATGCTGCAGCGCGTGTCGTCGCGCCGCACAAGAACCGCGCGTGTGTTCTGGTCGCAGTGCGGGCGTTCGCTCGCCGAAGGACGCGTCAGGCCGATCCTCTGCCCGCTTTCCTCGTCGACGGCCCAATAGACATGGCCGAGCACCTTGCCCATGGCCTCGCCGACCTCGACCCCGGTGAGTTTTTCGGCGACCGGGTTCATGAAGGTGACGCGGTTGGCGGCATCGGTGCAGATCACCGCGTCGCCGATCGACTGCAACGTTACCCTGAGACGCTCTTTCTCGTCGGCCAGCATTGCCGCCGAAACCATCAGCCGCGCTTCGGCCTCCTTGCGCTCGGTGATATCGGTCAGGCTGCCGATGGCCCGGACCAGACGGCCCTGGCCGTCGCGCTCGATCGCCTTGCCGCGGTCGAGGATCCAGACCCAGTGGCCGTCCTTGTGCCGCATCCGGAACTCCGCCTCGAAGAAGGCCGTCTCGCCGGCAAGATGCGCGCGATCCGCCTCGGCGACGCGTTCGCGATCGTCGGGATGGATCATCGCCAGCCAGCGGTCGGGATCGCCGTCGAGCTCGCCGTCGGCATAGCCCAACATCTTCACCCAGGTTTCGGAATAGGTCGTGCCACCGTTGCGCATGTCGAGGCTCCAGATGCCTTGTCCGGCACTGGTGAGCGCGAAATTCCATCGGGTCTCGGCCTCGGCGATGCGCGCCTCGGCCTGCTTGCGCGCATCGATGTCCTCGATCTGCGATACCAGGTAAAGCGGCTTGCCGGTGTCCTCGTCGCGGATGACCGAGCCGGCAAGCTGCGCCCAGACCGGGGTCCCGTCTTTCCTGAGGTAGCGCTTTTCGAAATGGTAGGAGCTGATCCGGCCTTCCCGCACATTCATCATCGTCTCGCGACCGATCGAAAGATCGTCCGGATGCGTGATCTGCGGAAAGGACAGCGCCTCGATCTCCCCGCGGCTGTAGCCCAGCATCGCGGCGAAGGCTGGATTGGCCTGCTTGATGCGCCCGTCGAGACCGACGATGGCGACGCCGATCGCCGAATCCTCCATGGCGCGGCGGAAGCGCTGCTCGCTCTCGGCGATCTGACGGCGGTCATCGACGATGCGGTGAATGAACAGCGCCGACAAAAACAGCGTCGCGGCGGTGATGGCGACGGATATCTGCAGGCAGAGCCTCAGCGCGTCGGCGCCCAATTCAAGGCGCGGCAGCAGGATCGACGCGGCGGTGACAACCATGCCGACCGCCAGCAGACCTTGCGCAGCGTGCCCGTCGGCACGGAGCCCTTTCCAGTTCAACCACGCCACAATGCGACCCACCCAATACGCACGTTGCCACAACCCTGGCGGATCGGTTTTAAGGAATGGTTGCGTGGACGGCGGCGATCCCTCCGCTAACCGGCAAACAATTGCCGGCATGATTAAGGTACCGTTTCCAAACCGTACCAAAGGATCGGTGCGCGTCGGCTACCAGCGCACGAAAAGCCGCCCGCCGATGGCCCCGAGCAGCGTGAGGAAGGCGATCGCGATCGTATACCAGGTGGCGACGAAGAGCGGCGAATCGTCGAAGCAATGCGCGGCATAGAAGGTTGCCGCGAGCCCGCCTGCAAGCAGGCCGGCGACCGCCCCCGCAAGCACCGGCCGGGTCGGCGCGCCATAGCGCAGCATGCCGAGGAAGATCGCCAGCGGACCGATGCCGATCAGCGGGATGAAGGTCATGCAGATCATCATGTTCGAGCCGACGAGCCGCTTGCCCCAATCAGCCTGGGGCACGACAAACAGCTCAAGGACCACCGCCAGCACGACCAAGAGCGGCGCGGCAATCATCCAGGCCATCGCCCGCCTGGTCGAAGCACCCGGCATCGACAGCGCGCGGATCAGCGCGAAGGCGCTGACGGCGAGCACCAGCGTGAACACGAATTTGGACATGAAGCGCATCGTGTGCATGGCCGGCATGATGTCGGGACGCGGCCCGATGGTCGCAAAGAAGACCGCCGCCGCGATCGTCACGGCCACGCCGACCGCCAGCCACCAGGCCTTGCCCATCGGCATCGCCTTGTCGCGGGCATCGGCGTCGAGCGCCTTGATGAGATCCTCGGTCCTCATGTCACTGTCGTCCAAATCTTTTGGCGATCGCGGCGAGGCCGCGATGCAGCGACACCCGCACCGCCGTCTCGCTGATGCCGAGCTTGGCCGCCGTCTCGCCGATCGACTGCCCATCGACCGAGATCGAGGAGACCACCGAGCGCTGCGCCGCCGGCAACCCGTCGAGCGCCCGGTTGATGTCGCGCTCGCTGACCGTTTCCGTCTCCGGCTCGGCGAAGGTTTCGGCGATCTCGTCGATCTCGACCTCGATGCGCCGCCCGCGCCGGCGGAACGCGTCGATCAGCTTGAAGCGGGCGATCGCATAGACCCAGGGCAACACCGGCGCATCCGACCGCCAGGTGTGGCGTTTGACATGAATGGCCAGCAAGGTTTCCTGCACGACATCCTCGGGGTCGACTCCGCCCTGAACGATCTTGCGCCGGACAAAGCCGCGAACGAGGGCGGCGATCCGGTGCAGAAAGTCGGCATAAGCCCTTTCATCTCCCGCGATCGCGGCCCTGAGCAGCCGGGAAAGCTCGGCCTCGTCCTTGCCGGTCACAAGAGTTTACCCCCGATGTTCGCGTCTCGGCCCTGGTTTGTTACGTGGCCGACGAAATAATGTCCAAGCCAAACTACCGCAAAATCACGAAAGTTTGCGGCACGGCGACCGATTGAAGCAGGGTCACAATGTTGACTACAATAATCAGGTATTGATAGGTGCAGCCGTGCCCGAAACCCTGTCTCCAGATTTGAGGACGATGCCCATGAAGATTGCCCTTTCCACGCTCGCCGGCGCCGCGCTGGCGCTCGGCCTGATTTCCGCCCCGGCCATGGCCGAGGATCAAGGCATCATCGTCTACAATGCCCAGCATGAGAGCCTCGCCAAGGAATGGGCCGCGGGCTTCACCAAGGAAACCGGCATCAAGGTCACGCTGCGCAACGGCGGCGACAGCGATTTCTCCAACCAGATCGTCGCAGAGGGCGCGGCCTCGCCGGCCGATGTGTTCCTGACCGAGAACTCGCCGGCCATGGCGCTGGTCGAGGCGGCCGGCCTGTTCGCGCCGGTCGACGCCGATACGCTGGCCCAGGTTCCGCAGGAATACCAGCCGTCGAGCGGCAAGTGGGTCGGCGTCGCCGCCCGCAGCACCGTTTTTGCCTACAACAAGGACAAGCTCAAGGAAGACCAACTGCCGAAGTCGCTGCTCGATCTTGCCGCTCCGAGCTGGAAGGGCCGCTGGGCCGCCTCGCCGTCCGGCGCCGATTTCCAGGCGATCGTCAGCGCGCTCCTTCAGATCAAGGGCGAAGCCGCCACCGCCGACTGGCTGAAGGCGATGAAGGCGAACTTCACCGCCTATAAGGGCAACTCGACGGTTATGAAGGCGGTCAATGCCGGCGAGATCGAAGGTGGCGTGATCTACCACTATTACTATATCGGCGATCAGGCCAAGACCGGCGAGAACAGCAAGAATGTCGGCCTGCACTATTTCAAGAACCAGGATCCGGGCGCGTTCGTCTCGGTGTCGGGCGGCGGCGTGCTGGCTTCCAGCAAGCATCCGAAGGAAGCCCAGGCGTTCCTGAAGTGGGTGACCGGCAAGGGCGGCCAGGCCGTGCTGAAGACCGGTACCTCGTATGAATATGCCGTCGGCAAGGGCGACGAATCCAACCCCAAGCTCGTGCCGTTGGCCGACCTGCAGGCGCCGAAAGTCGATCCGGCGACGCTGAATTCCAAGAAGGTCATCGACCTGATGACGCAAGCCGGCTTGCTTTAGTTCACGTTCGTCCTAAAAGGGCGAACGACCGTGCTCCCGCGGCAATTCGCCATCCGCGGGAGCGTTTTTGTTTGGAGATCGCTGCGTCGAATGACGATCGGCTGCGCCTCGAGCCGCTTACGCGGCTTATCAGATCGCTTCCGCCATACGGCGCCGGCGACATGGTGGCGCGCCTGATGCAGTCGGCGATCGACATGATGCCGGCAAAACTGCCTGCAGCCGGGATGAAGAGGCGCCGGTCCACCTCTTGGATCACGCTCGCCGCCGCCCTGATCGCTCTTATCGCGCTGCTGCCGCTCGCCTTCATCGTCTGGGTCGCGATCCAGACCGGCTGGGACACCGTGGTGGCGCTGATCTTGCGGCCGCGCGTCGGCGAATTGCTGGTCAACACCGTGCTCCTCGTCGCCGTCACCGTGCCGATCGCCATCGTGCTCTCGGTGGCGCTGGCCTGGCTGACCGAACGCAGCGACCTGCCGGGCAACCGCTGGTGGTCTTGGCTTTCGGTCGCGCCGCTCGCCATCCCTGCTTTCGTTCACAGCTATGCTTGGATCAGCTTCGTTCCGGGCCTGCACGGGCTGTGGGCCGGCGTGCTGGTCTCCGTCATCGCCTATTTCCCGTTCCTCTATCTGCCGATCGCCGCCGCGCTGCGTCGGCTCGATCCGGCGCTGGAGGATGCGGCCGCGGCGCTTGGTCTTGATCCGTGGCGGGTTTTCGCGCGGGTCGTGCTGCCGCAGCTCAGGCTCGCCGTCTGCGGCGGCTCGCTGCTGGTCGGCCTGCATCTTCTGGCCGAATACGGCCTCTATGTCTTCATCCGCTTCGACACCTTCACCACCGCGATCGTCGACCAGTTCCAGTCGACCTTCAACGGCCCGGCCGCCAACATGCTGGCCGCCGTGCTGGTGGTCTGCTGCCTTTTCCTGCTCGCCCTCGAGGTGATGGTCCGTGGCGAGGAACGCTATGCGCGTGTCGGTTCCGGCGCCGCACGCCAGCAGCAGCGCGCTCGCCTCGGCCGCGCCACCTTGCTCTGCCTGCTTTTGCCGGCGGGCGTCGCGCTGCTGTCGCTCGGCGTGCCCTTCGTCACGGTCGGCCGCTGGCTGCTCGCCGGCGGCACCGATGTCTGGCGTTGGGACGAGATCGGCCTGGCGCTCGGCCAGACGCTGTTCCTCGCCATTGCCGGCGCGGTGCTTGCAACGCTGGCCGCCATGCCGATGGCCTGGATCTCGATCCGCGCGCCGGGGCCGCTGCAGCGCCTGCTCGAGAGCTGCAACTATATCGTCGGCGCGTTGCCGGGCGTGGTCATCGCGCTGGCGCTGGTGACGATCACCGTGCGCGTCGCGCTGCCGCTCTATCAGACGCTGTTCACCATCCTGTTCGGTTACGCGCTGATGTTCCTGCCACGGGCGCTGATCAGCCTGCGCGCCTCGATCGCACAGGCGCCGGTGGAGCTGGAACGCGCCGCTTCCAGCCTCGGCCGGTCGCCGGTCAAGGCGCTGTGGTCGACGACCATCCGCCTGTCGGCGCCGGGCGCGGCGGCCGGCATGGCGATGGTGGCGCTCGGCATCACCAACGAGCTCACCGCCACCCAGATGCTGGCGCCCAACGGCACCCGCACCCTGGCGATGGCCTTCTGGTCCTACAGCGGCGAGATCGACTACGCCTCAGCCGCCCCTTACGCGCTGATCATGGTGGCGATGTCGTTGCCGATGACCTGGTGGCTCTACGTCCAATCGAAGCGGATGGCTGGACGATGAGCTTTCTCGAACTCAGCGGCGTCGCGAAAAACTATGGCCCGGTGGCGGCGCTCGCCGGCGTCGACCTTAAGGTGGAAAGCGGCAGCCGCACCGCGATCGTCGGACCGTCCGGCTGCGGCAAGACCACCTTGCTCCGGCTGATCGCCGGCTTCGAGGCGCCGGACCGCGGCCGTATCGCGCTCGACGGCAAGGTGCTCGCCAATGGTGGCGCGGCCGTGCCGGCGCATCGCCGCGGCATCGGCGTGGTGGCACAGGACGGCGCCCTGTTCCCGCATCTCAGCATCGCCGACAATATCGGTTTCGGCATGGCCCGCAGCGAGGACAAGCGCATGGAGCGCATCGTCGAGCTCGCCTACATCGTCGGGCTGGACAAGGCGATCCTGAAGCGGCGGCCGCACGAGCTTTCCGGCGGCCAGCAGCAGCGCGTGGCGCTTGCCCGCGCCATGGCGATGAAGCCCAGGCTGATGCTGCTCGACGAACCTTTCTCGGCGCTCGACACCGGGCTTCGCGCCTCGATGCGCAAGGCGGTGGCCGAGCTTCTGGAAGAAGCGGGCATCACCACCATACTGGTCACGCACGACCAGGCCGAGGCGCTGTCCTTCGCCAGCCAGGTGGCGGTGATGCGCGAAGGCCTGTTCTCGCAGGTCGGCACGCCGCGCGAGCTCTATTTCCAGCCCAGGGACAGGATGGTCGCCGAGTTCCTCGGCGACGCCATCATCGTGCCGGCCAGGATCGCGGACGGCTTTGCCGTATCGCGGCTCGGCCGCATCGCGGTCGACACCAAGGAACGGCGCGATGTTGCGCGCATCATGCTGCGGCCCGAGCAGGTCCTGCTCAAGCGGACCTCGCGCGAAGGCATGTCCGGCACGCCGGACATGCTGTTCGGCGAAGTGACGGACTGCGAGTTCGCGGGCTCGGTCTGCACCGTCGCCGTGCGGCTGCTCAACAGCCCGGATCCGCCCGATGCCGCCGCCATCGGCAACACGCCGCTCGTCCTGCGCAGGACAGGCATGGACGCGCCTGCTGTCGGCGAGATCGTGCGCCTCACCGTCACCGGCAAGGCGCATGTGTTTGCTTGATCTCCGTCTTGAGAATAATGCAATTATGCATTATTCTTAGCGCTAGAGCAATTCCTGGAAAAGTGTGAGCGGTTAAGTTCGGCGTCTTCGCCGTAACCTTCCGTCAGGAATTGCGTCAAAACAGGAGATAGAGTGGTTCGCCGTTTCCGTGAAACGGTGAACCGCTCTAGCAGGCCACATCATGACGACATTGACGGTTACAGCACGAGGCCAGGTCACATTCCGGAAGGACGTGCTCAAGCACCTCGGCATCCAGCCCGGCGACAAGATCAGGCTTGATCTTCTACCCGGTGGGCGAGCGGAGCTGAAAGCTGACCAGGGCAAGGGCTCCTGGCAAGAGCTGAGCGGAATGCTCAAGGGCAAAACGAACGGCGCACGGCTTTCGATCGAGGAGATCAACGATGCGATCGCCGACGCCGGCGCTTTGGGCGGGATGCGCGGTATCGAGCGCAAGTGAAGATCAGCCTCGACACCAACGTGCTGTTGCGCCTTGTCGTCGGGGATGACCCAACGCAGCAACAGAAAGCAGCCCAGGCCTTGGAGGGGGCCGAATTGGTCGCGATCAGCGTTCAAGCGCTCTGCGAGTTTGTTTGGGTGCTGGATAGAAGTTACCGGGTTGCACGGCCTGATATATCCGCCTCGATCCGCCGCATCCTCGACATGCGCAACGTCGTGGCCAACCGCCCAACGATCGAAGCGGGCCTGGCCGTGCTCGACGCCGGTGGAGATTTCGCCGATGGCGTGATCGCGTTCGACGGTCAGTGGCTCGGTGGCGAAACCTTCGTGTCTTTCGATAGGAAAGCGATCAAGCTGGTCGAAGGACAGGGAACGCCCACACTGTTGCTTGAGTGATCTACCGCACCCGCTGCCCCGTCGCCGGCGACCACAACGGCCATTGCTCCAGGAAATCGTGGCTGTGGATGACGACGCGAGTGCCGTCGATCAGGATGATCGAATAGGCGGGCGGCGCCTGCTCGACCACCTCATCGCCGACCAGGTCGAGCATGAAGCGGGCATGCAGGCCGCGCTGCACCGAGAACGGAATGCCGGCGACGGTGCCGGCGATATCGCGGTGGACATGGCCGAAGAAGATGTAGCGGACATTGCCGTGGCGGGTCAGCACATCGAGGAGCCGCTGCGGCTGTTCGAGGCCCAGCGGGTCGAGCAATGTAAGCCCGAGCTCGACCGGCGGATGATGCAGGAAGATATAAGCCGCCTTGCCCGCCGTCTCGCCAAGCCGTGCATCGAGCCAGCCAAGTCGGTTGTCGCACAACTCGCCGGTGACGCGGCCCTCCGCCAGGCTGTCGAGAAAAACCAGGCGCCCTTCCGGCGTGTCGAAAACCGACTGCGCGAAGCCGTTGCCATCGGTTCCATTCTCGGGAAAGGCGGCGATGAGATTGGCGCGCCGGTCGTGGTTTCCGGGCAATAGACGGTAAGGCACGGTGAGCCGGCTCAGCGCCGCCTTCAGGTCGGCATAGCTCTCGGCCTCTCCGTCATCGGTCAGGTCGCCGGTGAAGATGCACAGCGTGGCATCTCCATGCCGCGCATTGATATGATCGATGCATCGATCGAGTCGCTCATTCAGGTTCGCGCCGTAGCGCATCTCGCGCCGACGACCGAGATGGACGTCGGTGACGTGGATGATTTTCATTGCATGAACCCTCAAATCAAATTCACAACGTCGCCGGCGCCGGTTCCGGCACCGAAGCCTTGAACACGTCGAGCCTGCCACCCGTCTCCGAGGAGAAGAAGTGCAGGTCCGATTCGGCGAACTGCAGGCCGACCGTGCTGCCCGGTTCGGGGTGGACGGTCTCCGACGTCACGATGGAGAACGGCGCACCGTCGAGATCGACATAGATGACGCGGCCGGCGCCCAACTCCTCGATGAGGTCGACGCTCGCCGTGAGCGCCCCCGGCGTGCCCGGCGCCACCATGCGTACCGCCTCCGGCCGGACGCCGACCGCGACTTTCGCGCCGACGGGCAGGCCCGTGCGCGACACGTTGAGCTTGCGGCTGTCGCCCAGCAATGACAGGCCGTCGAGCGTGACGGTCCCTTCGAACATGTTCATCGCCGGCGCGCCGACGAAGGTGGCGACGAAGCGGCTTGCCGGCCGGCTGTAGACTTCCGCCGGCGTGCCGACCTGCTCGACGCGGCCGCCATTCATCACCACCAGCCGGTCGGCCAGCGTCATCGCCTCGACCTGGTCATGCGTGACGAAGACCGAAGTGGCGCTGAGGCGCCGGTGCAGCTTGCGGATCTCGGAGCGCATCTGCACCCGCAGCTTGGCGTCAAGATTGGAGAGCGGCTCGTCGAAGAGGAACACCTTCGGCTCGCGGATCATGGCGCGGCCCATGGCGACGCGCTGGCGCTGGCCGCCGGACAGTGCCATCGGCTTGCGGTCGAGCAGGTGCTCCAGCTCCAGGACGCGCGCCACCGCCTGGATGCGCTGGGTGCGCTCGGCCGACGCAACTCCGGCCACCTTCAGCGAATAGCCGATGTTCTGCGCCACGCTCATATGCGGATAGAGCGCGTAGTTCTGGAACACCATGGCGCAACCGCGCTCACGCGGCTCGAGCTTGTTGACCACCGTGCCGTCGATCGCGATCGTGCCGTCGGAAATCTCTTCCAGCCCCGCGATCATCCTGAGCAGCGTGGACTTGCCGCAACCGGACGGACCCAGGATGACGACGAACTCGCCCGAGGCGAAGTCGAGGTCGACGCCGTGCACGACCTGCGTCTTGGCGTAGTTCTTCTTGACGCCGCGAATGGTTATGGAGGCCATTTTTGTCTCCTATTTTTCGGTAGCGATCAGGCCGCGCACGAACCAGCGCTGCATCAGCACCACGACAATCAGCGGCGGCAGCATGATGATCAGCGTGCCGGCCATGGCGATATGCCATTCCGGCGCGCCGCCGACATTCGGGATGAGCTGCTTCAACTCGGTCACCGCCATCGCGTGCGACTGGTCCGTGGTGATAAGCAGCGGCCACAGATACTGGTTCCAGGCCCACAGGAACATGATGGTGCCGAGCGCCGCCATGTTGTTGCGCGACAGTGGCAGAAGGATATCGACGAAGAAGCGCAGCGCGCCGGCGCCGTCCATGCGCGCGGCCTCGGTCAATTCGTCCGGCACGGTCAGGAAGAACTGCCGGTAAAGGAAGGTGCCGGTGGCGGTCGCAATCAACGGCAGGATCAGGCCGCTATAGGAATTGAGCAGTCCCAGGCTGAGCTGGACCTGAACGCCGGACACCTTCTCGATCACCCAGGACAGCCCTGTCAGGTCCATGATCGTCTGATAAGGCTCGAGCACGTTGGCGACCACCGCGTAGGTCGGCACGATGCGCACTTCCAGCGGCAGCATCAGCGTGATGAAGATCAGCCAGAAGATCAGCATGCGGCCGGGGTAGCGGAAATAGACGATCGAGAAGGCGGTCAACGCCGAGATGATCACTTTGCCGGCGGCAACGCCGAACGCCATGATGAAACTGTTCAGCAGCTTCGGGCCGAGATCCGCGGTCGTCCACGCTGTCTTGACGTTGACCCAGAAATCGCTGCCCGGCAGCAGCGACATCGGCACGTCGTTGACGTCCTTCAGATTGTGCGAGGCGGCAATCGCCACAATGACGAACGGCGCCACGCAGAATACAAAGCCGACGAACAGGATGAGATGCGTGAAGAAGTTGAGGATCGGGGTGCGTTCGACCATGGCCCGCCTCAACGATAGTGCACGCGCCGCTCGATGAAGCGGAACTGGACGATGGTGAGAGCGATGATGAGCAGCATCAGGATGATGCTCTGCGCGGCCGCGCCTGAATAATCCAGGCCTTTGAAGCCGTCGGAATAGATCTTGTAGACCATCAGATTGGTGGCGTTGGCCGGCCCGCCGGCGGTCATGATGTCGACGATGCCGAAGGAATCCTGAAAACTCTCGGTGATGTTGATGACCAGCAGGAAGAAGATCGTCGGCGTGATCAGCGGGAACTGGATATCCCAGAAACGCCTGATGACGCCGGAGCCGTCCATCGCCGCCGCCTCGATCAGCGAACGCGGGATCGCCTGGAAGGCGGCTAGGAAGAAGATGAAATTGTAGCCGACATATTTCCAGGAGAAGGCGATGATGACGGAGGCCATCGCGTCGGCGCCGTTGAGACCGGGGTCCCAGAAGCCCGGCCAAACCTTATTGACCACGGCCATGAAGCCGGCTTCCGGCGCCAGGATGAAACGAAAGGCCAGCGCCAAAGCGGGCGCGGCGATGCCGTAGGGCCAGATCAGCACCACGCGATAGAGCCATGAGCCGGCAAGTTGCCGGTCGGTCAGGGCGGCGAGCACCAGCGCGATGACCATCGCAAGGCCCGTGCTGATACCGGCGAAGATCATGCTGGCGGTGATGGAATTCCAGTAGTCGGCGTTGGACAGGATCGAGCGGAAATTGTCGAGCCCGACCCAGATGTTGCCGCCGCCCCAGGGCTGCTGCAGCGTCAGCGACCAGTAGACCGCCTGGCCGGCCGGCCAGTAGAAGAAGGTGAAGATCAGCAACAACTGCGGCACCGCGAACAGGATGCCGATCGTCCATCTGCCGAAAGTGACGCGTTTTTCCATCGATCCGCCGATGCAGTGGAACCATCAGCCCGCCTTCGCGGGACAAACTAGATATGAAATGGCCGCCCGTCGAATCTCGACGGGCGGCCGTTCCGCTAACCGGGATCAGGGCAGGGTCTTACCCGGATAGGTCTGCTGGAAGCGCTCGAGGATCGCGTCGCCATTCTTGACCAGAGTGTCGAGGCCTTCCTGCACGCTGACCTTGTTGGCGAAGATCGCCTGCATCTGCGTGCCGAACTCGGCGCGGATCTGGGTGAAGTTGCCGAGGCGGACGCCGCGAGTGATCTCGGTCGGCTCCGACGCGGTCAGGCTCTCGATCGCGACTTCACGGCCCTTGTAGGGGGCCTTGTCGTAGAAGCCGTTGGACTTCATGAAATCGAAGCCCGACTTCGTCACCGGAATGTAGCCGGTGTTGGTCGACCAGAACAAAGCGGTCTTGGGGTCGTGGATGAAGTTGAGGAAGGCCGCCGCGCCCTTGTATTCGGCGTCCGACTTGCCCGACAGCACCCACAGCGAAGCGCCGCCGACCAGCGAGTTCTTGCGCTCGGTGCCGGCATAGACCGGCAGCTCGGCGACGTCCCAGTTCATGCCTTCCTTCTGGGTGCGGCCGACCGTGCCGTGATCGCCGACCGAGGTCAGGATGAGCTGGCAGGTGCCGGTGGCGAAGGCCTGCACCATATCCTGGCCGAGGTCCTTCGACTTGATCTTGACCAGGCCGGCGTCATACCACTTCTTGAGGTCGGTGACGTACTGGACGAACTTGGTCTTGTTGACTTCCAGACGCGCGTCGAGACCGTCATAGCCGTTGTTCTTGGTGGCGACCGGCTGGTTGTGCAGCGCCGAGAACTGCTCCATCAGCTGCCAGCTTTCATTGGCCGAGATGTTGATCGCCATCGGGCAATCATAGCCTGCGTCCTTCAAAGCCTTGAGGTCGGCGCCGACGTCTTCCCAGGTCTTGGGCGCTTCGGTCTTGCCGATCTTGGCGAAGGCGTCCTTGTTCCAGTACATCAGCGCCGTCGACGAGTTGAACGGGAAGGACAGCATCTCGCCCTTCGAGGTCGCGTAGTAGCGCGCGATGCCGGGGAAATAGTCGCTGTAGTCGATCTTGTAGCCGTTCTCTTCCATCAGCTTGTCGGCGGGCTTGTAGGCGCCCGACAGCATCATGGTGGCGGTGCCGACGTCGTAGACCTGGACGACGGTGGGCTGCTTGCCCGCGCGGAAGGCGGCGATCGTGTTCTGCAGCGTGGCGTCGTAATTGCCCTGGCTGGTGCAGATGACTTCGTAGTCCTTCTGGGAGCCGTTGAAGTTCTTGCACAGCGTATCGACGACGCGGGCGAGATCGCCCGAAAGACCGAACCAGAAGTCGAATTTGACCGGCTCCGCAAAAGCAGGAACCGCAAGCGCGGTGCTGAGCGCGCCGGCGGCAAGGGCAGCGAAGCCCCGCTTGATGATCGTCATGGTTTTTCCCTCTTGAATGGCAGTGTGACAAGGGTTTTGCGCAAGTCCTTGCCCGCTCTCATAGAGAAGGTATGTGACAGTTCTGTTGTGCCCCCTGGATCGGCAGGCGGCCACTGTGGACAGCCAGTCTCTCCTCCCCTGGCAGCGGTCGCGCCGGCATGAAAACGTCACATCGGCGCTCTAGGAAGCTAGGGCGCCTCGAAGCGGCGAAAAGACCTTCCGTGATTAACCGGCTAAATGGATGACAAGAGACATGCTGGTCCCGCAGCTCACGCACGTGCCCGTCGCCGCCCGCAACGCCATGCGGGACGGGCCCCGCGACAGCGCCACCCATCTGCGCCATGCCGCCGCCGTTCCCGCCCTCGGTGAAATCGAGATCGGCGGCCAGGCGTCGCGTGGGAGCGCCGGCGAGAGCCTGACCGTCCTGGCCTGGAACGTCGAGCGGCTGCGTCATGTCGATGCCATCGCCGCAACGATCGCCGGCCGGGCGCCGGACGTCGTGCTGCTGTCGGAGGTCGACAAGGGCATGGCGCGCTCCGGCAACGGCCATCTGTTGAGCCGGCTTGCCGATCGCCTAGCTCATTCCTACGCCTATGGCGTCGAGTTCCTGGAACTCGGCACCGGCAATGAAACGGAGCAGGCGGCAAATGGCAGCGCTGAGAACAGCGAGGGCTTCCACGGCAATGCCGTAACCAGCGCCGTTCCGCTGCTGCGGCCTTTTCTCATTCGCCTGGACGCCGCCGGCGCCTGGTTCCTGCCGGAGCACGGCCAGCCGCGCATCGGCGGCCGCATGGCGCTTGGCGGCCAGGTGATGGTCGGCGACCATCGGGTCACCGTCGCTTCGGTGCACCTCGAGAACCGCACGACGCCAGCCGGCCGCGCCGACCAGACGCGCCACCTGCTCGACGCCATCGACAGATATGACGCGGATGCGCCGGTCCTCATCGGCGGCGATTTCAACACGCTGACCGCCACCTATCCGGAACGCAATGACGATCCCGCCGCTTGGCTAGAGCGCGTCGCCGCCGAGCCGGACCGGCTGATGGATCCGGAGCGTCATGAGCCTTTGTTCGCGGTGTTTGCCGAGCATGGCTACGACTGGAAGACGGCCAATGCTTTCGACAAGCCCACCCAGCGGCGCGCGGCCGGCGATTTGACGCCTGCCGGTCATATCGACTGGTTTTTCACCCGCGGCCTCACGGCAAGCGCGCCGGCGACGCTGCCGGCGGTGTTGCCGGACGGCAGCCCGAGCGCCGATCACGAGGCGTTGGTGGTGACGGTGCGGGTGAAGTAACGGTCATCGGATGGGCACCGACCCGGCGGTCACGGTCCCACGGCCGCTTCCACCAGCCGCTTGGCGTCGGGGCTCGACCATTCGGCCGGGCCGTTCATATGCGCGATCAGGCAGCCTTCGCCATCGATCAGCATGGTGACCGGAAGCCCGAGCGCCAGCCCACGCGTCTTCACTTCATTGAACAGCGCGATCGTCGGATCCCGGTAGAAGCCAAGCGTTTGGACGCCGATCTCCTTGAGGAACTTCTTCGGCTTCGTGTCGTCGCCGGTATCGACATTGACCGCGACGACCTCGAAGGCATTGCCGCCCTTTTCCTTCTGCAGCGCATCGAGGGCGGGCATCTCGGCGCGGCACGGCGCGCACCATGTCGCCCACAGATTGAGCAGCACCGTCTTGCCGGCATGATCAGCCAGCGTCATCGGCTTGCCGTCGGGGCCGTTGAAGGCCAGGCTCTTCAGCGATTGCGGCGGGTCGGCCGGCTGCAGGGCCGCGACCTGGCCGACGGCCTTCGCGGCGACCTGCTTGGCGCGCCCGGCCTTGGCCGCGCAGGCGGCATCGTCCTTGCCGGCGGCCGCGGCGACCGTCCCGGAGGCAGCGTTGTTGCCAGAACCGCTCTCGCTGACATATACCGCGACCGCGCCAGCCAGCACGCCCGCCACCAAAGCGGCAAGGATGAGGCGCGTAGCCGGAAAAAAGAATCTCTTGCCGTCTGCCATTTTCAAAACTGCTCCGGAGCACGGGTTATAGCGATGAGCGACAAGAAGGCCAGCAACCAGATGTGGGGCGGACGTTTTGCCTCGGGTCCGGCCGCGATCATGGAAGCCATCAACGCGTCGATCGGCTTCGACCGCAAGCTCTATGCGCAGGACATAGGCGGATCGATCGCCCATAGCCAGATGTTGGCTGAAACGGGCATTATTTCGGCGGCAGATCAAGAAAAAATCGCTCACGGGCTGAACACGATCCTGAAAGAGATCGAGGCCGGCACGTTCGAATTCTCGACCAAGCTGGAAGACATCCACATGAATGTCGAGGCCCGCCTTGCCGACCTGATCGGCGCGGCGGCCGGACGCCTGCACACCGCCCGCTCGCGCAACGACCAGGTGGCGGTCGACCTGAGGCTCTGGGTCAAGCAGGAGTGCCAGCGTGTCGCCCAGGCGTTGAAGGATCTGATCGCCGCGCTCCTGGAACGCGCCGAGGAGCATGCGGCGACCGTCATGCCCGGTTTCACCCATATGCAGGCCGCGCAGCCCGTGACTTTCGGCCACCATTGCATGGCCTATGTCGAAATGTTCGGCCGCGACCTCTCGCGCGTCAACGACGCCATCGAGCGCATGGACGAAAGCCCGCTGGGCGCGGCGGCCCTTGCAGGCAC
Source organism: Mesorhizobium sp. CNPSo 4661 (assembly GCF_057784215.1). NCBI lineage: Bacteria > Pseudomonadati > Pseudomonadota > Alphaproteobacteria > Hyphomicrobiales > Phyllobacteriaceae > Mesorhizobium > Mesorhizobium sp. CNPSo 4661. Next base: position 291,313 of record NZ_JBWGIO010000005.1, on the reverse strand, counting down.
CAGTTTCGGCATTGACCGCCACATGACGGCCAAGGCGCTGGGCTTCCGCGAGCCGACGCGCAATTCCCTCGACAGCGTCTCGGATCGCGATTTCGCGCTCGAATTCCTGAGCCTCGCCGCGATCTGCGCGACGCACCTCTCCAGGCTCGCCGAGGAGATCATCATCTGGTCGACGCCGCAATTCGGCTTCATCCGCCTGTCGGATTCCTTCTCCACCGGCTCCTCGATCATGCCGCAGAAGAAGAACCCGGACGCCGCCGAGCTGGTGCGCGGCAAGACCGGCCGCGTCAACGGCCATCTCATCGGCCTGCTGACCGTGATGAAGGGCATGCCACTGACCTACGGCAAGGACATGCAGGAAGACAAGGAAGCGGTTTTCGACGCCGCCGAGACGCTCGACCTGATGCTGGCGGCGACCGCCGGCATGGTGCGCGACATGACCGTCAACGCCGCCGCCATGAAGAAGGCCGCCGGCGCCGGTCACGCCACCGCGACCGACCTTGCCGACTGGCTGGTGCGCAATCTGGGCCTGCCCTTCCGCGAGGCTCATCATGTCACCGGCCGCGCCGTGGCGCTCGCCGAGGAGAAGAAGGTCGGGTTGGAAAAGCTCTCGCTGGAGGACCTGCGTTCGATCCATCCCGGCATCACTGACGGCATCTTCTCGGTGCTTGCCGTGCAGAATTCGGTGAAGAGCCGCACGAGCTTCGGCGGCACCGCGCCGTCGGAAGTGCGAAAGCAGGTCCGCTACTGGAAAAAGCGTCTCGCCAAGGCTTAGTGCATGTCGCCCAGACGTGTGCAGCGGTTCTGGGACAACGACATGCCTCAAAACAAATGCAAAGCGCTGAAAACTCGGCTAAAAGCGCAGCACGCAATCAGTTTCGAACGGATGGATCGATGACCCGTAGCAGGATTTTGGTGACGCTCGCGCTGCTGGCGGCGGTTGTCACCGTCACGGCCTGCGGCAGGAAGACCGGCCTCGACACGCCCTATGAGGCGGCGGAGCAGGCGCGCAAGGATGCGGAAAAAGCCAAGCAGCCGCTGCCGCCCGAGCCGGAAAAACCGGTCAAGGACAGGAAGTTCATCCTCGATCCCCTGCTCTAGAGCCGATGAGATCGACCCGATCTCATCGAGCTTCAACTTTTCGGAACCGAACCCTGTGAACCATTTCGATTACCGCGACGGCGTTCTCCATGCCGAGGATGTCGCCATCCCTGATATCGCAGCCGAGGTCGGCACCCCCTTCTATTGCTATTCGACGGCGACGCTGACCCGGCATTTCCGCGTCTTCAGAGAGGCTTTCGCCGGCCTCGACGCTCTGGTCTGCTACGCCATGAAGGCGAACTCCAACCAGGCCGTGCTGAGGACGCTGGCCAGGCAGGGCGCCGGCGCCGACGTCGTCTCCGAAGGCGAATTGCGCCGCGCTTTGGCCGCCGGTATCCCGGCCAGCAAGATCCTGTTTTCCGGCGTCGGCAAGACCGCGCGCGAGATGGACTTCGCGCTTTCCGCCGGCATCCTCTGCTTCAACGTCGAATCCGAGCCTGAGCTGGAGCTTTTGTCGGCGCGCGCCGTGGCCCTCGGCAAGGTGGCGCCCATGTCGCTGCGCATCAATCCGGATGTCGATGCCAGGACGCACAAGAAGATCTCGACCGGCAAGGCCGAGAACAAGTTCGGCATTCCGTGGCAGCGCGCGCGGCAGGTCTATGCCCGTGCTGCGCAACTGCCGGGCATCAAGGTGACCGGCATCGATACCCATATCGGCAGCCAGATCACCGAATTGCAGCCGTTCGACGATGCCTTCGCGCTGCTGGTCGAACTGGTCGGGGCGTTGCGCGCCGACGGACATGCCATCGAGCATGTCGATCTCGGCGGCGGTCTCGGCATTCCCTACCGCGTCGACAACAGCCCGCCGCCGCTGCCCGACGCCTATGCCGAGATCGTCAGGAAGCACGTCACCAGGCTGGGCCTGAAGGTGATGTTCGAGCCCGGCCGCCTGATCGTCGGCAATGCCGGCATCCTGGTGTCTGAGGTCATCTATGTGAAGGAAGGCGACGCCAAGAACTTCCTGGTCGTCGACGCCGCCATGAACGACCTGATCCGGCCGACGCTCTATGACGCCTTCCACGACATCCGGCCGGTGGCGCAGCCGCCCGCCTCCACGCCGCGCATGAAGGTCGACGTCGTCGGCCCGGTCTGCGAGACCGGCGATTTCATCGGCCTCGACCGCGACCTGCCGAGGCTGAAGGCCGGCGACCTGATCGCCGTTTCCACCGCCGGCGCCTACGGCGCGGTGCAGGCCGGCACCTACAACACACGGCTTCTGGTGCCTGAGGTTCTTGTCGACGGCGACCGCTTCCATGTCGTGCGGCCGCGCCAGACCTATGAGGACCTGCTCGGGCTGGATTCGGTCCCCGACTGGCTGAAGTAGCGCGCCCGACCAAGCGCTAGCCTAGATCTTCTCCTGGATCAGCGCCTTGGCCTCGGCAATCCGGCCCTCGTCGCGGCGATAGAAGATCCATTGCTTGGTGCGCTTGGTGCTGAGCAGGCCGACTTGGGTCAACACGCGCATGTGCTCGCTCAGCGTCGCCTGGGTGATGCCGAGCTTTTCGGCGATCAGCAGCGCGCAGACACCGTCCTCGACCAGGTCGCCATCGGCCTGGCGCGGAAAATGCGCGCGCGGATCCTTGAGCCAATCGAGGATCTGCAGCCTGCGCTCATTGGCGATCGCCTTGAAGATGTCGACCTCTTGCATTTAGCCATTTTGCTAAGTTACTAATTGAAGTCAATCCCGAGGAGCAGGTCATGTTCAACACCAGAACGATCACGCGCGAGCGCATCGCCGCTGTCGAGCCGCGCATCCGCCCCTATATCCGCCACACGCCGGTGATGCGCGTCGACATGGCCGACTTCGGCCGTCCCGGCTTTCCGGTCGATCTGAAACTCGAATGCCTGCAGCATTCCGGCTCGTTCAAGGCGCGTGGCGCCTTCACCAACCTGCTCGAACGCCAGGTGCCCGAGGCTGGCGTGGTCGCCGCGTCCGGCGGAAATCATGGCGCCGCGGTCGCTTACGCCGCCATGAAGCTCGGCCACAAGGCCAGCATCTTCGTGCCCGAGGTCAGCCCGCCGGCGAAGCTCGCGCGCATTCGCGGCTACGGTGCGGAGCTGGTGGTCGGCGGCGCGCGCTATGCAGAGGCACTCGCCGCCAGCGAGGATTTTGCAGCCAGGACCGGCGCCCTGCAGGTGCACGCCTTCAACCAGGCGGAAACGCTGCTCGGCCAGGGCACGCTCGGCCTGGAGATCGAGGCCGACCTGCCTGAAATCGACACGCTGCTTGTCGCCGTCGGCGGCGGCGGCCTGATCGGCGGCATCGCCGCCTGGTTCTCGGGGCGCATCCGCATCATTGCCATCGAGCCCGAGGGAGCGCCGACACTTTACCGCGCCCTGGAGGCCGGCCATCCGGTCGATGCGCCCGCCGAAGGCATTGCCGCCGATTCGCTGGCGCCGAAGCGCGTCGGCGAAATGATGTTCCCGATCGCCGAGGCCTTCGTCGAACGCTCGATCCTGGTCAGCGACGACGACATCGTCGTGGCGCAGAAGGCGCTGTGGGACCGCGTGCGAATCATCGCCGAGCCCGGTGGCGCCGCGGCCTTTGCCGCCATGCTGTCGGGGCGCTATGTGCCGGCGGAGAGCGAGCGCGTGGCAGTGCTCGTCTGCGGTTCCAACACGAATCCGGCCAATTTCTGATCATAACCCGGCCAAACCGCTTCACGTTTTTGGAACCCGCCTCGCCTTTGCCGTGTTTGCTGGTATCCTTCTGCCGATGACGTCCGGGCTATTGTGCCCTGGCAGGAAGGGCCGATGACCGAACGACCCATTTCCAGCGGCGAACGCGGCCTGGCGGGGCGCTTGGCGCTCAGCCGCTTGGCAACGCGGGCCTCGATGCTCTTCGAGCGCGCCTGGCCGCTGGTGCTGCCGCTGCTGGTCGTCGCCAGCCTGTTCCTCAGCTTTTCATGGTTCGGCCTGTTCCCGCGTCTGCCGGACGCGGCGCGTATCGGCCTTCTGATCCTGTTCGCGCTGGCGGCGCTCGCGGCTCTCTATCCGCTGCGCTTCTTCCGCATGCCCTCGGCGGCCGAGGTCGACAGGCGCATCGAGGCGGCGAACGAATTGCTGCACAGCCCGGTGCAGGTGCAGACCGACCGGCCGAGCGGCGCCGACAGCACCTTCTCGCAGGCGCTGTGGCGCGAGCACCAGAAGCGGATGGCCGAGCGGCTTTCCAACCTCGGCGCCGACCGGCCGCGCACCGGCGTGCCGGACCATGACCGCTGGGGCCTGCGCGCCGTGGCGGGGCTGCTGTTCGTCACGGCTTTGGCCTTCTCCTTCGGACCCTTTGGCGGCAGGGTCAGCGACGCTTTTGTCGCCCGCGCCGCGCATGACGCGGTGCCGCCGCGCATCGACGCCTGGGTGACGCCGCCCGCCTATACCGGCAAGGCGCCGCTGTTCCTGACCGCCGATGCCAACCAGGCCGTCCAGACCTTCTCCGTTCCGCAGGGCAGCGACGTTTCGCTGCGCGTCACTGGCGGCTCGGGAGAGGAAACGCTGAGCTATGCCGATCAAGGCGGCAATGACCGCGCCATCGAGCCCACGGCGCCCCCCCTAGCATCCAAGGGGACCACGCCCGCCGCCAGCCAGACGGCGCCAAAGGTGCGCCAGTTCTCCGGCAAGCTGAACACCAACGGCACGCTGACGCTGAAATCCGGCGAGGGCGATCTCGGTCACTGGGCCTTCGCCGTCATTCCCGACAAGCCGCCGACGATCCGTTTCGTCGGCGAACCGAAGCGTGCCGTCAACGGCTCCATCGAGTTGAACTACCAGATCGACGACGACTATGGCGCGGCCTCAGGCAAGGCCGTTTTCGAGCTGTCGGACCCGCCGGCGGCCAAGGCCCATCCGCTCTACGGCGCGCCCGACATGCCGTTGACGCTGCCGCGCCGCGGCGGCAAGGCGAACGCCGCCAAGACGACCAAGGACCTGACCGAACATGTCTGGGCCGGCACCAACATCAAGCTGACGCTGAGCGTCACCGACGATGCCGGCCACACCGCGACCAGCGAAACCAAGACGCTTGCGATGCCGGAGCGGCCTTTCGCCAACCCGCTCGCCCGCGCGCTGATCGAGCAGCGCCGGCTGCTGGCGCTCGACACCAATGCCAAGCCGCGCGTCCTCGACCTGATGGACGCGATCACGCTGCGTCCCGAGGACACGTTCGACAACATGTCGAACTATCTCGCCATCATGAGCGCGAGGAGCCGGCTGAAGCTCTCCGAGAGCGACGACCAGCTGCGCAACGTCGTGTCCTATCTGTGGGAAATCGCGCTCGGCATCGAGGAAGGCAATCTGTCGGCCGCCGAGCGGCGGCTGCGCCAGGCGCAGCAGGCGTTGCAGGACGCCATCAAGAACGGCGCCAGCGATCAGGAGATCGAGAAGGCGATGAAGGAACTGCGCGAGGCGATGAACCAGTTCCTGCAGGAATTCGCCCAGCGCGCGCGGCAGAACCCGAACGCGCCGCAGATGCAGCAGAACGGCCGCGAGCTGCGCCAGAGCGATATCGATCGCATGATGGACCAGATCGAGAACCTGGCCAAATCGGGTGATCGCGACAAGGCCCAGCAGCTTCTCTCCGAGCTGCAGGACATGATGAACAACCTGCAGGCCGGCCGTCAGCAGCCGGGCGGCGAGCAGGATAGCGAGTTGCGCCAGCAGATGGACAAGCTCGGCGACATCATGCGCCGCCAGCAGGAAATGATGAACGACACCTTCCGGCTGGACCAGATGCAGCGCGGGCAGCGTGGCGAAGGCGGCGAGCAGCAGCAGCTTGGCGAGGACGGCGAGCAGGGCCAGTCCGACGACCAGCAGCGGCCCGGCCCCGGCCAGGACCGCGATCCGCTGGGACGGCCGAAAATGTCGCCGAAGGATTTGGCCGATGCGCTGAAGCAGCTGCAGGAAGGCCAGGGCCAGTTGCAGAGCGAGCTCGACCAGCTGAAGAAGGGGCTCGAGGGCATGGGCATGGAGCCCAATGAGGGCTTCGGCGAGGCCGGCAAATCGATGGGCAATGCCGAAAAATCGCTTGGCCAGGGCGATGGCGACCAGGCCGTCGGCCACCAGGGCCGCGCGCTGGAGGCGCTGCGCCGTGGCGCCAAGGACATGATGAAGCAGATGCAGGCCATGCAGGGCGACCAGGGCGGCAGCGAGCAGGGTGGCCGCCAGCAGGACGCCGACCGCGATCCGCTGGGGCGGCCGCGCGCCACCAACGGCCCCGATGACGGCACCTCCGTCAAGGTTCCCGACGAGATCGACGTCCAGCGCGCGCGCCAGATCCTCGACGCGATCCGCAAGCGGCTCGGCAACGCGCTCAGCCCCGACATCGAGCGCAGCTATCTCGAACGGCTGCTGGAACTGAAGTAAGCTCGCCCAGAGCAATTCCAGGAAAAGTGTGAAGCGGTTTTCCGTCCGGAATTGCGTGAACCACTCAAACCCTTCCGGATTGCCGTCGCCTATGCCGAAGCTTGGAACCGTCACGCCGATCCTGCGCATGTTCGACATCGCCAAGGCGCGCGAATTCTATCTCGATTTCCTCGGCTTCGAAGTCCGCTTCGAACATCGCTTCGACGACAATGCGCCGCTCTACATGGGCATCGCGCGCGACGGTTGCGAATTGCATTTGAGCGAGCATCATGGCGACGGGTCGCCGGGCGCCCACATTCGCGTCGCAGTCGCCGATATCGTCGACCTGCATCGCGAGTTTATTGCCAAGAAATACCGCTTCAACAGGCCAGGCTTGGAGACGACGCCGTGGCAGACGAAGGAGGTCACGGTCATAGATCCCTTCGGCAACCACCTGACTTTCTTCGAGAGCGACTGAGCGCGGTCGGTTGTCGTCCGGCCCGCCTGCCGATATCGTCGCCGTCAAGGGGATATGGCGATGATCGACTTCTGGTTTTCCATCGGCAGCACCTACAGCTATCTTTCGGTGATGCGACTGGCGGACATCCAGGCTGAAACCGGCATCGAGTTCCGCTGGCGACCGTTCAACGTGCGCTCGATCATGATCGAGATGGACAACATCCCCTTCGCCAGGAAGCCGGCGAAGGCCGCCTATATGTGGCGCGATATCGAGCGCCGCGCCGCGATGTACAAATTGGTGCCGAAGCTGCCGGCGCCCTATCCGCTTGCCGAACTCGAGCGCGCCAATCGTGTCGCCGTCATCGCCGCGCGTGAAGGCTGGTGCGAGGCCTATGCGCGGGAGAGCTACCGTCGCTGGTTCGAGATGGGCGAGCCCGCAGGGAGCGAGCCCAACATCTCGGCAAGCATCGAAAAGGCCGGGCGAGAACCCGAGCCCATCTTGCGGCAGGCCGACAGCGACGCCGCCAAGGCTGATCTCGCCGCCGCGACGGAACAGGCCAAGGCGCTGGGTATTTTCGGCTCGCCGAGTTTCCTCGTCGACGGCGAGCTGTTCTGGGGCGACGACCGACTGGACGATGCCATGCGTTGGCTGAGGCAGATCGAAAGCGGCCCGCCGGACTGAACGTCTTGCGCGCTAAAGGCCGGCTGTCGCGCTCGCCTGCCGGGTCAGCATGAACGCCTCGCGGATCGCGTTCTCCATGCCGTCGATCGCCTCGCCGGTCGCCAGCGGATTGCGGTGCAGCACGACATTCGAGGAATCGATGTCGCCGAAACCGTCGGCGACCGTCAGCTCGCGGCAATCCTCCGGGATGTTGCTGCGCGAGATCGGCGCGATCGCCAGGCCCGAGGTGACCGCAAGCGTCAGGCCGCCATTGGTGTCGCTGGTGTAGGCCACGCGGTAATCGAGGCCGCGCTGCTGCAGCGACTTGATCGCGAAGTCGCGGCACCAGCCGTTGCGGCTGTAAAGCGCGATCGGCACCGGCCGTTCCTCATGCATGTGATGCAGCGTCGATGTCACCCACACCGTCGGGTCGTGCATCAGCACCTCGCCGCCGGAAGAGCCCTCCCATTCGAACACCACGGCGAGATCGAGCTCGCCGGCCGCGAGCGCCCTCACCTGCGAATCCGAATGCGCGTAACGCACCGTGACCTCGACGCGCGGATGCCGCTTGGCGAATTCGCCCAGTGCCCGCGACAGGATCGACCGGCCATATTCGGCCGGGATGCCGATGCGCACCAGTCCGCCGAGCGGCGGCGCCACCAGCGAGGCGGCCGTCTCGTCGAGCAGCGAGACGATTCGGCGCGCGTTGGCAATGAGCTCGCCGCCGCGGCGCGTCAGCGCCACACCGCGCGATCCGCGTTCGAACAGATCGTCGCCGACCATGTCCTCCAGCTTCTTCATCTGCATCGACACGGCCGATTGCGTGCGCCCGGCTTTCTCGGCCGCGCGGGTAAAATTGCCGGTTTCGGCCACCGCCACGAAGGTGCGCAGGAGGTCGCTGTCGAGCACGGGCTTCATCGATTCCGCCATAAGCAAATTTGATTGCAGGCATCATTCCAATTCGTTTGCAAGATGTCAAACGCCGCGGGATAGTCCCCACACCCATTGGATATGCGACCGCGAAATCGGCCGCGGACCAATCGAAGAGTCCTCACTCGTACCCGCTGCCTGAAAATGGTAGCGGGTTCTTTTTACGAGCGTGATCCCGAAAGGCGGGAACCGGTTTTCGGAGAAGATCACGCTTCAACAGAGAGCTAGATCAAGGTGGCGGTTCACCGAAACGTCATCCTGATCTGGAGCAATTCCAGGCCCAGCGGTTTTCCGTCCGGAATTGCATGAAATGAATACCCAAACGGCTCGCGGGGGGCCGATACTGATGCAGAACCGGATGGTGCTAGGCATTCTGAGCCTCTGCCTCGGCGTGCTGGTCTTTTCGCTGCAGGATCCGCTGGTGAAGGCGGTGTCGAGCGGCTATCCGGTGACCCAGGTGATGGCGATCCGCGCCATCGTCGCGCTGCCGATCCTGATCGTTCTCGTCCAGGTCGATGTCGGGCTGAAGGCGGTGCTGTCGAAGCGGGCAGGCATGCTGACGCTGCGCGCCTTCATCCAGTTCTCGTCCTATACGGTCTACTATCTGGCGATCGCCGCCCTGCCGCTGGCCGACGCGGTGGCGCTCTATTTCATGGCGCCGCTGTTCATCATGGCGATGGCCGGTCCCTATCTCGGCGAGCGCGTCTCGTGGAAGACGCTGGCGACGGTGCTGATCGGCCTGGTCGGCGTGGTTGTGATGGTGCGTCCGGGCGCCGGCGTGTTCGACTGGGCGGCGCTGCTGTCGCTGGGCTCGGCGTTCCTCTACGGCTTCTCGCAGTTGATGGCGCGCCGCATCGGCGACACTGAATCATCGACGGTGATGGCCTTCTACCAGAACGGTGCCTATCTCAGCGGCGCCGTCGGCGTTGCGGCCGTCTTTCATGTGGCCGGCATCACCCATGCGGCGCATCCGAGCGTCGAATTCCTGGTACGGCCATGGGTATGGCCGACGATGCCTGATTTCCTGAAGATGGCCGCCTGCGGCTTCGTCGCTTCCGCCGGCATGATCCTGCTCTCGCAAGCCTATCGCATGGCGCCGGCCAACCGTGTCGCGACGTTCGAATATACCGGCATCCTGTGGTCGCCGCTGTGGGGCTTCCTGTTCTTCGCCGAGGTGCCGCGCGAAACGACCGTGCTCGGCGCGGCGCTGATCATCGGCGCCGGCCTGCTTGCGCTCGGCGGCGGGCGTCGGCGAGGCGCCGCGCCGGCAGCCGGTGCGGTCTCAAGCGAAACAGCTTAGCGCCTTGCCGACGCGGGCGCGGATCTCGGCCAGCGTGAACGGCTTCTGCACGACATCGAGGATGATGCCGTTGAGTTCCTCGGCGCGCTCGCGCTGGTCGGCATAGCCGGTCATCAGCATGATTCTCATCGCCGGAAACTCTCTCGCCGCGGCCGTCGCCATTTCGATGCCGTCCATTTCCGGCATGCGGATGTCGGACACCACCAGATCGTAGCCGCCACGCGCTTGCCGGATCAGATCCAGCCCCTGCGCGCCGTCGGTGGCGACGGTGACATTATGGCCGTCGCGCTCAAGCGCGCGGGCGGCGAGGGTGCGGACGGACTCATCGTCCTCGACGATCAGAAGCTTTGCCATGCCGAGATAGATGCCGCCGAAACGTTGACGTTTTCTGAAAATTCTAACGAACGGCGGCTTTTCGGGGTGAGCTCAACGCCTCTTCAGGCGTCGCCCTTCACCACCCCGACAAACGGCAGCTCGCGGAACGCATGGGCGACATCCATGCCGTAGCCGACGACGAAATAGTCCGGGCAGTCGAAGCCGACATAGTCGGCGTTGAGCGCGGTCTGGCGGCGCATGCGCTTGTCGAGCAGCACGGCGATGGCGCAGCTCTTGGCACCGCGCGAAAGCATCAGGTCGCGCGTGTAGGAAAGCGTCTTGCCGGATTCCAGTATGTCGTCGATCAACAGCACGTCGCGGCCGGCGACCTCATTGTCGATGTCGCGCAGCACCCTGACCTCGCCGCTCGTCGTGCCGGCGCCGTAGCTGGAAATGAAGATGAACTCGACTTCCGGCGACAGGCCGACATCATGCATGGCGCGGATGAGATCGGCGGCGAAGACGAACGAGCCCTTGAGGATCGAGATCACCAGGAGGTCATGGTAATCGCGCCCGGCGATTTCCTTGGCGAGCTCGAGATTGCGGCGCGCGATCGCCGACGCCGAAAACAGGACCTCGATGTCCTTGCCACGCACAACTGGCATATTTTATCCCCTCAAAAATCGGCGGCAACGTCGATAGGCGGGCTGAGATTCAGGTCAAGGCCGGCCTCACCTGAATATCGGCACACCTAGCCGGCGAAGATTACGGATACTGTCCTGACGCCGTCTTTAGGCACATCGAGGCGGCTGGAAAAGCCGAATCTTTCGCCGGGAGCCAGCGAGCGGTTGGATGTCCCCAGCCTGTAGCGGATGATGTTGGCGTTGTTGTCGGTGACGCGGATTTCGAGCGGCGGCAGCGCCTCCGACCTCATCCCGTCATTGGCCGCCTCGCCATCCACGAACAGCACCGGCTTCAGGCCCGATGCATCGATGCGCGACGTCACGCCGGAAATGGTAAGCGCGCTTGCCGGAGCTGCGGTCGTCCAGAAGGGGCTCTGCCGGACCAGCGCGTGACCGCCCGACACCCAAAACGAGATCAGCGCGATGCCGACGCCGGCGATCCAAAACGCCGGGCCGCCGCGCGAGGGCCGCGACGGCGTCGCCTCCGGTTTGCGCAGCATGCCCATGCCGCCGATCGACGGCGTCGAGGGAATCTGCGGCATCCGCGCCGCTGGCGCCGCGGCAAAACGCGGCAGCACCACATAGTCGGCATCGACGATGTCGGCCGCATCGAAAATGACGCGTTCCGGCGCGGCATTTGTTGCCGGACCGGTCATGATTTCGCCGGAAACAGGGCGCGCGGTTCTGTCGTCAGCCATTACGGCACCAGTGCAGTCTTCGTTTCTTTTGCGTAAACGGAATTGGTTAACGCTTCCCCACCGGAATGGCTTTGATGCGCGCTGAACGTTGCAAAATTAACCGCCGGTTAACCATGCCGGCCGATGGTCTGTTAAAGTAGATTGTGGCGCGTCGCCGCCGAAAGTTTCAGGTCGCCGAACGTGATCCGCTTCGAAAATGTCGGCCTCCGTTATGGCATGGGTCCGGAGATCCTCCGCGACATCTCCCTGCACATTCCGGAGCGCTCCTTTCAGTTCCTGAGCGGCCCCTCGGGCGCCGGCAAGACGACCTTGCTGCGCCTTTTGTTCATGTCGCTGAAGCCGACGCGCGGCCTGATCACCATCTTCGGCAAGGACCGCTCGCGCATTTCGCGTGGCGAACTGCCACTGCTCAGACGCCGCATCGGCGTGGTGTTCCAGGATTTCCGCCTGCTCGACCACATGACGACCTACGAGAATGTCGCGCTGCCCCTGCGCGTGCGCGGCCGCGAGGAGGCGAGCTACCGCACCGACGTCACCGAGCTTCTGAAATGGGTCGGCCTCGGCGACCGCATGCATGTCCTGCCGCCGGTGCTTTCGGGTGGCGAGAAGCAGCGCGCCGCGATTGCCCGCGCCTTGATCGAGCAGCCCGAGATCCTGCTTGCCGACGAGCCGACCGGCAATGTCGACCCGCCGCTGGCGCGCCGGCTGCTCAGGCTGTTCATCGAATTGAACCGGCTGGGCACAGCCGTGGTGATCGCCACCCACGACCTTGGCCTGATGGAGCAGGTCGACGCGCGCCGCATGATTCTGGCCGGCGGAAGGTTGGACGTCTATGACTGACTTTCCGGCCGATCACCTGCACGATGAAGCCGACGCCGAGGCGCCGGTGACGGTCCGGCGTATCCAGCGCAAGACGGCGCCGATCGTGCCGGCGCAGAACATCGCCGGACGGGCGCTGGTGCTGGTCATCGCCATCATGACCTTCCTGTCCTGCCTCACCTTCGGCGCGGTGACCCTGGTGCGCGATACCGCCTCCGTCTGGGAGAACCAGATCTCGCGCGAGGCGACGATCCAGATCAAGCCGGCCGACGGTCTCGACATGGAGGCGGCGCTTGTGCAGGCCACGCAGATCGCCAGCGAGTTCCCCGGCGTGAAGGGCACCAAGATCATCGACCGCGACGCGACCGCGCGCCTTTTGGAGCCATGGCTGGGCAGCGGCCTCAACATCGACGAACTGCCGGTGCCGCGCCTCATCATCGTCACCATCGACGAGGCCAGCCCGCCGGACTTTGCCGCCATGCGCGCCGCCATCACGCCGAAGATCCCGACCGCCGCGCTTGACGACCACCGCACCTGGGTCGACCGGCTGGTCGCCATGGCGCACACGACGGTGACGATCGGCATCGCCGTGCTGGTGCTGATGCTGTCGGCGACCGTGCTGACGGTGGTGTTCGCCACGCGCGGCGCCATGGCCGGCAACGGCCATATCATCGAGGTGCTGCATTTCGTCGGCGCCGAGGCGCGCTTCATCGCGCGCGAGTTCCGCTGGCATTTCCTGGTCACCGGCATGAAGGGCGCGGCCGCCGGCGGCGCCCTGGCGATCGCCGTCTTCATCGTCTTTTCCTGGTGGTCGTCACGCAATATGGCCACGCCCCAGGCCGACCAGGCGACCGCTTTGTTCGGCAATTTCGCCATCGGTTCGGCCGGCTATTTCGGCGTCGGCCTGATGGTGCTGGTGATCGGCGTGCTGACCGCTGCCACCTCGCACGCGACCGTCGTCGCCTATCTCAGCGACATCGATGTGCGCCAACCGGATGCGGGCTGATCCATGAGCTCAATCCGAAAACCGGCGCAAAGCGCTGTATACAAACAAGACAACGATCACACGTGGGACACCTGCCGTAACGCAATGTGCGCCGTCTCACCTATCAACGGCCGCATTTCGGAGTTAACCATTAGAAGTTTTCAGGATTAACCTGGGGATGATGGAAGCGCGGGATTCGATCGATACGGTTGGACGGATGCCGGCGATGCGTGCGCGCAACGCTGCCCCCGCCAGGCTTGGTCGTCTGCGGCCTGCCCTGCGCGTCTGCGGATTCGTGGTTCTTGCCGCACTGGTGCTTTTTGCCGGCGGCTTCGGCTGGTTCGCCGACAAGGTCAGCCACATGACCACTCCGCTCAATCCAGCCAAGGCCGACGCCATCATCGTGCTCACCGGCGGGCAGTCGCGGCTCGACGCGGCGATGGACCTGCTGGCCTCCGGCAAGGGTGAACGCTTGCTGATCAGCGGCGTCCATCCATCGGCCACCAAGCGTCAGTTGCAGGCGGCAATGGGCGGCGACAAGCAGCTCTTTTCCTGCTGCGTCGATATCGACCGCGCCGCGCTCGACACCATCGGCAATGCCGAGGAAAGCGCCAAATGGGTGGAGAACCACGCCTATGGCAGCATCATCGTCGTCACCAACAATTACCACATGCCGCGCAGCCTGCTCGAGATGGGCCGGCTGCTGCATGGCGCGCGCCTCGAGCCCTATCCGGTGGTCAACACCAATCTCGGCAATGGCGGCTGGCTGACCAAGCCGGAAGCCCTGCGCGTGCTGCTTACCGAATACAGCAAATATGTGCTGTCGCTGGCGCGCGGCTTCCTGCCGGTGCGCGCGACGCCCGAGAGCGTCACGCTGGCCGAAGCATCGACTGTGGTGAAGAACTAAAGCTAGAGCGGTTCACCGTTCACGGAAACGGCGAACCGCTCTATCTCTTTTGTTTTTACGCAATTCCGAACGGAAGGTTACGGCGAAGACGCCGAACTTAACCGCTCACACTTTTCCTGGACTTGCTCCAGCCGCCACATCACCGCGCAGGCGCGCAATCTCCTGCTCCAGGCCGGCGATGCGCCTGTCGCGCTCGGCAAGGGCGGCCGCGACATCCGCCGCCTCAAAACGCTGCGGGATGTGCTGCGGGCAATTGCCATCCCAGGCCGTGACCGTGAACAGGATAACCTGCTCCGGCCGCGCTTTGTAGTCTGCCGGCATCAGCCTTGCTGTCAGCTCGGAATCGTTCTCAATGACACGCGCCCTGCCCCAGATCTTGATGCGTTGCCTGAGCATGTAGTCGATCAGGAACAGGAAGGCCTGGTCGTTGTCCTCGAGATTGCCCTGGGTGATGAACTGCCTGTTCCCGGAAAAATCGGCAAAGCCGATCATGTGCTCGTCCAACACCTTGAGGAAGCCGGCCGGCCCGCCGCGATGCTGGATGTAGGGTTGGCCTTCGGCGTTTGCCGTCGCCAGGAACACGCTGGTCTGCGCTTCGATGAAGGCGGCGAGGTCCGGCGTGATCGCTGCCCGCCAGCCGCCGCGCTGCTCGACGCGCGCATAGGAATCGCGCGACCCCTTGCGGGACTGGATGGCCTTCACGGTCGGGGTAAAGGCGACATCGCTGGTGAAGGCGCGGGCATTCATGGCAGGATTCTCCAAGGCCGAGAAAAGCTAACAGTGAGTTGTGTCAGGCGGCCTGACGGGATTGAACGACAGGGAAGTCGATCTCGGTATCCGCAACCTTGTTGATGTAGTTTGTCCAGACGTTGAGAGCGACATGCTGCACGATCTCTATGATCTGCCCGTCGTCGTAGCCGGCACGTCTCACCGCATCGAGGTCGGCTTGGCCGATATGGCCACGCTCGCGCGCGACCTTGGCCGCGAACTGGACGGCCGCCGCCGCCTTGCTGTCGTTGGAACTCCCTTCCCGGTTAGCAATCATCTCCGGATCGTCCAGACCGGCAAGGTTCTTGCCCAGGTAGGTATGGGCGGAAAGACAGTAGGTGCACTCGTTGATCTCCGCGACGGCCAGTGCGATGCGCTCTCGGGTCGGCGCCGGCAGTCGGCCCTTGGATAGTGCCGCCGACATTCCAAGATAACCCTCCAGCGCCGCCGGGCTGTTGGAGACCAGCCGAAACAGATTCGGCGCGATACCGAGTTGTTTCTCGACGGCCTTGAGCATCGCCTGCGAGGCGTCGGGTGCGGCGGCAATGGTCTGCGGCGTGGGGATGCGGGGCATTTGAACTCCTGTTGGTTGGTGACTGGAGTAAAATGCGTCCTTCCATATGCAAACCGTAGATGGCATATTCGCAATCCATCCTTCCATTTTCCGGAAGAATAATGGATCGCCTCGACGCCATGTCCCTGTTCGTCGCCACGGTGGAGGCCGGCAGCCTTTCAGCCGCGGCGCGCCGCGCCGGCGTGCCGCTGGCGACCGTCAGCAGAAAACTCTCCGAACTGGAGAAGCATTTGAAGACGCGCCTGCTCAACCGCTCGACGCGGCGCCTGACGTTGACCGAGGCCGGCCAGTCTTATCTCACCGCCTGCCGCCGCATCCTCGATGAGGTGAGCGAGGCTGAGCGCATTGCTGCCGGCGAATATTCAAGCCCGACCGGAGAGCTGGTGATCACCGCGCCGGTCGTTTTCGGCCGCCTGCATGTGCTGCCTGTGGTCACCGGCTTTCTCGCCGTCTATCCGCAAGTGGATGTCCGCCTGACCCTGGCGGACCGGATCACCCAGTTGGTCGAGGAGCATATCGACCTTGCCGTGCGCATCGGGGAACTGCCGGATTCGGCCATGGTCGCAACACGCGTCGGCTCGATCCGCCGCATCGTCTGCGCAAGCCCGGCCTATCTTGCCGAGCACGGCACGCCGGCTGAGCTGCGGGACCTTGCCGGCCATAACTGCATCACCTTCGAAGGTCTTGCTTCCCTGGCGACGTGGAGTTTCGTCACCGGCAGGAGCGAAACCGCGATTGCGGTCCGCTCGCGCCTGCAGGTCAACACCGCCGAGGCGGCGATCGATGCCGCGGTTGCCGGGCTTGGCCTGACGAAAGTGCTCTCCTACCAGGCGGATGCCGCGGTGCGCGCCGGCGCGTTGCGGGTGGTGCTGGAGCCGTTCGAACCGCCGCCCTGGCCGGTGAGCCTCGTCCATGCAGGCCAGGGCCGACTGCCGGTCAAGCTGCGCGCCTTCCTCGATTTTGCAGCACCCCGCCTCAAGGAACGGCTGGCGCGGTCATTGTAAGCAATTCCAGGAAAAGTGCCTCGCGGTCAGGTTCGGCGGCTTCGCCGTAACCTCCGTCCGGAATTGCGGCAAACAAGAGTGGCCGGCATTCGACCACCGTGCCGTTTCCATTTTGCCGCCGCTTGGTGTAACCAACGCACACTTCCTCACGGGCCCCTTGCATGCTCACCATCCGCTCGCTGGCGTTCAACCTCGTCTTCTATCTCAGCCTGATCGTCCAGATGGTCTTCTGGACGCCCTATTATTTCCTGTCGCCGCGCCACCGCGCCTGGTTCGTGCCGAAATTCTGGTCGCGCACCTCGATGTGGCTCTACGACAAGATCGCCGGCACCAAGAGCGAGATCACGGGTGTCGAGAACCTGCCCGAAGGCTCCTTCATCCTGGCGCCGAAGCACCAGTCCTTCTGGGACGCGATCGCCTTCTTCCCCTATCTCGACGACGCGCTCTACATCCTCAAGCGCGAGCTGACCTGGATCCCCTTCTTCGGCTGGTACATCATGAAGATGCGCATGATCCCGGTCGATCGCGGCAGCCGCTCGAAAGCGCTGAAGGCGGTCGTCACCGCGACCAGGCAGGAGATGGACCGCAACCCGCGCCAGCTCATCATCTATCCCGAAGGCACGCGCCGCCCGCCGGGCGCCGAGCCGTCCTACAAATACGGCATCGTCGAGATCTATTCGCAACTGGGCGTGCCCGTGGTGCCGGTCGCCCATGTCGCCGGCCTCTACTGGCCGCGCCGCAAATTCTTGCGCTATCCCGGCACCATCAAGGCCCGCTTCCTGCCGCCGATCCCGCCTGGGCTCGGCAAGGACGAATTCATGCAGCGGCTGATCGGCGAGACCGAAGCCGCCTGCGACCAGATGCTCGTCGAGGCGGCGCAGGGCCCGAACCCGCCACCCATGCCGCCGACGGCGGTGAAGCGGCTGGCCGAGCTCGGCGTGACCGCGAAGGCCTGATCGGCTACAGCAATTCCAGGAAAAGTGTAAGCGGTCAGGTTCGGCGACTTCGCCGTAGCCTTCCGTCCGGAATTGCGTAAAAACAAAGAGATAGGGCGTTTCACCGGTTCCGTGAAACGGTGAAACGCACTATCGCAGCGCCGCCAGCAGGGTCGTCAGCACCAGCATGGCGGCAAACACCAGATTGATGATCCGCCAGCGGATGGCGCAGGAAGCGCGCGAAAGCCGTTCCGGCAAGCAGCCAGACCACATGGATGGCGACGATCATAACAGCAAGCACCAGCAGCCTGGTGGAAACGCCGAGCGTATCGGCCTGCGACGCAGCGCCGGCGAACACGGCGCCGATCGCCACATAGGCTTTCGGATTGGCGACGGCGAGCATGAAACCGCCGGGAAAATCAGGCTTCGTCGCCATGCTGCCGCGCTCGGCCAATGGCGGCGCTGTCGCTATCTTGAAGGCGAGAAAAAGGATGTAGGCCGCCGAGGCGATCGCCAGCACCGGCGCGAGAACCGGCAGCGAGGTCAGCATGCCGAAAATCCCGGTCGCCACCGCCAGAAGCACGGCGATCGTGCCGACCGCCACGCCGGACGTGTAACCGAGCGAAGGGCGTAGACCGAAAGCCGCGCCGACCGCGGTGACGCTGATGGTAGCGGGTCCCGGACTGCCCATGACGACCGTCGCCGCCAGAACCAGCGCCAGCACTTGCTGCCAGGGCTGCGTTTCGCTCAAGATGCCACCGGCCAAGCCGAACCCTCCTGCTGCCGCGATGCGACAGGACTTACGAGGGTTTTGTCATGGCCGTCTTGGACGATCGTGCGGAGGCTATGAGCTGGCCCGATCCAATGCCGCGATATCGTCGGCCGAAAGCTTGAGCGTCGCGGCGCGGACCAGGCTGTCCATCTGGGCCGGCGTCGTGGCGCTGGCGATCGGCGCGGTGACGCCCGGCCGCGCGATGATCCAGGCCAGCGCCACTTCCGCCTGCTTGGCCGAATGGCGCTCCGCCAGCGCATCGAGCGCGGACAGGATGCGCATGCCGCGCTCGTTGAGATACTCGGCCACATCCTCCCCGCGTTCGCTTTGG
This sequence comes from Mesorhizobium sp. CNPSo 4661, assembly GCF_057784215.1. Classification (NCBI taxonomy): domain Bacteria; kingdom Pseudomonadati; phylum Pseudomonadota; class Alphaproteobacteria; order Hyphomicrobiales; family Phyllobacteriaceae; genus Mesorhizobium; species Mesorhizobium sp. CNPSo 4661. The sequence goes on along the minus strand of NZ_JBWGIO010000005.1, from coordinate 272,734 downwards.
CCGAGATCGGCCTTGCTGCGGTATTTGCCACTCAGGAATCCCTTGGCCAGGCTGAAATAGGTGATGACGCCGATATCCTCGGCCTTGCAGAGGTCGAGCAGCGGTCCGTCGAGCGACGAGCGATCGTACAGATTGTATTCGGGCTGCAGCACCTCGTAGCGCGGCAGGCTGCGCAGGCTGGCGACGTCGAGCGCGGCCCGCAGCTGGCCGGCATCGAGATTGGAGCAGCCGGGATAGCGGATTTTGCCCTTTTCGAGCAGCCGCTGATAGGCGCCGAGCGTCTCCTCGTAAGGCGTGGCGGGATCCGGCCAGTGCGACAGATAGAGGTCGATGACATCCGTTTGCAGCCGCTTCAGCGAAGCGTCCACCGCCTTTTCGATATAGGCGGCGGACAGGTCCTTCTTGCCCTGGCCCATGTCGGAACCGACCTTGGTGATGACGACCACCTTGTCGCGGTTGCCGCGGCTTTTCATCCAGTTGCCGATGATGGTTTCCGATTCGCCGCCCTTGTTGCCGGGAACCCAGCGAGAATAGGCATCGGCCGTATCGACGGCGTTCAGGCCCGCGCCGACGAACCGGTCGAGCAGATCGAAGGAAGTCTTCTCGTCGGCAGTCCAGCCGAAGACGTTGCCACCCAGGACAAGCGGCGCGATGGAAAGGTCGGTGCGACCGAGACGGCGTTTCTGCAAGACTGATCTCCGTGGTGCTGAACGGGCCTGATGGCCAAGGGATGGGTTGCCGCTAAGCTAGGTCGTGTCCGGCGGAGGTCAAAGGCATGGTTTTGCTTTTTGATCGGACCAGACCCTCACAAAGATGCGACCTGGCGGCCCACCTCCTCCAGCCAGTGATCGCGAATGCCGAGCGCCTCGAGATGCTCGAGCGTGCTCAAGACATAGTCCTCGTTCCGGCCGGATTGGCCGACGGCGCCGCGAACGACGTTTGCGGCGTGATCGGCATCGAGCGAGCCGGCATATTGCTCATGCTGCCGGTCGACAATGTAGGTGACCGCCTCGACCGGACCGCCCCCTCCTCCCCCGCCGCCATCCAGCCGGATATCCAGCATGCGTTCGAGATAAACGCTGGTCACCAGCTCGCGTTCGCGCAGGTAGGAAAGCACCTCGTCACGTAAATTGCCGGGAACACGGTAGGCGAGGCCGATGCAGGAGCCGCCCCGGTCGAGGCCAAGCACCAGGCCCGGCCGGCGGCGTGTGCCGCGATGCACGAAGGAATAGACGCAAAGCGAGCGCCGGTAGCCGTAAAGCCGGGCGCGGCGCGTCTCGACATGGGCAAATCCCGGCCGCCAGATCAGCGACCCATAGCCAAAAACCCAAAAATCGCCCATATCGCCAAGCCTGATCGCATTCGAGTGAACGACACCGCACCGCCAAGGTGCTTCTTCTGTCCCCCGCTTGTTTGCGTGAGAGTAAATGCCCGCTCGCACATCAGGGGTTAACGAGAGCCGCAGCATGACGTCAAGTGACGAGCGATCGCCCAAACCTCGCCGCCGGCTGTTCTGGCTTGCCGCGTTCCTTGTCGTGCTGTTCGCCATCTACAGCGGCGGCTGGTTCTATCTCGCCGACAGGCTCAAGACCGAGGCCGACCAGGCGGTGGCGCGGCTGGGCAGCAAGGGGATCGCCGCCGGCTGCGCCAACCTCGCCGTCAGCGGCTATCCGATGAGCTTCACGGTTTCCTGCGACAACATCGCCTATGAGGACGACACCCGGAAGGTCGCGGCCTCCACCGGAAGCTTCAACGCTGTCGCCGGGATCACTGGGCCTTTGTCACCCGTTGCCGACCTGCGCGGGCCGCTGCGGACGATGGCGCCCGGCATGCCGCCACTGTGGATCGATTGGGACCAGCTGCAGGCCAATGTCAAAGTGTGGTGGCCGCTGCCGCGGAGTGTCTCGCTGCGGGCTGAAGGCCTGAACGGTCAGACCGACCCGCAGGACGACACGGATCCGATGCAATTGTTCAGCGCCGGCAAGGCGGCCGGCCAACTGCAGCCGGCCGGCCAGGACATCAATTATGTCGGCAGCTTCGGCGACCTGGAGATCAATGCGGATGCCATCGACGGACGCGTCTTGCCCGCCTTGGACGGCAGCGGCGAAGTCACGGTGAAAAACGGCGTGGCCTTGATCGCGGCACCGCCCAAAAGCCTGCGCGGCCAGTCGATCGACATCGCCAAGCTCGACCTGTCGTCCGGCACGGCGCGCATCACCGTGTCCGGACCGGTCTCCGTCGACACGGAAGGGCTGATCGACGCAAGCCTGACGATCAAGCTCAAGGACCCCAAGGCGGTGGCGGCCATCCTTGGCGGCGCCATGCCGGAGCACAAGAGCGAAATCGAGCAGGGCTTTGCCGCCATTGCCATGCTTGGCAAGGAGCCGTCCCTGCCGCTGAAGATCGTCAAGGGCAAGGCCTCGCTAGGCTTCATCCCGCTCGGCAAGATCAAGCCGTTGGAGTAACGCAGCAATGCCGCCGCGGGTCAGACTGCTCAGCGTCGGCGCCTTCACCCTCGACACGATCCTTCGCGTCGAGACGCTGCCCGCCCATCAAGGCAAATTCATCGCCAGCGACGGCGTCCAGATCGCCTCCGGCATGGCGACGAGCGCCGCCTGCGCCGCGCGCCGCCTCGGCGCCGAAGTGTCGCTTTGGGCGAGCGCCGGCGACGATCCGGTCGGCGACCAGCTGATCGCCGACATTCAGGCCGAAGGCGTCGATTGCAGCCTTATCCGCCGCGTGGCCGGCGCGCGATCGGCGCTGGCCGCGATCCTGGTGGATGCGCATGGCGAGCGCGTCATCGTTCCCTTCTACGACAAAAAGGCGCAAGCCGACCCTGAGGCGCTGCCGCTCGCCGACCTCTCCGCCTTCGATGCCGTTCTGGTGGATGTCCGCTGGCCGGGCGCCGCGGCGCTGGCTTTGAGCGCGGCAAGATCGATCGGCCGCCCGGCGATCCTGGATGCCGACACGGCACCCGTCGAGGTGCTGGAGCGCCTGCTGCCCTTGGCCTCGCACATCGTGGCGTCCGAACCGGCGGCGCGCATCGTCTGCGGCCACGCGCTCGACCCCGAAAGCGCCTGCGCCGACCTCGCCTCGCGCACCGATGCCTTCGTCGCGGTGACCGGCGGCGCGGCCGGCACCTGGTGGCACGACCGGACGACCGGGCGTGTGCGCCATGTCGAGGCGCCGAAGGTCAAGGCGGTGGACACGCTCGCCGCCGGCGACGTCTTCCACGGCGCCTTTGCCGTCGGCCTTGCCGAGGCCATGCCCGTGGAAGAAGCCCTGCGCTTTGCCAGCGCCGCCGCCGCGCTCAAATGCCTGCGCTTCGGCGGGCGGCTCGGCGCGCCGGACCGGGCCGAAACCCTGGCGATGATGGCGGCGCACTGGCCGTCATCGGAGCAAGGCTAGCGCGCAAGATTATCTCGCTATTTCCGCGAAATCGGCACAAACGCTGGCAGTGGCGGAAGCCGCTCAACCTCGTCATTCCTGGGCGGAGCAGCCGCGAAGCGGCGTCGCGGAGACCCTGGAATCCATTCCGTGACCTGAGCCGTGGAATGCGGCGGAGCAAGAATTCTGCACCGCAGCCGCACTCGGAAGTCACGGAATGGATCCTCGGGTCTGCGCGCGTTGCTTCGCTCCTTGCTCCGCCCGAGAATGACGAACGACCGGGCGTTTTGGCCAATCTCGAAAGTAGCCGACCGGTGAAAGTCCGGTGCGGAAGCTTAAGGCTTGCTTGGGTGTTCGACCGCCTGGCGGCCAAAGTCCGGCACGTCGATATCCTGGCCGGCCTCGATGATCGAGCGGCGGATGGCGCGGGTGCGGGTGAAGAGGTCGAAGAGCTTCTCGCCGTCACCCCAGCGGATCGCCCGCTGCAGCGAGGCCAGATCCTCCGAGAAACGCGCCAGCATCTCCAGGATCGCGTCCTTGTTGTGCAGGCACACGTCGCGCCACATGGTCGGGTCGGAGGCGGCAAGGCGGGTGAAGTCGCGGAAACCGGAAGCGGAATATTTGATGACTTCGCTCTTGGTCACCGCTTCCAGGTCGTCCGCCGTGCCGACGATGTTGTAGGCGATGATATGCGGCAGGTGCGACACGATCGCGAGTGTCATGTCGTGATGCTGCGGGTCCATCGTATCGATGTTGGAGCCGCAGCGCCGCCAGAATTCAGACAGCGTCTCGAGCGCCGCTGGATCGGTGCCCGGCAGCGGCGTGAAGATGCACCAGCGGTTCTCGAAGAGATCGGCAAAGCCGGCATCCGGTCCGGACTTTTCCGTGCCGGCCAGCGGGTGTCCGGGGATGAAATGCACGCCTTCCGGCACATGCGGCTGCATTTGCGCGATCACCGAGGCCTTGGTCGAGCCGACGTCGGTCAGGATGGCGCCTTTCTTCAGCGCCGGCGCGATCTCGGCCGCGACCTCGCCGGACGAGCCGACGGGCACCGAGACGATGACGAGGTCGGCATCGCCCACCGCTTCCCTGGCATCCGTCGTGTAGGAATCGCCAAGACCAAGCTCCTCGGCGCGCTTCAGCGTCGATGCACTGCGCGTCGCGATGGCGATGTGCGTGGCAAGCCCCTCGCGGCGGATGACACGCGCAAGCGACGAGCCGATCAGGCCGATGCCGACCAGCGCTATTTTCTCGAACATCGGTGATGCCATGGCGTTCTAGCTTTTCAGGAAGGTCTTGAGCGCATCGATGACGCCGCGATTGGCCTCTTCGGTGCCGATGCTCATGCGCAGCGCGTTGGGGAAGCCATAGCCGGTGACGCGGCGCAGGATGTAACCGCGCTGGCTGAGATAATCGTCCGCTGCCGCCGCTGAATGCTTCTTGCCGTCGGGAAAATGGATCAGCACGAAATTGCCGACGCTGGGCGTGACGCGCAGGCCAAGCCCGGTCAGTTCCGCGCTAAGCCAGGCCAGCCATTTCTCGTTATGTGTCACGCTGCGCTCGATATGGGCGCGGTCGCGGATCGCGGCGATGCCGGCCTCGATCGCGGTGGCATTGACGTTGAAGGGACCGCGGATGCGGTTGATCGCATCGACGATATGAGCCGGCCCATACATCCAGCCGATGCGCGCGCCGCCGAGGCCGAGCTTTGAGAAAGTGCGGGTCATCACCACGTTTTCGGAGCTGCCCGCCAGCTCGATGCCGGCTTCATAGTCGTTGCGCCGCACATATTCGGCATAAGCCGCATCGAGCACCAGGAGCACGTCCTTCGGCAAGGCCGCGTGCAGCCGGCGCACTTCCTGGAACGGCACATAGGTGCCGGTCGGATTGTTGGGATTGGCTAGGAACACGATCCGCGTCGCCGGCGTCACCGCGGCCAGGATCGCGTCGATGTCGGCGCGCTCGTCGGTTTCCTTGACCGCCACTGGCTTGGCACCCGCCGCCTGGATGTAGATCTTGTAGACCATGAAGGCGTGCTCGGTGAACACGGCCTCGTCGCCCGGCGCGAGATAGGCCTGCGCCAGGAGCCCGAGGATCTCGTCGGAGCCGTTGGAGCAGATGATGTTCGCCGGATTGAGCCCATGCACCTCGCCGATCGCCTCGCGCAGCCGCCGCGCCGTGCCGTCGGGATAGACGTCGAGCTTCGCCGCGACTTCGCGCGCGGCTTCGATCGCCTTCGGCGAAGGGCCGAGCGGATTTTCGTTCGACGACAGCTTGTAGACTTTCATCACGCCGGCTGGCGCGGTGCTTTTTCCCGGCACATAGGCCTCGATGTCCATGATGCCCGCGCGGGGCGTCGGACGGGGCTGATCCTGCTTCATGTCACAAATCCGTCGAGAGGGCCTCTTCAAGGCCGCAGCGGAAATACAGGCCACGGGCTGGAATGTCGAGTGCTACCGCTTGGTGCCGCGAAGCGGCTACCCGTTGACGAAGCGCGGCGCTGGTCCTAGAAGAGCTGCCAGACTTCCGTGGTGATTTGGCCGGTCGGCTTGCAGCCACGTTAAACAACTCGCTAAAGGGCCGTTTGCAACCTGTAACCGGCTTTGCGACGGCAATGCCGGTTTTTTATTGTCCGCTGCCGGCCGGACACCGCATCGGGACGAGACCGATCGGGACAGGATGAGGACGGACATGGCCGCTCAGCGCGCTGCAAGAACCAAGGACGAGGTCGACCATCCGTCGAGCCCGGTGCTGCAGTTCGGCCCCGACAAGCCGCTGAAGCTCGACGCCGGCACTATCCTTTCGCCTTTCCAGATCGCCTATCAGACCTACGGCACGCTCAACGACGCGCGCTCCAACGCCATCCTCGTCTGCCACGCGCTGACCGGCGACCAGCACGTCGCCAACACCAACCCGGTGACCGGCAAGCCCGGCTGGTGGGAGGTGCTGATCGGCCCCGGCAAGATCATCGACACCAACCGTTTCTTCGTCATCTGCTCCAATGTCATCGGCGGTTGCCTCGGCTCGACCGGCCCGGCCTCGACCAACCCTTCCACCGGCAAGCCCTACGGGCTCGACCTGCCGATCATCACCATCCGTGACATGGTGCGCGCGCAGGCGATGCTGGTCGATCATTTCGGCATCGAAAAGCTGTTTTGCGTGCTTGGCGGCTCGATGGGCGGCATGCAGGTTCTGGAATGGGCGGCGAGCCATTCGGAGCGCGTGTTCTGCGCCCTGCCGATCGCCACCGGCGCCCGCCATTCCTCGCAGAACATCGCCTTCCACGAGGTCGGCCGACAGGCCGTCATGGCCGATCCGGAGTGGCACGGCGGCAAATATCTCGATTTCGGCAAGCGGCCGGAAAAGGGCCTCGCCGTCGCGCGCATGGCCGCCCACATCACCTACCTTTCGGAAGCCGCGCTCCACCGCAAGTTCGGCCGCAACCTGCAGGACCGCGATGCGCTCACCTTCGGCTTCGACGCCGATTTCCAGATCGAAAGCTATCTGCGCCACCAGGGCATGACCTTCGTCGACCGCTTCGACGCCAACTCCTACCTCTATCTGACCCGCGCGATGGACTATTTCGACCTTGCCGCAGATCACGGCGGGCGTCTCGCCGACGCCTTCGCCGGCACGAAGACGCGCTTTTGCCTGGTCTCCTTCACCAGCGACTGGCTGTTCCCGACCGAGGAGAGCCGGTCGATCGTGCATGCCTTGAACGCGGCGGGCGCTTCCGTCTCTTTCGTCGAGATCGAGACCGATCGCGGCCACGACGCCTTCCTGCTCGACGAGCCGGAGCTGTTCGCGGCCATCAACGGCTTCATCGCGTCGGCCGCCCGCGCCAGGGGCCTCAACCTATGACCCCGAACCGAAGGCCAGCGAACGCAAAAAGTTGCAGACTTTTCGGGCCGGGATCATGCGCCTTGCAGGAGGCGAAGCCATGACGGTCAATCGCGCCCAGCGCGTCGACCTCGACGTCGTCGCCGATCTCATCCCGCCCAGTTCGCGCGTCCTCGATGTCGGCTCGGGCGACGGCCTGCTTCTGGAATTGTTGCAGGAGACCAAGCAGGTCGACGGCCGCGGGCTGGAATTGTCGCAGCGCGGCGTCAACGAATGCGTGGCGCGCGGGCTATCGGTCATCCAGGGCGACGCCGACACGGATCTGAAATTCTACGCCGACAAGGGCTTCGACTTCGTCGTGCTGTCGCAGACGTTGCAGGCGACGCGCAACCCGAAGGTCGTGCTCGACGAGCTGCTTCGGATCGGCAACCGCGCCATCGTCTCCTTCCCCAATTTCGGCCACTGGCGCGTGCGCTTTTCGCTGCTGGTCAAGGGCAGGATGCCGGTCACCAAGGATCTGCCCTACTCCTGGTACGACACGCCCAACATCCACTTCTGCACCATCCGCGACTTCGTCAACCTGTGCGAGGAGCTCGGCGCGACCGTCGAGAAGGCGACCGCGCTCGACGCCAACGGCCAGAAGATCGGCCTGTCGATGCCCTGGTGGTTCTGGAACTTCTTCGGCCAGCAGGCGGTGTTTCTGCTGAGGCGATGACGGAATGCGTCTCTTTCGCCGGCCCCCAGCAGTGGTGGAAATCCCGCCGAACATTCTGTCCGAAGTACGGGCGGGAATTCTCGTCTGCACATCACCGCGGAGCGGCAGCAATCATCTCGCGGGATTGATGGCTTCCGCCGGGCTGGGCCATCCGCTGGAATGGTTTGGCGGGCGACGTCTGCTGGAGTTGCCGGGTTACCCGCGAGATCCCCGCGCACAGCTTCTGCGTGCGCTGACCGAGGGACGGTCCTCTACCGGTGTCTACGCAATCAAGCTCTTTGCGAGCCAGTTCACACAACTGGCCAAGAAGGTGAAGCTGCCGGCCAGCCTTCCGAATTTGAGCTATGTACGCTTAACCCGTGACGATCTGCTCGGCCAGGCGATCTCATGGGCACGTGCGCGTCAAACCCGCGAATTCCGATCCAGCGAGATCAGCCATGTACCGCCACGCTATGACGGCCATGCAATCGCAGAGTCCCTGGAAAAGATTTTGATGGAGAACGTGACATGGGACGGTTGGTTCGCGAAGAACGGCCTGTCCTTCCTCCCCCTGACTTACGAGCAGCTTCAGCGCGATCCGGCAGGGAGCCTGACCAAACTCGCGCAGCTCGTGAATGTGGAGCCCAACTGGGAGACCAACCTCCGGTCAGGTCTCGAAATCCAGCGCGATGCAATCAATGAAGAATGGCGAAAGCGTTTCCTGTCCGAATATGCCGACCCGTCCAGCTTCCGATACCGAATGATAAAATAGCCCATCTAACAAATTCCCAGTGCACAATTGCATCTCGATGATTTGACAGCATGCTGTCAGGGCTATAGCCACTACTTTTGATTAATTGGCTGTGTCGCGATGGCTGAACATCCTGCCTATTCTGTCGTCATGGAGATGGAGAATGCCAAATCCATCGACTGGGATGAGATTGGGCTTGGGCTCAAAGCCTTGGCGCGCGAGATCGCCCAGGTTTCCGCTACCGGATTTGCGAGGCCGAAGGTCATTATCTCGCATGGCGGCCTCGAAACTGACGCCGTCTCATTGCGAAGCCGCATCGGAGCCGAAGCGCCCCAATTGGCGCAGGTTGCCGACCTGGCCTTCGCTGCCTGTCCCGGCGGCAGATACTACGACCTCAAGAACAACGGCATTCCTTGGAGCGAAGGAAGCGTCCTTGTTTTTCTCGATTCCGACACAGTTCCGGAACGAAGCTGGCTCCCAACCCTGCTGAAGCCCTTCGACGACCCTGATACCATCTGCGTCAATGGGCACACCTATCTTTCCCATGATGACTTCTTCTCGCGGACCTTCGCGTTGATCTGGTTCTTCCCGATGGCTGAGGGAGACAAGAGATTTGCCTCGAAGCGTGCTATCAATGCAAACAAGATCGCTTTCCGGCGCGACTGGATATCCAGCCACCCGTTTCCAGCACACAACGGCTTCAAGGTCTCCTGCACGCTCCTGATGCATCAGCTTTGGGGTGAAGGCCACAAAATCGTCAACGTGGACGCGCGCGTCCACCACTATTCCCCGCGCGGCTGGCGGTTCTTCTTTTGGCGCGCGCTGGTGACCGGCAGGGATGCCGATCGAAAATTCGTCGAGCTCCACTCCCCCAGCCGCGCCCGGCGCATCGTCAAATCATTCACGCGCTGGGGGACAATGTCGTGGCGCACGCTGCGGCGCGTGGTGAATCACGCGCCGCAGACCGGCATGCCGGTCTGGCAAATTCCCTTCGCGGCGATCGTCGGCCTGACGTTCTACACATTCGCGTTTCTCGGCCATTTCAGCCTGGCGGCAGGGCTCGTTCGCGACAAGGTTGAAATCGTGCCCGACTATGTCGTGCACAGTTAGCCAATTCCAAGCACATCCGTAGCCTTGTGCGGATGCTCGACGCCGTCAACGAAGATCACGTCGGATTCAGAATTCTCGGTGCGCAGCGGGAGGATCGCCTGATAAGCCGGCGACCGGTACCAGTCCCTCACATGCCGCCTGTCGGCGAATTCGATGACGATCAGGTGCCCGGGCCAGCTGTTTTCGACGACCTTGACGTCGCCGCCATGGACGACAAAGCGCCCACCGAACGGCGCCAGCGTGGCGTCGATCTTCTCCAGATATTCGATCATCCAGGGACCCGGCGTGACTTGGCGCATATGGGCAACGGCGTAAGCGGTCATGATCCTGCTCCTTCATGGGATCGAAGCCGATCGGCCGGCCTCGTGGGATCACCATGCAAAAGCCAGGTAGTCTGGTCGATTACCTTGGACGTCATCGAGACAAAGCCGACCTCTGACCTCGCCCAGCGGGCAGTTACGCCAGGCGAAACGCCGATAGTGTTGCCATCAGACCGCAAGGTTACGGAAAACCCGCTGATTTCGGCATTTCTTGGCGAGCGCGGCGTGACACAAGGGTGGCTTTTTTGTAGCGTCGACCGCAAATCAGAGGTGGACACCAAGATAGCCGTCGACTTTCCGACAGATGCCAGATCCGACCGGTAGCGGCAGCCCGATGTCGAACCAGGACGTTCCGCTGATCTCAGTGATCACGCCGACCCACAACCGGCGCAGCCAGGTCGTGCGCGCGGTGGAAAGCGTTCTGGCGCAGACACTTACCCGCTTCGAGCACATCGTGGTCGATGACGGTTCGACCGACGGGACGGCCGCCGCGCTAGCCGAAATCCGCGACCCGAGGCTGATCTATGTCGGCGCCAAATGGCGCGGCGCCAATGCGGCGCGCAATGCGGGCATAGAGCGCGCGCGGGCGCCGGTCGTGACGTTCCTCGATTCGGACGATGTCTATCTGCCGGACCGGCTGGAGCGGACGCTGACGCGCTTCCACGAAAACCCTTCGCTCGAGGTGTTGATCAGTTCCTTCTTGTCGCTGAAGGGCGGCCGCAGCACCAAATGCATCAATCGCGATGCCTTCCTCGACAAGAGCACGCTGCAGCGCGCCCTGGTCGCCCAGACCATCTTCATTGCCGGCTCGGCGATCACGGCAAGGCACGAGTCGCTGCTCGCGATCGGCGGCTACGACAGCGACGTGACACGCATGCAGGATCGCGAATTGCTGCTGCGCTTTGCCCAGCGCAGCGGCGCCTTGCTGTCCGAGGACATCGACTGGAAGAAGTACAATTCGGAGAATTCGATCTCCGGCCGCCGCGACGGCTATGTCGAGGCCTACGCCAATCTGATCGACAAGCATCCTTATATTGCCGATCGCTATCCCGACGTTCCACCTTACATGATCGCGCGGCAGATCATCGCCGATACCCTCAAGGGCAGGTTGCCGCAGGCCTTTTCGGGCTACAACGCCAACCGGTCGTCCAAGTCGCTCGGCTACTCGCCGGCCGAACTCCTGCGCGGCTATGTCGTCGGCCGCCGCTGGCGGCGCGACTGCTACGACGAGTTCCGCGCCAAATACGGCGCCAGGGCGGTCTGAAGCAGCGGCCGGCTTACCTGTCGAGCTCCGGAAAGTAGGGATCGGAATACCGGTGCCGCAGGCGTTCGCCCAGCAGGCAGTCGACAGGCGTCGGATCCTCGGCGCGAATGGCTCTGGCGTCGGTGAGGCCACTCACCTCCTGGATCAGCTTGCGGCGTATGGCGGTCGAAAATTCCGACGCTGCATAAATCGGCAGAACGAAGGAGCCGGCGCCTCCGGTCACGCAGTCGGCATAATAGCGGTCGAGATGGCTGACGCTCGGCGACGGGCTGATCAGGATCGGCAGGCCGTTGATGACGATGCCCCTGGCGACCGCGGCATCGCGGATCGCGGCGACCGGCAGCCCGGTGTTGTTCGGCCCGTCGCCCGATATGTCGACGACACGGCGCGGCGCCGAAAAGCCGGCGCTCTCCAGAAGCCCCGCGCCGAAGCCGAGCGCGCCGGAGATCGAGGTGCCGCGAAAGCTGCGGAACGGCCGCGCGGCGATCTTTTCGGCGAAGGCGTAGGCGCTGTCTTCGTTGTCGATGACCTGCCAGGCTATGACCCCGTCGTCGCGCACCACGCCCGCCCATTCGAAATAGGCGAGCGCGATGCGGCCCCTGGAACCCGATCGCACGGCATTGATGAAATCGGGGTGGCGCAACGCTTCGACATAGCCGGCGCGCTGCAGGGCGAACTCCTCCTCATCCATCGACTGCGAAATGTCGACGGCAAGCACGAGCTCGACATCCACGGGCGCGCCGTCGCCGATTGGCGGCAACGGCGCTGCCTCGGCGCAGGTTAGGCAGGCAAGCAGGCTGAGCATCTCGAGCATGGCCGCGAGCGTCCTGACGACGCCGTCCACTCTTCCCGGCGATCGCGGCGAAATAAAGCTATTTCTTCTTGGCGCGGGCAGCGGCTGGTGGCGGCTCGATCGCCCCGGCCCGCACACGCACGGGCTTCAAAGCCGGAGCCCCCGTATCCTTCACGATGTTCAAGGAGCGCGGAAAGAACTGGGGGTTGTGCAGGCCGCGCCCGATATTGAGGATGGCGGCATCGGGCAGGCGGGTCTGCAGCATGGCCAGCACCCGCCGCAGCGACGGACCGTCGAATGCGTCCAGAGCCTCGTCGATGATCACCCATCTTGGTTTGCGCACGGCGATCCGGGCGAAAGCCAGCGCTCGCTGCTCATCATCGCCCAGTTCACGCTCCCAACGCCCGCTGCGGTCGAGCGAGGATGACAGCCGCTCGAGGCCGACCTCGGCAAGCACCGCCGAAATTTCGGCATCGCTGGCCGGCGCAGATCCGTTCGGATGGTCGAGGACCTCGCGCAACGTGCCAGCCGGGAAGTATGGAACGCGCGGCACGAAGATCGGGGTCTCTCCCGCCGGCAGGCCGATCAGCCCGCTCCCCCATGGCCACAGGCCGGCAATGGCGCGGAAGAACAATGTCTTGCCGGCGCCCGGCTCGCCGGTGATCATGATGCGCTCGCCGGGATGAATCTCGACTTGCGGGTCCGCGAGCTTGGTGCAGCCTTCCGGAGAAGCCACCTGGAGTTTCTCGAAGGTCAGGCTGCCATTGGCGTTTTCTCTGAACTCGATGCGCCTTTCCGTGCCGTGCAGCACATCGGTTTCTTCCAGCGCGATCCGGAAATCGGCCACGCGCATCAGCGTCGCGCGCCAGTCGGCGATGCTGCCGATGTTGTTGATGAACCAGCGCAGGGACGAATGGACCTGGTTGAAGGCGCCGACCGCCATCATCAGCCCGCCGAACGAGATGTCGCCCGAGAAATAGACCGGTGAAGCCACCAGGATGGGCGCCACCACCGTTATCCAGCCATAGGTGTCGGTCACCCAGGACAGGTTGATCTGCGCGGTGAAGATGCGCCGCATGGCGCCCAGCACCGTGCCGAGATCGAGCTCGAGCCGGCGCCTGGCATCGGGCTCGCCATGATAGAGCGCTATCGCATCGACGTTCTCGTTGACCCGCACCATGGAGGAGCGCAGTTCGGCTTCGCGGGTATAGCGCTCGCTGTTGAGGCTGATCAGCGGGCGCCCGACCAGCCAGCTCAGCCACGAGGCGATGCCGGCATAGAGGAACGCGGCCCAGACCATGTAGCCCGGTATCGCCAGCGAATAGCCGCCGACGTGAAAGACAAAGCCGGAAGACAACTCCCACAGCACGCCGATGAAGGAGACGAGCAGGATGAACGACTGCAGCAGGCCGACGCCGAGATCCGTCGACAGGTCCGACAGGTGAGCGGCATCCTGCTGCATGCGCTGGTCGGGATTGACGCCGATGGCGCCGGCATTGGCCAGCCGGAAGGCACGCGCCGGGCGCATCCATTGATCGATCAGGTCGAGTGTCAGCGCCTCGCGCAGCCGCAAGCGGATCATCTGGTTGAGCCAGGTCTGGCCGATATTGAGCACCAGAAGCCCGCCGGCGATCATCGCGAAGACCAGAAGCTGGTGCAGGAAATCAGCGATGTCTCGCCGGGCCAGCGCGTCGTAGAAAGGCTGGTTCCAGCGGTTGAGCAGGACCTGTCCGATTGAGGTTGCGACAATGACCGCGACGATGCCGATGGAGACCCAGGTAAGCTGCCGGCGCACAGGCGAGGACTTCAGCCCCTGCTTGATCGTCGCCACCTGGTCGGCGAGGCTGCTCGCCTCGACCGAGACGGCGGCCTTTTTTGGGCCCGGCTTTCTATCGGTCTGGTCGTCCATGAAGGATATTCCTGGTTTCCGCGGCGGTCATGAATACCGCGCTGGGCGGGCATGCCTCAGATAGGGTGACGATCGAAGCGCGATGCAAGGCGCGGCGGCGATCACGAACGCGTCACTTGGCCGGGCGCGGCGTCGACCGCCGGCCAAGCCGCGTCGCCCCCTGCGGCGAAAAGACCGGCACGAAGACGCGGCGAGAGGCGCGCTGCGCGACCGGCACACCCTGATAGAGCCGCTTCTGCGCCTCGACGACGATGACGCCGGAAAAGATCGGCCAAAACCGCCGGCCGGCTTTCTCCAGCACATTGTGGAACCGCATCATGAAACGCCGCGGCGACGGCGGGAAGAACAGCGCATCGCTCCATGTCGCCGGGGTGAAGTTCGCCTCGCGCAGCAACTCGGTCAACTGGCCGCGCGAGAACGGCCGGCCGTTGCCGAAGGGCGTGTGCTCGAACCGCGCCCAGACGCCGCGCCGGTTGGGCACGACGATGACAACCCTGCCCGCCGGCGACAGCACGCGCCAGATCTCGTTCAGCGTCTCGCGCGGGTTTTCGACATGTTCGAGCGAGTGCACCAGAAGCATGCGGTCGATGCAGGAATCGACCAGCGGCAGCTCCTCGTCGAAGACCAGCGCCGTCGCCGCCGGCCCCGACACCGGCCACACCACCGCGCCCTGCGTCGCCGGCATGAAGGCAAAGACCCGCTCGGCATCGGTACCGAAGCGTTCCAGCCATGGCAGCGTGTAGCCGAGGCCGACCAGCCGCTCGTTGGGAACGGTTGCCCATATGGACGAAAGCGCCATGGTGATCGAATGCTCGGCCAGGCGTCCGAGCGTGGTCGAATAGAAGGAACGCAGGTCGACGATATCTGAATGCATGCCGGGACGGTAGCTGCGAAGGGGCTCAAGTTCAACAAAGGCGGCAAGTTCGACAAACCCGGATGACATCGGCGGCCGGCCGCCCTATGTCTGCGACGACAAATGGAGACATGCGATGGCGGTCGAAATCGAGCAGTTCATGTGCCGCACCGACAATTTCGGCGTACTGGTCCATGACCCGAAAAGCGGACAGACGGCCATCATCGACGCGCCGGAAGAGGCGCCGATCCTGGCGGCGATCAAGCGCACCGGCTGGACGCCGACATTGATCCTCACCACGCATCATCATGCCGACCATGTCGAAGCCAATCTGGCACTGAAGGAGCGCTTCAAGCTTCGCATCGTCGGTCCGGAAGCCGAGAAGGCGAAAATCCCGGGCATCGACGACACGGTCGGCCAGGGCTCGGTCGTGCGCCTTGGGGAGGAAAGGATCGAGGTCATCGAGACGCCCGGCCATACCGCCGGTCACGTCTCCTACCACCTGCCGGCCTCGAAGGTGGCTTTCACCGCTGACACGCTGTTTGCGCTGGGTTGCGGCCGCCTGTTCGAATGCAAGCCGCCGGTCATGTATGAATCGCTGAAGAAGCTGGCGGCGCTGCCGGCGGAAACCGCCATCTATTGCGGCCACGAATACACCTTGGCCAATGCCCGCTTTGCGGTGTCGGTCGACCCCAGCAACCCGGCGCTCAAGCAGCGCGCGGCAAGGATCGAGGCGCTGCGCGCGGACAACAGGCCGACGCTGCCGACCACCATCGGCGAGGAACTGTCGACCAACCCGTTCCTGCGCTGGCACGATCCGGCGATCCGCAAGCATCTCGGCATGAAGAACGCATCCGACGCCGAGGTGTTTGCCGAGATCCGCAAGCGCAAGGATAATTTCTAATGCGTGTCGCCCAAAAGTGCATAGCGGTTTTGGGACAACGACACGCATCAAATGCAAAGTATGTCGTTCAGCGTTTTTGGGATAACGACACGCATCAAGGCAAAGGATGCGAATGACCACCAGCGCCGCCGAGATCATCGCAACGCTAGGCCTCAAGCCGCATCCCGAGGGCGGCTGGTATGCCGAGACCTTTCGCGACGCCGCCGGCGGCCCGCGCGGTCATTCGACCGCGATCTATTTCCTGCTTGAGCAAGGCCAGCTTTCGGCCTGGCATCGGGTGACGGACGCGGCCGAAGTCTGGCACTTCCATGCCGGCGCGCCGCTGGCGCTGTCGATGCATGAGGAAGGCGTGGGCATGGTCATCGAGCAGGTGCTGGGCACGGCCCTTGCCGCAGGCGAGCGGCCGCAGATCGTCGTGCCGGCCGGCTGGTGGCAATCGGCGCGCAGCCTCGGCGAATGGACGCTGGTCGGCTGCACCGTGGCGCCGGGCTTCGATTTTGCCGCCTTCGAGCTGGCCGAGCCGGGCTGGCAGCCCAAGACGTCCTAACCGGCTACGCCCAATAAAAATCCCAGCGTGATCGCCAGCTGGGCGGCGTAGTAAAGCACCCAGACCGCATGGCGCATCCAAACGCGATGCGGCGAGATCGCCGCGAGCAGGAAGCGCTCGGTTGCCAAGAGCCCGTCCGAGGCGATGAACAGCACCGCGCCGGCAATCACCCAGACCTTGTCTGTGGTGAGCGCCGAAATACCCATGACGAGGATCGCCGCCACATAGACGGCGACCGGGATCCGCAGCTGCGGGCCGACGCGGCGCCAGAGCGCGGCAAGCATGACGATGCTGAATGCGGCCATGGCCAGCGCAATCGCGCCACGCCACGATTCGGCGCTCAACAGGCCGAGCCCGCCGCCCGCCTGCAAGAACAGCGCGACATAGGCGATGTGGCCGGCCAGAAAGCTCGCCAGCCCGCCGAGAAATGCCTTCTCGCCGTCGCGCGACAGGAAGGCGTCGCCGACGGCGCTCAAGCCCAGCGCCGCGACGAGCGGCAGCGGACCGCCCTGCATGGCGGCAAGCACGGCCAGCGAGCCCACGGCAAGCGTCTTTGCCGCCGTGCGCGTCCATTTCGGAGGCATGTCGAGCGCAAAGGCGTAGATCACGGCCGCGACGAACGAGAACAGCAGCGTCGCGTTCGCGTTGGCCTCGATGCCGCCGGGAAACGGCATCATGCGTTGACCTCTTTGGCCGCCGGCTTGCGCATCAACAGCGACTTCGCCGCGAGCACGGCGCCGCCGGTGTTGAGCACGCACGCGGCGAGGATGCGCAGCGACGGCTCGGCGACGCCGGCAGCGATCAGCACCAGCGTCGACAGAAGCGGCGCGGCGTAGCTCGCGGCGCCCAGCACCTGGATGTTCCCGCGCTTGACGCCGATGTCCCAGGCATAGAAGGCAGCACCCACCGGCATCAGGCCGAGCCCGATGACGGCCAGCCACTGTCCAGGGCCATCCGGCAGCACCGTCTTCTCAAGCAGAAGATGGCAGGCCAGCGAAAGCACCGACGTCGCCGCGCAGAACCACGTGACGATCGAGGTCGGCACCGAGGGGAAGCGCCGCGACAGCAGCGAATAGGACGACCACAACAGCGCGCAGACGGCGGCCATCGCGTAGCCGAAGGCGTAGCGCGCGTCGAAGGCAAGCGCGCCGCCCTTGGTAACGATCAGGAACGTGCCGGCAAGGCCGAGCAGCGCGCCGACGACATGGTTCCAGGCCAGCCGTTCGCCCGGCATCAGCGCCGAGCCGAGCACGATCAGCAGCGGCCACAGATAGGCGATCAGGCTCGCCTCGACCGCCGGCGCGTTGCGCAGCGCCGTGAAATAGAAGAAGTGGTAGCCGAACAGCCCAGCTATGCCGATCACCCAGACCTGTGGCGGGATCCTATGGCTCCGGTCGGGAGCCGGCATCACGAGCCGCGCCACGAGGCCGACGCAGGTGCCGATGGCGAAGGTGATGGCCGACAGCAGGAACGGCGGCACTTGGCCCGAGGCGTCGGTGAGCAGCGCCAGCAGCGCCCACATGGCGACCGCCGAGAACCCGATCAATGTTGCGCGCCCCATCCATTCCCCCGCCGGCGCGCGGTGGCGCCTGACTTAATCGACTGCTTCGAATCGTCTCGCGCTGATGGTCAACGGACCGATCTGGGTCCCGACCGTCGCGTGGATCGGCGCATATACGCTGGATTTGCCGAGCCGTGCAAACGTCACCATCATCCGGCTCCTGTTCTTCAGGAACTCCAGCGCCTTGCGGCCCTTGCGGTAGCCCGCGACCGGCTCGAAGTTCATCCTGCAGGTCACCGTGTCGCCCTTGTAGCCAGGCACCGAGATCGAGCCTTTCGAGGCGTAGGTCAGCGCCAGGTTGGCGCGCATCTCGCCGTCATAGAATTTGACTGTCCGCCCGCACACCTTGTCGAGACTGTCGGCATAGATGACGGTCGCCGCCATCGGATCGAGCACCGACTTCAGGTCGCCGGCGCCGAGCGGCACCCAGGACTTGGGATCGCGCTTTTCCGGCGCCGGAACGACCTTGGTCGAGGTGACGTCGCCATTGCCAAAACGGATGTCAACCAGCGACGCCTTCTTGCCGGAGGTATAGTCGGCTCGGAACGCCTGCGGCACCATTTTCTGACCTGAAATCGTGCCCTTGGACGAGATCGTCCCACGCGTATCGTCAAAAAGCTTGGCCAGTCCTGCGGCCGAGACGCTGCCGTCGATCGAGTAGACGCCGTTCTCATAACGGCTGGAAAACGTTGACTTCGCTATCGAAAGGCCAAGGAAGGATACCGTATATTCGCCCTTGAAGGATTGTGGGCTGGAGGCGGCGAAGCTTGTTGCCGGCACGGCAAGGGCAAGCAAGGTGGTAAATGCATGAGATGGGCGGAGCATGGCGGCTGGCGAATCCCTGGCGGTTCGGCCGGAACGCAGCGGCTCCAGCCTGGCATATCCCTTCACGAAAGGCTTATAGTGTGAAATCCGGCCTTTATATGGAGCGTGACTTGCTGCCGGCGGCGTGCCGGAGCTTGACGCAGTTGTGAAATGCCACTATGGAACGCCAACTTTTCCAAAGGCCGCCTGACCGAGACCGCGCGCCGCCCGGCGCGGGCAGTATGGTTTGGCAGGTTTAGAAACTGAAGGTTAGACAAATGTCCCGCACCTGCGAACTCACTGCCAAGGCAGTCCAGACCGGCAACAATGTGAGCCACGCCAACAACAAGACCAAGCGTCGCTTCCTGCCGAACCTGGTCAATGTGACGCTGATTTCCGAAGCGCTGAACCAGAACGTTCGCCTGCGCATTTCGGCCAACGCGCTGCGTTCGGTCGAGCACCGCGGCGGCCTCGACGCCTTCCTGGCCAAGGCCGACGTCAAGGAATTGTCGCAGCGCGCCCGCCTGCTCAAGAAGCAGATCGCCAAGAAGCTTGCCGAGCAGTCGGCCGCTTAAAGCAGCTTTCAGGCGGGGGACGACCGCCTCGAGCACCGCGCAAACCGGTGCTCGAAACAAGAGCGAGCGTCGCCATGACGCTCGGCTGGTTCCATTACCCAGGATAAAAAAATGAATTTCCTGACGCGATATCTGCCCTTCGTGGCCGCCATGGCGCTTGTCGTCGTGGCGTCGAACATCCTCGTGCAGTTCCCGATGCAGGGCCAGGTCGGCGGCCTGGCGCTGGCCGACGTGCTGACCTGGGGCGCCTTCACCTATCCCTTCTCCTTCCTGGTCACCGACCTCGCCAACCGCCGCTACGGCCCGGCCGTGGCGCGCAAGGTGGTGTTCGTCGGCTTCATGACGGCGGTGACCTGCTCGATCCTGATCCCGCCCTTCCTGTTCCGCCACGGGCTGATCGAATTCGAGACCGCCGCCGACCGATTGGTGCGCATCGCCGCCGCTTCGGGCGCCGCCTTCCTTATCGCGCAATTGCTCGACGTCACCGTCTTCAACCGGCTGCGCCGGCAGAGCTGGTGGCGCGCGCCGATCATCGGCACGCTGGTCGGCTCGGTGTTCGACACGATCGTCTTCTTCGGCATCGCCTTCTCCGCCGCCTTCGCCTTTGCCGGCCCCAACGACAGCTTCGCGCTGGAGACCGCGCCGCTGGTGGGCGTGCTGCCGGTCGAGACGATGCGCTGGGTGTCCTGGGCGCTTGGCGACCTTTCGGTCAAGCTGATCATCGCCGTCGTGGCGCTAATCCCCTACCGGCTGCTCGCCGCGCGCTGGAGCCAGCCGGCCGTCGCGGTCGGAGCATGATCCCAAAAAGTGGGAGCCGGTTTTTGGTAAAGATCATGCCCCAAACAAAAAATGAGAGCATGATCCCAAAAAGTGGAATCAGGCCGTGATCCCCTGGATTCAGGTTGATTCCGCCCGCACGCCTGATGGCGGCCAGGAACTTCGCCTGAAGCGGCGAGGCGATGAATTCTCGATCATGCTCGGCACCAACGAGCTGATGAACAGCCGCCTCAGCGGCTCCGAGGAAGCGCTCGCCAGGTTTTCCTGCGAGCGGATCGCCGGGCGCAAGCAGCCAGATATCCTCATCGGCGGGCTCGGCATGGGTTTCACCTTGCGCGCCGCCCTCGCCGCGCTTGACGAGGACGCAACCGTCACCGTCGCCGAACTGGTTCCCGCAGTCGTCGCCTGGGCGCGCGGCCCGATGGCGAAAATCTTCGACGGCTGTCTCGACGATCCGCGCGTCACCATTCAGGAAGTCGATGTCGGTCAGTTGATAAGGGCGGAGAAGGCTATCTGGGACGCCATCCTGCTCGACGTCGACAACGGCCCCGAAGGCATCGTCTACAAGGGCAATGATACGCTCTATGACGCGGCCGGGCTGGCGGCCACGCATGCCGCCTTGAAGCCCGGTGGCGTTCTGGCGGTCTGGTCGCAGGGGCCGGACAGCCGCTTCACCCGGCGCCTGACGCAGGCCGGTTTCGCGGTCGAGGAGATCCACACGCGGGCCAACGGCAAGCGCGGCGCCCGTCACGTGATCTGGGTTGCAACCAGGACGCCGTAATCCGGATTGCCTCTGCCGCTTTACGCTTTGTTACGCCCGATGATGCAGGATCGCGAAAACTCTCCAGGGCATTGCGACCAGTATGACCGTGCAAGGCACCGGTTGGAAAAACAATCTCCTGCTTGCGTTGTGCGCCACGCTGGTGGTGCTGGCGATCAACGCGGTGTCCGGCTTCCCCACCCTTGCCAACTATGGCGCCGACAATGACAGCATGCTGCGGCTGGTCGAGGTCCGCGACCTGCTCGGCGGCCAAAGCTGGTTCGATCTCCATCAATACCGGATGGGCGCCTCGGGCGGCTTCGTCATGCATTGGTCGCGGCTGGTGGACACGCCGCTCGCGCTGATCATCATGGCCTTCGATGCGCTCGGCGCCGGCCCCGCGACCGCCGAACGCGCCGCGCAGATCATCTGGCCGACCTTGCTCTACGGGCTGACCATATTCGTGCTGATGCGCGCCTCGCAGCGCTTCGCCGGCGCGAATGTCGCGATGCCGGCGGTCATCCTGTCAACGGCAGGGCTTTTCTTCCTGGTGATCTATAGCCCGGGCGTGATCGACCACCACAATGTCCAGCTGTTGCTGACGGCGGCCAGCCTCTGGCTCTTGATGGAAGCGCCCTCCTGGCGGCCCGCTGCCCTTCTGTCGGGCATCTGCGCCGGCCTGACGCTGGCTGTCGGCATGGAGACTGCTCCCTATGTGGCGGTGCTCGGCATCTGTACCGCCGTCCTGTTCGTCCTCGACGACAGGGAGCGGATCACCGCACGAGGCTTCGGCCTCGGATTTGCCGGCATCGCCTTGCTGGTCTTCGTGGCGACCATCCGGCCAGCCGATTGGGGCACGGCCCAATGCGACGCCTTCTCGTCCTTCCAGTTCGCGGTGGCAGCGCTGTCCGGCTTCGGCCTCGCGATGGCCGCTGCATTGGCCGCGTCGACAGTCCGGGTGCGGCTGGTCTCCATGTTGGCGCTGGCGGCGGTGGTCGCGGCCGCCGTGATGCTGTTCTTCCCGCAATGCCTGGCGTCGCCCTATGCGGGCATGGACGAGCGCATCCGCACCTACTGGCTGGCCGACGTGGTCGAAGCGCAGCCCTTCTGGAGCGTCGCCATCCACCAGCCGAAGCTGATGGCGGCGCGCTATGTGACGCCCTTCATCGCTATCCTGCTGATCGGCTTTCAACTGCGAAGCCTCCGCCTGCGCCGCGAGGAAATTCTCGCCACCATCCTGCTTGTCGTCGCCTTCGGCGTCAGCCTCTGGCAGGTGCGCGGCTCGACTTTCTCCGTCGCCTTCGCCGTATTGCCGCTCTCGGCCTGGATCGCGAAAATCCGGCTGCGGGCGGACGCCGCGCCCTCGTGGCGCCTCTCGACCGGCATCGTCATGGCGTGGCTGGTCTCGCTCAACGCGACCTGGGCCGGGGTCGCGGCGGCGGCACAGTCCGTGGTCCAGAAAGCGCCGCAGCGGATCAATTCCGATCCCGACCATGCCGTGACCTGCGGCAAGCCGGGCGACTTCCACGATCTTGCCGCGATGCCGGCGACGACGGTGCTTGCCTCATCCAATCTCGGCTCGGGAATATTGATGTTCACCGGCCACCGCGCGCTGGCCGGCCCTTACCACCGCAATGTCGGCGGCAACCTTGCCATGCTCGACGCCTTCATTGGAACGCCGGACGCCGCCCGCGCCGTCATCGAGCGCGAGCATGTGGGGCTGGTCGCGATCTGCCGCGGCAACACGGAAGAAATATCGCTGGGCCTGGATGCGCCGAACGGCCTTGCCGCGGCGTTGCTGCGGGGCGACCTGCCGAAGTGGCTCGAGCTGGACCAGTCCACCGCGGGAAAACCGATCGAGATCTACAAGGTCCGTTGAATATCGGCCTGCGGCCATATCAGCATCGCCGGCTGCGCTCCTCGCAACGCGCTTGCTTTTCGCCGATGCAACGTCACTCGTTGATTCAAAGAACCGCGATCGAAATCAGCCTGGTGGATCGTTGCAATCCAGCCTGTGCTTTGGTTAGCATTCCGCGCGGTCAGCGATATATCTATTCAAGAAATTTGGATTCGGGGTTCTTGAGATTGGGGAAAGGGTATCCATGTCGGCCATAGGCGGCGCGGTGGCGCCAGCATCGGCGAAACAAACGCTGCAGCATGTTGTCTCCCACATGGTCGAGGCCGTGGACCGCGCCACGTTTGTGGAAAAGCCTTTCTGGCATCTTGAGATGACGGATGTCTTTCCGGCGGACCTCTACCTGCGCATGCGCGCCGCCATGCCCGAGGCGCGCGAATATCGCGCGCTCAAGGGACGCAACAACGTCAACATTCAAGCCGACGGCACCGCGACGCGGATCAAGATCGACCTCTACCCGGAATACATCCGTCACCTGCCAGACGAGAAACGGGCCGTCTGGTCTCTGGTCGGAAAGGCACTGCATGCGCCGCAACTGAAGGACGCGTTCATGCGCCGCCTTGCCCCGGGCCTGGAGCGCCGGTTCGGATCGGATTTCATGAAAGTCGGCATGTATCCGGTGCCGATGCTGACGCGCGACGTGGCGGGCTACAAGATCGGCTTCCACACCGACACGGAATGGAAGGGCATCACAGTCCAGTTCTACCTGCCGGAGGACGACTCGATCAACCACGTCGGCACCCGCTTCGCCGAGCGCAAGCCGGACGGGCGTTTCGAGAATTCGCACCGGATGTCGTTTTCCCCGAACACCGGCTATGCCTTTGCGGTCGGCACCGACACCTGGCACGCGGTCGACACCGTCGGGCCGGAGGTTCGCACCCGCGACAGCATTCTCCACACCTATTTCGTGGACAACACCGCGACACTCAAGATCCGCAACCGGAGCAAGCGCGCGGCCAATTTCGTGATGAACGAAGTCCGCCACGTCGGCCGGTAGTCTCTCGGCCGGCGGCGCCCGCCGGCGGGGCAGCCGAACCGTGCCGACCAGCCATCTTCAATCCTGGTGCAGGATGAATTCCAGATAAAGGTTGCGCTGCAGGATCGAATGGTTGTCGTCGGATATCAGCGACACCATCAGCGCGCCGTCGTCGCGGGTCCAGACGTCGAGCCCTTCCATATTGTCGATCTGGTAGCCCATGTCGGCCTCCATCAGCACCGGCCCGTCGGCGACCGCGCCCTTCTCGACGCTTTCGCCATAGATGCGCCGCAGCCGCATCTTCACCCCGCGCGCGAGCGAGAAGCTGCGCTCCAGGAGCAGCAGGTCGCCGTCCGGCAGGAAGGTGCCGTCGGTTATGTCGAATTCGCCGTCGCGCCTGACGGTGAAGATGCCCTTGTGCGGCCCCTCGATGATGGCGGCGTAGACGTTGCCGGCCTCGTCGAGGCTCCTCTCCGAGACAACCACCAGGCCTCCCGCATGCTGCCCATAAGGGTTGGCGTGAGTGACGGTCTCGAAGCCGCGATTCTGGCGCAGCTCCTTGGCGGGAACCAGGTAGTCGAGCTGCCGTACAGGCGCTTTCATATTGCCGGGATCGATTTTGAACTGGGCGACACGCTGGTCGCGCTCGAAGCCGACGGTGGCGATGCCGTCCTTGACCGCGAGCCCTTCCGCGTCGACCTCCCACTTCCGGTCGATTGGCTGGCCCGAAGCATCGACCATCTGCTGCATGCGGAAATTGGAAACGCCCGACGGGCGCTTGTCGGCGCCATGCGTGATCGCGCCGAAGAACCAGAAGCCGGTGTCGGCGACGCCGATGAAGTCGCTGCCCGGCTTCAGGAAACGAAACGCCGACAGCGCGCCGAAATCGCGCGCCGGCGACGTCATCTCCAGTCCACCGACGAATTCGAGCGGCCCGAAGCGCGTCTCGTCGTGGCCGACATGGAACTGGCTGATCGGCCGCGCCGAAATCTCGACCGTCTCGACAGCAACTCCCGCGACAGCGATGGCAGGCGAGGCGCAGGCCAGCACGCAGGCGAAAAGCGTCCGCCGCGCGCGCCACCCCGAAAAGATCATCCGGCGCGCCGCAATCCGCCGCGCCGCGTGTCGCGCGCGCTCTCCTCGCCGAACAGCGAGGCGAGCTGCTCGGTCATGGCGCCGGCCAGTTCCTCGGCATCGACGATGGTGACGGCGCGGCGATAATAGCGCGTGACGTCGTGGCCGATGCCGATCGCCAAAAGCTCGACCGGCGAGCGCGTCTCGATCAGCTCGATCACCGCCCGCAGATGCCGCTCCAGATAATTGCCCGGATTGACCGAGAGCGTGGAATCGTCGACCGGCGCGCCGTCCGAGATCATCATCAGGATCTTGCGCTGCTCGGGCCGGCCGATCAGGCGGCTATGTGCCCAAAGTAGTGCCTCGCCGTCGATATTTTCCTTGAGCAGGCCCTCGCGCATCATCAGCCCGAGATTGCGTCGCGCGCGCCGCCACGGATGGTCGGCGGACTTGTAGATGATGTGGCGCAGGTCGTTGAGCCGGCCGGGATTCGGCGGCTTGCCGTCCTTCAGCCATTTCTCGCGCGCCTGCCCGCCTTTCCACGCCCGCGTCGTGAAGCCGAGGATTTCCACCGAAACGCCGCAACGCTCCAGCGTGCGCGCCAGGATGTCGGCGCAGGTCGCGGCGACGGTGATCGGCCGGCCGCGCATCGAGCCCGAATTGTCGAGCACCAGCGACACCACCGTGTCGCGGAACTTGGTGTCGCGCTCCTGCTTGAAGGACAGCGGCTGCATCGGATCGATGACGACGCGCACCAGCCGGGCCGGATCGAGATAGCCTTCCTCGAGGTCGAAATCCCAGGAGCGGTTCTGCTGCGCCATCAGCCGGCGCTGCAGCCGGTTGGCGAGCCGTCCGACGACGCCGGAAAGGTTGGCGAGCTGCTTGTCGAGGAAGGCGCGCAGCCGGTCGAGCTCCTCTTCCTCGCAAAGGTCCTCGGCGCCCACCGTCTCGTCGAAGGCGGTGGTGAACACCTTGTAGTCGATCTCTTTCGGCAGGTTGAGGAACGGATTGTCGTTGCGCTTGGCCTCGCCCGGCGTCTCGGCGTCGGAATCGTCCTCGTCGGAAAGGTCATCGGACGTGGCGTCGGTCGCTTCGGTCTCGGCCGACTCTTCGTCGTCGGCGGAAGCTTCGGCATCTTCCGACTGCGACTGCTCGGAGCCTGAATCCTCCTCGCCGCCCTCCTCGCTCTGGTCCTCGCCCTGCTGCTCGTTCTCTTCGTTTTCCTCCGAGTCGTCGGTTTCCTGGTCGTCGCCGAGCTCCTCGGCCATTTCCATGGAAACCAGCATGTCGCGCACGACGCGGGCAAAGGCCTGCTGGTCCTCGAGCTTGGCCGACAGACCGTCGAGGTCGCCGCTCGCCTTCTCCTCGACCCAGGGGCGCCATAGATCGACCAGCCGCTCGGCGCTCTTCGGGATCGCGCGGCCGGTGAGCTTCTCGCGCACGATCAGCGCTATCGCTTCCTCAAGCGGCGCGTCCGCCTTGTCCCTGACGTCGACAAGGTTGGCCTTGGTGTATTTGTCCTCGAGCATCGAGCCGATATTGTCGGCCACGCCCTGCATGGCGCGGCTGCCGATCGCTTCGACGCGCGCCTGCTCGACGGCATCGAAGATGGATCGCGCCAGCTTGCCTTCCGGCGCCAGCTTGTTGTGGATGCGCTGATCGTGGCAGGCGCGCTTCAGCGCCATCGAGTCGCCCAGGCCGCGCGTGATCGCGATGTCGTTGCGCGAGGCCTTTTTTGGCAATTCCGGCAGGCGCGCGCGGTTGCCCGCCAGAGCCGGCCGGTCCTTGGCGAAACCGACCTCGAGGTCCTTGTCGCCGGCGACGGCGCGCATGCACACGGTGACGGCGCGCTTGAAGCTGTCGGCTTCAGAACCCGTCTTCGGCTTGTTGCGCGTGTTGTCGCCCGGACCCGCCATGATCATTCCCTGCGCGATTCATGCTGAAAGGCTGGAGGCCTTTCGGCTGCGCGCCTAGCCCAGCACCACGTTGGCGGCGCTCTCCGGCAGATCCTCGCCGAAGGCGCGCTGGTAGAACTCGGCCACCACCGAACGCTCCAGCTCGTCGCACTTGTTGAGGAAGGTCAGTCGGAACGCCATGCCGATATCGCCGAAGATCTCGGCGTTTTCGGCCCAGGTGATGACGGTACGCGGGCTCATCACGGTCGACAGGTCGCCATTGATGAAGGCCGAGCGCGTCATGTCGGCGACGCGCACCATCTTGTTGACGATGTCCTTGCCCTTGCTGTCGCGATAGTGCTTGGCCTTGGCCAGCACGATGTTCACTTCATTGTCGTGCGGCAGGTAGTTGAGCGTGGTGACGATCGACCAGCGATCCATCTGCGCCTGGTTGATCTGCTGCGTGCCGTGATAGAGGCCGGTGGTGTCGCCGAGGCCGACCGTGTTGGCGGTGGCGAACAGCCGGAACGCCGGATGCGGGCGGATGACGCGGCTCTGGTCGAGCAGCGTCAGCCGGCCCGATGATTCCAGCACGCGCTGGATGACGAACATCACGTCCGGGCGGCCGGCGTCATACTCGTCGAAGCAGAGCGCAACATTGTGCTGGTAGGCCCAGGGCAGGATGCCGTCGCGGAATTCGGTGATCTGCAGGCCTTCCTTGACGACGATAGCGTCCTTGCCGACGAGGTCGATACGACTGACATGGCTGTCGAGGTTGACGCGCACGCAGGGCCAGTTGAGCCGCGCCGCCACCTGCTCGATATGCGTCGACTTGCCGGTGCCGTGATAGCCCGACACCATGACGCGGCGGTTGTAGGCAAAGCCGGCGAGGATCGCCAATGTCGTCGCCTTGTCGAACAGATAATCCGGGTCGATGTCCGGCACATGCTCGGTCGCCGCCGAATAGGCAGGCACGATCATCTTGGAATCGAAACCGAATTTCTCCTTCACCGACACTGTCGTGTCGGGCAGGTTGGCGATGTCGCGATCGACCTTGTTCATCACTATCAACGTCTCCACGGGCGAAACGCCGCGTTTCGCCGGCAATCGATTTTGTCCGGGGGCGGTCTTAGAGCCTTTTCCAACCTTATGAAAGTTGGAAAACGACACGGGACCGTAGGGCTGCTCAGCACAATCCCGCTTGCTTGAGCACGCGATAGGCCTGCAGCACATCGCGGAACCGGTCTTCCGAACCTCTGTCGCCGCCATTCGCATCCGGATGGTGGCGCTTAACGAGTTCCTTATAACGCGCCTTGATGTCCTGACCAGTCGCCTTTGTATCAAGGCCAAGCGTTTCCAGCGCCTTGGCCTCAAGCGGCTTTGCCTTGCGCTCGCGCGGCTCGCGCGCTCCGGCGCCGAACAGGTTGAAGGGATCGCGCATGCGGTTGTAGTAGCCGGCGCGCCCCGAACGCTGCTGCGCGAAATCCGGCGCCGAGCGCGTCCCGCCGCCATTGGCGCCCATGCGCCATGTCGGCCTGTGCCCGGTCAGCGCCTCTTTCTGGAAGCGGGCGATCTCGCTGTCCGTCACGCCTGAGAAATAGTTGAAGCCCTTGTTGTATTCGCGCACATGCTCGAAGCAGAAGTGGAAATATTCGCCTTCCTTGAGGCGCCCGACCGGCGCGCGATGCGTGCCGGCCTCGTTGCAGCCGTCCCACTGGCAAACCGGCGCGCGCGACTTCAGCTCCGCGTCCTTCTCTGGCCGGATACGAATTTTCTCGAAATATTTGGGATACGCTTTCATCTCACCCATTTATGGGCTGTTCGCACGTGCGAAACAAGAATTGACATTTCGCCGATGATCGCCCTAACCGCTGAATCGCGGCTTAAAAGCGGTCAAAAAGATGGATTTTGCGGCTGTGCCGCAGATGTGGTGAAGGGAAGCCAGGATGTCCATACAGTCGACGATGGAAAACAAGCTGAAAGCGGCGTTTTCGCCCGAAAGGCTCGCCGTCATCAACGAAAGCCACCTTCACGCCGGCCATCATCACGTCGAGTCCGGCCATCATGCGACGTTCGCCGGCACCGGCGAGACGCATTTCCGCGTCCGCATCGTTTCGCCGAACTTTGCCGGCATGGGCCGCATCGAGCGCCACCGCGCCGTCAACGAACTGCTCGCGGACGAATTGAAAGCCGGCGTTCATGCGCTGGCGATCGAGCCGGCGGCGCCTGGCGAGAAGACGCGCTGGTAAGCGTTCAGCCGACGGTCGCCTTGAGAAACGCCAGCGCCGCCGCGGTCAAGGCGTCTCCGTCCTTGCCGAAATCGCCATTGATCGACATGTGCGTATAGGCGCTGCCGTCGAACAGCGTGACCTTGGTGCCGGTGGCACGCAGGCGTTCCGCGAACGCTTTCGATTCTTCGCCTCGCCCGGATGCCCGCGAATAGGCGATGAAAGTCGGCGGATGTTTCTTGCTGTCGACATAGCTCGACGGCGACAGCGCCGCCCATTGCGCCGGGTCGGAGAAGACACGCGCATAGGCCCGAACCATGCCGCCATTCCTGGATAACGCCGCAAGATCATAGGCTCTGGTGTCGTCGAGGATCAGCGCGGCGACACCGGGCAGTCCGCCGCGCATGCCGGTCAGCGCAATCAGATGGCAGCCGGCCGAATGGCCCATGCCGACGATGCGATCCGGATCGCCGCCATGCCGCGCGATGTTGGCGCGCACATAGGCGTAGGCCTTTTCAACATCGCCGGCCTGGGTAGCGACATCGGCTTCCGGCAGCATGCGGTAATCGATCGAGACGAGGACGAAGCCATTGGCGAGCAGGAAGTCCGGCTTGGCGCCGACCTGGCTGCGCTTGCCGAACCGCCAGGCGCCGCCATGGACGAAAAACATCACCGGCAGCTTGTTCGCGCCGTCGACTGCATAGACATCGAGCTTGGCCGGACCGTAATCGAGGGTTTGCGGTTCCGGCTGGCCCGGACGCCGGGCGGCCGAAGCACCTGGCGGCAACAGTGCCGCCAGCGATGCCGCAATGAGGCTGCGTCGATCGATCATCGTCATCTCCGGCCAAGTTGCGGCGACAGCGCGCGGACGCTCGCCACGCAGCTCATTTACGGACCAAAAATGACAACTTTCGGTGCGAAAACAAATCCGCTCCTTGACGCTCCGCCAGCAATCACCACGTATCTTATCAGGTGAGCATTTTCGGCCGAATCGGGCGTCCCGAGGGCCGATGTCGGAGTGCGGTGCGCTCTCCCTTCACGAGAAGGGAACCACATTGCTTTCCGGCAGTTGATGGAGCGATGAGCCGATTGGCTGCCGGTCGGCTCCGAGGCAAGCATCATGCGCGAGAATCAATCAGACGTCTTCGACCTGTTTTCGGAGATTTATTCCAACGCGGCCCAGGAAGAGATCAGTCTCCAGCAATATCTGCTTGCCTGCCGCGAGGACAAATCCATGTATGCCTCGGCGCCCGAACGCATGGTTGCGGCAATCGGCGAGCCGAACCTGATTGACACCAGCAAGGACGAGCGGCTCGGCCGAATTTTCTCCAACCGCACCGTCAAGGTCTACCCCTCCTTTTCCGACTTCTACGGAATGGAGGACACGATCGAGCGCATCGCCGGATATTTCCGCTACGCCTCGCAGGGCCTCGAGGAGCGCAAGCAGATCCTCTATCTCCTGGGACCGGTCGGCGGCGGCAAGTCCTCGCTGGCCGAACGGCTGAAGAAGCTGATGGAGGAACGCCCGATCTACACGCTCAAGGTCGGCAACATGATCAGCCCGGTCTTCGAATCGCCGCTTGGCCTTTTCCATCCCGACCGCATGAGCGATCTGCTGGAGGATAAATACGGCATCGCCCGCCGCCGCCTGAACGGGCTGATTTCGCCCTGGGCGGCCAAGCGCCTCGACGAACTGTCGGGCGACATCTCCAAATTCAGCGTCGTCAAGCTGATGCCGTCGCGGCTGCGCCAGATCGCCATCGCCAAGACCGAGCCCGGCGACGAGAACAATCAGGACGTCTCGGCGCTGGTCGGCAAGGTCGACATCAGGCAGTTGGAGCATTTCAGCCAATCCGACCCCGACGCCTACTCCTACAGCGGCGGCCTGAACCGGACCACGCAAGGGCTGCTCGAATTCGTCGAGATGTTCAAGGCGCCCATCAAGGTGCTGCACCCATTGCTGACGGCAACCCAGGAAGGCAGCTACAACGGCACCGAGAATTTCGGTGCCTTCCCCTATCAGGGCATCGTCGTTGCCCATTCGAATGAATCGGAATGGCAGCAATTCAAGAACAACAAGAACAATGAGGCCTTCCTCGACCGCATCCTCGTGGTCAAGGTTCCGTATTGCCTGCGCATCACCGAGGAAAGGCAGATCTATGAGAAGCTGGTGCGCGAAAGCGAACTGGCAAACAGCCCCTGCGCGCCGGAGGTGCTGGACATTCTCAGCCGCTTCACCGTCTCGACCCGCCTTGCCGAGCACGAGAACTCGCCGCTCTACACCAAGATGCGCGCCTATGACGGCGAGAACCTCAAGGAGGTCGACCCGAAGGCCAAGTCGGTCCAGGAATATCGCGATGCCGCCGGCGTCGACGAGGGTATGACCGGGGTCAGCACGCGCTTCGCCTTCAAGATCCTGTCGCAGACGTTCAACTACGACACCAAGGAGGTGGCGGCCGATCCCGTGCACCTGATGTACATCCTCGAAGAGGCGATCAAGCGCGAGCAATTCCCGAAGGAAACGGAGGCCGCCTATCTCGAATTCATCAAGTCGGAACTCGCGACGCGCTATGCCGAGTTCATCGGTCACGAGATTCAGAAGGCCTATCTGGAATCCTACAGCGAGTACGGTCAGAACCTCTTCGACCGCTACATCGCCTATGCCGATGCCTGGATCGAGGATCAGGACTACAAGGACCCCGACACCGGCCAGATCCTCAACCGCGAGGTCCTGGAGAAGGAGTTGTCGCAGGTGGAGAAGCCGGCCGGCATCGCCAACCCCAAGGACTTCCGCAACGAAGTGGTCAAATTCACCTTGCGTGCCCGGGCGCGCAACCATGGCCGCAACCCGTCCTGGACGAGCTACGAAAAGCTTCGCGAGGTCATCGAGAAGCGCATGTTTGGCCAGGTCGAGGACCTGCTGCCGGTGATCAGCTTCGGCTCCAAGCAGGACAGCGTCACGGAGAAGCGGCACAACGAATTCGTGCAGCGCATGGTGGAACGCGGCTATACCCAGCGGCAGGTGCGCCGGCTGGTCGACTGGTATATGCGCGTGAACAAGGCGGGCTGAGCAAAGCCGGGACGGTTCCATGCCGATCTTCATCGACCGCCGCCTGAACCCGAAGGACAAGAGCCTTGGCAATCGCCAGCGCTTCCTCAGGCGCGCCCGCGAGGAGCTCAAGCGCAGCATCCGCGACAAGGTCCGCGCCGGCGGCATCGCCGAGCTCGACCGCGAGCATGCCGTGCCGATGCCGCGCAAGGGCATCGGCGAACCGACCTTCGGCGACGACAAGGAAAGCGGCCGGCGCCAGCACATCCTGCCCGGCAACCGGACGTTCAGCCCTGGCGATCTTATCGACAAGCCTGGCGGCGGCGGAGGCTTCGGCTCGGCTCCGGGAACCACGGAATCCGAGGACGACTTCCGCTTCATGCTGTCGCGCGAGGAAGTGCTCGACCTCTTCTTCGAGGACCTCGAACTGCCGGATCTGGTCAAGCTCAGTCTCAAGCAGATACTCAGCTTCAAGCCGAAGCGGGCGGGCTTCGCGGCAAGCGGCGCGCCGACCAACATCAATGTCGGGCGCACGATGCGAAACAGCCACGGGCGCCGCATCGCGCTCAGGCGTCCAAAGCAGGCTGACGTGGACGCCATCGCCGGGCAGATCGCCGAGCTGGAATCCAGGCCGCTGAATGTAAAGACGCGCGAACGCATCGAGGCTCTGCGCGAAGAGTTCGACCGGCTGGAGCGCCGGCGCAGGCGGATTGCCTATGTCGATCCGGTCGACATCCGCTTCAATCGCTTCGACCCTCAGCCGCGGCCGAATGCCAGTGCCGTCATGTTCTGCCTCATGGACGTCTCCGGATCGATGGGCGAGCGAGAGAAGGATCTGGCCAAACGCTTCTTCGTGCTGCTGCATCTGTTCCTGACGCGACGATACGAGCGCACCGAGATCGTCTTCATCCGCCACACCCACGAGGCCAAGGAGGTGGACGAGCACACGTTCTTCTACCACACCCAAAGCGGGGGCACCGTCGTTTCCACGGCGCTCGAGGAGATGCATCGCATCATCGAAGAGCGATATCCGGCCTCTGAATGGAACATCTACGCCGCCCAGGCCTCCGACGGCGACAATTTCGCCACCGACTCCGAGCGCTGCATAGAGCTGCTCGACCGCAAGCTGATGCGGCTTTGCCAGTACTTCGCCTATGTGGAGATCATCGACGAGCGGGAAAGCCACATTTTCGGCTCGACCGAGAACGGCACATCGCTCTGGCGCGCCTACAACGCCGTCGACGGCAAATGGCCGAACTTCCAGATGAGGCGCATTGCCGCGCCGGCCGACATATACCCGGTCTTCCGCGAGCTCTTCGCCAGGCAGCCCAACCTGCGCAAGACCGCTTGAGGGCCTCGGCAATGGTCAGCCAGGCGCGCAAGTCCGAAATGCTGTTTTCTGGGTCCGACTGGGATTTCAACAAGCTGTCCCGGGTCTATGACGAAATCGAAGCCATCGGCCGCGAGGAGCTTCGCCTCGACATCTACCCGGTGCAGATGGAGATCATTTCCTCCGAGCAGATGCTCGACGCCTATTCGTCGATCGGCATGCCGCTGATGTACCGGCATTGGTCGTTCGGCAAACGTTTTCTCCACGACGAGCTTCTCTACCGCAAGGGCGCGCGGGGTTTGGCCTATGAGATTGTCATCAACTCCAACCCTTGCATCGTCTACCTCATGGAAGAAAACACCATGGCCCTGCAGGCCTTGGTGACGGCGCATGCCGCGCTTGGGCACAATCATTTCTTCAAGAACAATCATCTCTTCCGGCAATGGACGGATGCCGGCGGCATCCTGAGCTATCTGGACTTCGCCAAGAGCTACATAACCCGATGCGAGGAACGGCATGGCCTGGCCGCCGTGGAGGCAATCCTGGATTCCGCGCACGCGCTGATGGAGCAAGGCGTGTTCCGCTACCGCCGGCCGCCGAAACTGTCATCGGAACAACAGCGCGAAGGGCTGCGCGAACGCCTTGAATACGAGGAACGCTCCTTCAACGATCTATGGCGAACGCTGCCGCCCTCGCCGGGCAAGAGCAAGCTGGAAGCAGGGGACGAAATCCTTGCCGAGCGGAAGAAATCGCTCAATCTGCCGGAGGAAAACCTGCTCTATTTCCTCGAGAAGAACAGCCTGGTGCTCGAGCCCTGGCAGCGCGAGATCGTCAGGATCGTGCGTGTCATCGCGCAATATTTCTACCCGCAACGGCAAACCCAGGTGATGAACGAAGGTTGCGCCACCTTCGTGCATTACACGCTCATGAACACGCTGTTCGACCGTGGCCGCATTGGCGAGGGCGCCATGCTCGAGATCCTGCGTAACCACTCGAACGTCATCTTCCAGCCGGCCTATGACGATCCGCGCTTTTCCGGCATCAATCCCTATGCGCTGGGTCTCGACATGATGCAGGACATCCAGCGCATCTCGACCGCGCCGACCGCCGAGGACCGCGACTGGTTTCCCGACATCGCCGGCCGCGGCGACTGGCGCGACACCCTGCTCGACGCCTGGGCCAACCACCGCGACGAATCCTTCATCCGCCAATATCTGAGCCCGACGCTGATCCGCAAATGGCGGCTCTTCGTGCTCGCCGACGGCGCCGACGAGCCGCACTATGAGGTGGCCTCGATCCACAATGAACGCGGCTACGCCAGGATACGGTCGGCGCTCGCGCAAAGCTACGATATCGGCGCCAGCCGTCCCGACATCCAGGTGGTCGACGTCGACCTCCTGGGCGACCGGCATCTGCGGCTCCAGCACAAGGTCAAGGACGGCGTCATGCTAGAGGCCCAGGGCCGCGACGCGACCTTGCGCCATATCCGCAACCTTTGGGGCTATGACGTCAGCCTGGCGGCAATCGATGCCGGAACCGGCGCGATGCTCAGCGAGCGTTCGACCAAGGAATTGTGAGATCGCGAATGAGCACTGGAAGCGCAGGAAACCGCGGTTCGCGGGCCGGCATCACCTGAATATCAGCACACCTAGAGCAATTCCAGGAAAAGTGTGAACGGTTTTCCGTCCGGAATTGCGTCAAAACAAGGAGATAGGGCGTTTCGCCGTTTCCATGAAACGGTGAAACGCACTAGCCTTCGCTGGCGGGCCGTATCCTCAACCGCGCAATGCGGTTCTTGTCGCGCTTCATGACCACGAAACGCTTGCCGTGGAAGGTGAAGGCCTGCTTCTCCTCCGGGATCGACTGCGTCTCGTGGATGACGAGGCCGGCGATCGTCGTCGCCTCCTCGTCGGGCAGGTCCCAGTCGAGCGCGCGGTTCAGGTCGCGGATCGGCACCGTGCCGTCGACGACGACGGAGCCGTCGGCTTCCTTCTTCACGCCCTGCATGTCGACATCGTGCTCGTCGGCGATCTCGCCGACGATCTCCTCGATGATGTCTTCCAGCGTCACCAGCCCTTCGACCTCGCCATATTCGTCGACGACGATGGCGAAATGCGCCTTGCGGCGCAGGAAGGCGTTGAGCTGTTCCTGCAAGGTGGTGGTGTCCGGCACGAACCACGGCTTCGCGGCGATCTTCATGACGTCGATCCGCGAAAAATCGTTGCCGACCTCGTTGAGGGCCCTGAGCAGATCTTTCGCGTGCAGCACGCCGACGATGTTGTCGAGCGAGTCCTTCCACAACGGCATGCGGGTGTGCGGGCTCTGCAGGATCTCGCGCACCACCGCCTCCGGCGCATTGTCGGCATTGACCGAGCGCATATTGGTGCGGTGGACCATGATATCCGACACTTCGAGCTCTTCGAGGTCGAAGAGGCCCTCGAGCCGATTGCGCTCCGCGCGGACAGCATCGCCATCGCGGCGGAGATCGCCGTTGTCTTGATCCTTGCCGCTGCGCTCGGATCGCTGCGGCGGTTCGATCGGCCGCAGCGCGTAGCCGAAGGCGGCAAGCAACCGGGTGCGCAACAGAAGCGCCGAAAGCAGGATGACGGCGAGGACGGCGGCGACGATCCAGCCGGCGTCGGTCATCCGGAACGGCTCCTCTTGGACCGTTCGGGATGGCTCGTCTTGAGGAAGGAGAGCACTTCCGACGCCGGCACGTCCTTGGCGATGAAGGCCTGGCCGATGCCGCGCGTCAGGATGAAGGTCAGCGCGCCGCGCGAGACCTTCTTGTCCTGGGTGATGAAGCCGAGCAACGCTTCGGCATCCGGCAGCTCGCCCGGAATATCGGCCATGCGCCAGGGCAAGCCGACGGCGCGAAGATGCGCTTCGACACGGCTTGCATCGTCGGGGCTCGCCAGGTTGAGACGCGCCGAGAAGCGATGCGCCAGCGCCATGCCGATGGCCACACCCTCGCCATGGACAAGGCGGGCGCCGTCATAGCGCGTGGCGGCTTCCAGCGCATGGCCGAACGTGTGGCCGAGATTGAGCAGCGCGCGGTCGCCGGTCTCGAACTCGTCGCGGGCAACGACATCGGCCTTGGCGCGGCAGGCCTCGGCGATCGCGTCGACCCGCGCCGGGCCGCCGGCAAAGACTTGCCCCCAGTTCTGTTCAAGCCAGGCGAAGAAGGCCGGGCGGTCGATCAGCCCGTATTTGGCAAGCTCGGCATAGCCGGCGCGGAACTCGCGGATCGGCAGCGTGTCGAGCACCTGGGTGTCGGCAAGCACCAGCTTGGGCTGGTGAAAGACGCCGACGAGGTTCTTGCCGCGCGCGCTGTTGATGCCGGTCTTGCCGCCGACGGAGGAATCGACCTGCGCCAGGAGCGAGGTCGGGACCTGCACGAAATTCATGCCGCGCCGCACGATGCCGGAAGCGAAGCCTGCCAGGTCGCCGATGACGCCGCCGCCGAGCGCGATGACCACGTCGCGGCGTTCGAGTTTCGCCGCGAGCACGCCGTCGACCACCTCTTCGAGATGGGCAAAGCTCTTGGTCTTTTCGCCGGCGGGCAGCGTGATGACGGCGGACCGGATGCCGCCTTTGTCCAACCCCGCCTTCAGCGCGTCGAGATGCGCGGCGGCGACATTCTCGTCGGTGACGATGGCCGCGCGCGTGCCGGGAAGCCGGCGCGCGATCTCCTCGCCGGAGCGTGCCAGCAGCCCGGAGCCGATCAATATGTCATAGGCGCGGTCGCCGAGCCCGACCTCGACCTTCACCGGTTCGGCATCGCTCACGACTGCACCCCGTCGGTTGTGGCGCTTGTAGCGCCTGTCGCGATCGCGTCGACGCCGAGATGGGCGCAGAGTGCCGCGACGACTTCGCCGGCGATGATCTCCTTGCGGTCGTCACGGGTCGGCACGGTCAGGTCCGCGGTGGCGTAGACCGGGTAACGCTCGCCCATCAGCCGCTCCAGCACGCCGCGCGGATCGGGATTCTTCAAGAGCGGCCGGTTCTGTTTCTTGGAAACCCGTTCCATCAAGAGGTCGAGGTCGGCCTCCAGCCAGACAGACACGCCATAAGCCGCGACCGCCTCGCGCGTCTGCGCGTTCATGAAGGCGCCGCCGCCGGTCGACAGCACCTGCGGTCCGTTCTCCAGCAGGCGCAGGATCACGCGCTGCTCCAGCGCGCGGAATTCCGGTTCGCCATAGCGCTCGAACAGCTCCGGCACCGTCATGCGCGAGACGCTCTCGATCTCCTGGTCGCTGTCCATGAAGGGCAGCGACAGCATCGCCGCCACCTTGCGGCCGATCGCGGTCTTGCCGGCGCCCATCAGCCCGACGAAGACGATTGAGCGGCTGCCGAGCGCTTCGATCAGCGCGGCGCGGCCTTCGTCCGTCGAATTTGGTGGCAGAGCGTTCATCGGGGCCTCTTTGCGCCGTATCGACATCAAAAGCCTGTTTGCGTCAAGCGCGGCCTGGCAAAGGCCCTAAGCAGGTTCCGCAAAAGTGTCCCACGGTTTTGCGAAGAGAACCTGCGAATAACAACAATCCCTAAGCAGGCATTCGTGGGGTTGCGCACGAATGCCTGCTTAGGAGCTTTTCCGGCAAAACCTGCATCGAGCCGAATCCTTCGTCCTTGAATTGGCCGGATTGGCGTCCCATAAGGGCACAGGGCTTTGGAAACGCAGAACAAGAAGACGGGCGAAAATTTTAATGCCGACTTTGTTTCGCTTCGTCGTGACGCTGGCGGTTCTTGCAGGCATTGCCTATGGCGCGATGTTCGCGCTGGCGATGTTCGTGGAGCCGAAAAAGGCGGAAATGAGCATTCGAATTCCTGCCGAGAAGCTCAATCCGAAGAAGAATTGATCCCGGCCAGATGAAAAGCGCGGCCCGCATCGAAGCCTTTCTGGAGATGATGAGCGCCGAACGCGGCGCGGCCGAGAATACGCTTTCCTCCTACCGCCGCGACCTGGAAGACGCCTCCGAAGCCATCAATGGCGGACTGGCGGGCGCGGGACCGGCCGACATCCGCGCCTATCTCGACGACGTTGCCGCGCGCGGCTTCGCGCCGACCTCGCAGGCGCGCAAACTGTCGGCGATCCGCCAGTTCTTCAAATTCCTCTATGCCGAAGGCCTGCGCGGCGACGACCCGACCGGCACGCTGGACAGCCCGCGCAAGGGCCGGCCGCTGCCGAAGACGATGAGCGAGGCCGAGACCGGGCGCCTGCTCGACCGCGCGGCCCTGGAAGCCGGTGAAGCCGGACCGGACGGCGACAGGCTGGCCGCGTTGCGCCTGCACGCGCTGGTCGAGGTGCTCTACGCCACGGGCCTGCGCGTGTCGGAGCTGGTCGGGCTGCCGGTCACGGTGGCGCTTCGCGACGACCGCTTCTTCATGGTGCGCGGCAAGGGCGACAAGGAGCGCATGGTGCCGCTCTCGACCAAGGCGCGCGCCGCCATGCGCGCCTGGCTCGCGGCAAGGGCCGAGCGGCCGGCCTTTGCCGAGAGCCCGTTCCTGTTTCCGGCCTCCTCCGACAGCGGCCATCTCTCCCGGCAGGTTTTCGCCCGCGATCTCAAGGGGTTGGCCGCGCGGTCGGGAATAGCCGCGGCAAAAATCTCGCCGCATGTGCTTCGCCATGCTTTTGCCAGCCATCTCCTGCAGAACGGCGCCGATCTCAGAGCCGTCCAGCAACTCCTAGGCCATGCCGACATCTCGACGACGCAGATCTACACCCATGTGCTGGAGGAGCGGCTGGTGCGGCTGGTCAACGATCATCATCCGCTTGCCGACTAGGCCTCATATCGCTATGTGAGGGCGACGTTCCACCGCCCGGGGCCGGCATTTCAGCGGTTCCGCCAGCCATTTGCCTTCCGACGGACCGGTCCACCCAAGCATGTACAACTACCTCGACTTCGAAAAGCCGGTGCAGGATCTGGAGCTCAAGATCCTTGAGCTGAAGAAGCTTGCCGAGAACGGCGAGGCGGTCGATGTCGCCGAAGAGATCAGCAGGCTGGAAAAGCGTTCGCGCGACGCATTGCGCGACCTCTACAAGGCGCTCACGCCCTGGCAGAAGGTACAGGTCGCGCGCCATCCCGACCGCCCGCATTGCGTCGATTATATCAAGACGCTGTTCACCGATTTCACGCCCTTGGCCGGCGACCGCAATTTCGGCGACGACCAGGCGATCGTCGGCGGCTTCGCCCGCTTCCGCGGCGAGCCGGTGGCAGTGATCGGCCAGGAAAAGGGCTCGGACACGGCAAGCCGCATCAAGCACAATTTCGGCTCGGTGCGGCCCGAGGGCTACCGCAAGGCGGTGCGCCTGATGGAATTGGCCGACCGTTTCAATATCCCGCTTTTGACGCTGGTCGACACCGCCGGCGCCTATCCCGGCGTCGGCGCCGAGGAGCGCGGCCAGGCCGAAGCGATCGCCCGTTCGACCTCGGCCTGCCTGGCACTGAAAGTGCCCTCGATCTCGGTTGTCATCGGCGAAGGCGGCTCCGGCGGCGCCATTGCGATTGCCACCGCCAACCGCGTCTACATGCTGGAACATGCCATCTATTCGGTGATCTCGCCCGAGGGTGCCGCCTCGATCCTGTGGCGCGACACCACCCGTTCCAAGGATGCGGCGACCAACATGAAGATCACCGCGCAGGATCTTCTCGAGATGAAGATCATCGACGCCATCATTCCCGAGCCGATGGGCGGCGCCCAGCGCGCGCCGGAAACGGTGATCGCCTCGACCGGCGACCTCATCGCCAGGACGATGAAGGACTTTGCCGGCGCCAACACCGATTTCCGCGAGCAGCGCCGCGAGAAGTACCTGTCGATGGGCCGCAGCCTCTAAGGCGGATGACCGATCATCCCGTGGTTGGCCTTGGGCCGCCATGGACATGGCAATAGTGGCGGCAATAACCAGGGTGGCAGCGTTACCTGGTCCGTCAGAACCGGCCCCTCAACGTGTGATCGTCCGGAATTGCCTTGGCCACCACACGGCAAAGTGGCGGCAGGGCACGATTCCGCCACAAAAATGCCGCCGCTTTCGGCTCAATGGAATTATCGCGAGGGGTTGGCCCGGATTTGTGGCGAAGGCTTGCGGTAAGGAATTTTCAAGGTTAACGGGCTTACGGTCCACTGGTGTTCAGCCTGCGGGCCCGGCCATGCAGAGAGCCGTCGGCCCGAGAGAAGAGACGTAGCCATATCGATGTTTGCCAAGCTTGCCCGCACCGGAGTCCTGATCGCCGCCATCGGCGTCGCCGGCTGCAACGATTCCTCGATGAAGGATTTCGCGCCGGAGGCCAACAAGCCGTTGCCGGACAAGATCCTTGCCGACATGCGGGCCAAGGGCATGATCCGCACCTCCTCGGTGATGGCGCGCATCTTCAAGGAAGAAGGCAAGCTCGAGATCTGGAAGGCCAAGACCAATGGCCGCTACGATCTCGTCGCCAGCTACGACATCTGCAAATGGTCGGGCAAGCTCGGTCCCAAATACACCGAGGGCGACCGCCAGGCGCCGGAGGGCTTCTACACGGTACGTCCCTCGCAGATGAACCCGCGCTCGAACTACCATCTGTCCTTCAACATCGGCTTCCCCAATGCCTATGACCGCGCCAATGGCCGCACCGGCCAGAACCTGATGGTCCACGGCGCCTGCTCGTCTTCCGGCTGTTATTCGATGACCGATGCGCAGATCGAGCAGATCTATGCTTTCGGCCGCGATGCCTTCCAGGGCGGCCAGACCGAGTTTCAGATCCAGGCTTTCCCCTTCCGCATGACCGCCGCCAACATGGCGCGCTACCGCAACGACCCGAACTACGACTTCTGGAAGATGCTGAAGGTCGGCTACGACAATTTCGAGATCACCAAGGTGCCGCCGAAGGTCGACGTCTGCGAGAAACGCTACGTCTTCAACCAGGTCGCGCCCGAAGGCACCACCTTTGATCCGACCGGCCCCTGCCCCGCGACGACCCAGCCGGATTCGCTGAAGACGGCCTTCGCCAATTACGAGAAGAGCTACGACGCGGCCTTCAATTCGGCCGTGAACTCGAGCACGCCGCCGCCGAAGCCGACGATTGCCGGCGTCAAGGAAGCCAGCATCGTTTCGGACTGGTCGAAGCGCCGCGCCCGCGGCGAGCGCGTGCCGATCGACCCGCCGTCGATGAATTCCGACGGTTCGGTGACCGAAACGACCCGCATGGGCCGCATCGATTCCCCGCTTGGCCGCAAGATGGCCGCAGCCGACGCGGAAAAGGAAGCCAAGCGCAAGGCCGAGGAGCAGCGCCTGGCGGCGATCGAGGCGGCCAAAGCCGCCAAGGAACAGGCAAAAGCCCAGGCGCTGGCCGAAAAG
This sequence comes from Mesorhizobium sp. CNPSo 4661, assembly GCF_057784215.1. Taxonomy (NCBI): domain Bacteria; kingdom Pseudomonadati; phylum Pseudomonadota; class Alphaproteobacteria; order Hyphomicrobiales; family Phyllobacteriaceae; genus Mesorhizobium; species Mesorhizobium sp. CNPSo 4661. The sequence continues at coordinate 231,083 of NZ_JBWGIO010000005.1, read as the reverse complement.
GAAGCCGCCAAGCAGGCGGCGCAGCAGCCGGTCGTCACCGCCGGCGTCGAGGCAGCGCCCGCGCAGGAAACGCAGCAGGCCGCCGACGCCGACCAAGGCACCGTGTCGAAGCTGAAGAAGAAGCTGCTCGGCATGTTCGGCGGCTGAGAGCCCTCAGCTTGGCAAAAAAGGCCGCCATCTACGACCTGAAAGGGCTGAATTGTCCGCTGCCGGTGCTGAAAGCCCGCAAGCGGCTGGCCACGATGCGGCCCGGCAGCCGGCTTTGGCTGGAAACCACCGATCCGCTCGCGGTCATCGATATCCCGGCCTTCTGCGCCGATGCCGGTCACCAATTGGTCGAGACGGCCGCGGTCACCGGCGGCCACCGCTTCCTGGTCGAGCGCGGCAACGCGGCCTGAGCCGGCGCCTTTTCGGCTTATAACCCGGCTATCGCCAGCGGATTGGCTTCCAGCGCCGCGCGGTCCGGCGTGTCGATCGACGGCTTGTTGGTGAGAGCGGCGAACAGCCGCCGAATATAATCCTCCGGCATGTCGAGCGTGATCAGCACCAGCCTGGTGCCGCGCTGGCCGTCGGGCCAGGCCGGCAGTCTTGCCGGCGGATGCAGGATCTTCTGCACGCCGTGGACGACCAGCGGCCGCGAGGGATCCTCGGCGAGCTCGATGACGCCCTTCATGCGCAAGAGTTTCTCGCCATGTGTCGAGCGCAGGAGGTCGAGGAACATCTCGATCGCCGAGAATGGCACCGGGCCGTCATGGACAAGCGAGTGCGAGCGCACGCGCGTATCATGGCGATGCGCATGGTGATGATGGCCATGATCATGGTCGCCGTCATGGTGATGATGGTCGTGGCGATGATCATGGCGATGATCCTGATCATGGTGATGATCCTGATCATGGTGATGATCTTGATCATGGTAATGATCTTGATCATGCGCCGCCTCTTCGCCAAGCCAGCGCCGCACGTCGGCGGACTTGGTCTGAGGATCATAGAGGCCGCAGTTGAACAGCGCCGCGGCGCCCGTACCGGCCTCATTGACATCGAGGACGACGGCGCCCGGATTGAGCTGCTTGAGCCTCGCCCGCAACGCCTTGATCCCGGCCGCGCCGGCAAGGTCCGTCTTGGTCAACACGATACGGTCGGCCACCGCGGCCTGTTTGACCGCCGCGACATGGGCATCGAGCGTCGCCTCGCCGTTGACGGCGTCGACCAGCGTGATGACGCCGTCGAGCCGGAAGGCCTGCACCAGCGCCGGATGCGCCATGATCGACTGCAGCACCGGTGCCGGATCGGCCAGGCCCGTCGTCTCGACAACGACGCGGGCCAATTTCGCGATACGGCCGGTCTGCAGCCGGTCGACGAGATCGGCGAGCGTATCGACCAGATCACCGCGCACCGTGCAGCAGAGGCAACCGTCGGAAAGCTGGATGATGCCGTCGGACGCCTGCTCGACCAGAAGATGATCGATCGCCACCTCGCCGAACTCGTTGATGATCACCGCCGTGTCGGCAAGCTCCGGATCCTTAAGCAGCCGGTTGAGCAGCGTCGTCTTGCCGGCACCGAGAAAGCCGGTGAGCACGGATACGGGAATGGGAAAACCGCTACCCATGGCGGGGTCAGTTCGCCGTCTTGGCCGGTTGGTCGCCCTGCGCCCCGGCAGCGGCGGTTGCCAACGGCTCGACGCCGGCAGGCGCCGGCCGGTCGGGCCGCCAGCTCGGCAGCGGCACATCGGCGTAATTCTGATCGGCCTGGTCGACAAAGGCCTTCGGCGCTGGTCCGGTGGCGCCACCCAAGCCGACGGCGATCAGCGTAGGATGGTCGAGTTTCACCTGATAGGGCGACTTCGGCGCGTTCTTGGCGGCGACCTCGGGGGCTGCCTCGGACTGCTCCTCCTTCGGCTTCTTCTTGCAGATCTCGTCATGCATGTCGTTGGGCGACAGCGTGTCGCCATAGGGCTTGAGTGCGGCCAGCGTGGTCGAACCCGCCGCCGGCATATCGAAACCCTGGTCGAGCAGCTTTGCCGCCGCTTCGGCGCGGCTGACTGCCGATTTCTCGCCGAGCACCACGGCGACCAGCGTGCGACCGTTGCGCGTCGCCGAGCCGATCATGTTGAATCCGGAAGAGCAGACGAAACCGGTCTTCATGCCGTCGGCGCCGGGATAGCGGCCGATCAGCAGATTATAGTTCGGAAGGGCCTTCTTGCCGACGGCAAGGCCCTCGATCGAGAACCAGGGCGCATATTGCGGAAAATCATTGCGCAGCGCCGCCACCAGAACGGCAAGGTCGCGCGCGGTCGTGTATTGTTCCGGCGAATAAAGCCCGTTCGGGTTGACGAAATGCGTTCCAACCATGCCGAGCCGGGCCGCCTCTGCGTTCATGCGGTCGGCGAAGGCGGCCTGCGACCCTCCTATATTCTCGCCGACGGCCATGGCGATGTCGTTGGCCGACTTGACCAGCATCATCTTCAGCGCATTGTCGAGCCGCATCACCGAGCCTGGTTTGAAGCCCATCTTGCTCGGCGGCTCGCCAGCCGAATGCTTCGTCACCTTGATCGGCGAATCGAGCGCCACCTCGCCCGCCTGGATGGCGCGAAAGGTGACATAAGCCGTCATCAGCTTGCTGAGCGAGGCCGGATACCAGCGCTTGAACGCGTCCTGATGCTCCAGGATGGAGCCACTCTTCAAATCGAATAGGACCACCGGATTGGCGTGCGCAGCGCCGGCAAACACCGGAAGCGCCAGCGCGCCAGCCAGCAACAGGTTGAGGAAATGCCTTTGCCGCATGATCAAATCCGAAAATCGCCTCTTGCCGTAATCGCCGCTGGGTCCGTAAGATTTCGTTACCCATCGCCAGCACAAATTCGGCCCGACCCTCGATCCCGGACCGCATTGTTGCCGTGCTATTTACCCTATGTGACGCCAAAATGGCAAAGTGCCATACATTCACAATTGCTGAGCAGCGGCTCTGAACCGATTGCCGCCAGTCAACCAAGAGATGGAACGATCATGCCGATTCTGAACCGCGCCGCGCAAATGCAGGAAGAAGTTGCCGGCTGGCGACGACATCTGCACCAGACACCGGAGCTGAATTTCGACGTCTTCCAGACCGCCGGCTTCGTCACCGAAAAGCTGAAGGCCTTCGGCTGCGACGACGTGGTGACCGGTTTGGGCAAGACCGGCGTCGTCGGCATCATCCGCGGCCGCAACGGCGATGGCCCGACCATCGGGCTCCGGGCCGACATGGACGCGCTGCCGATCGACGAGATCACCGGCAAGCCATGGGCCTCGACCGTGCGCGGCAAGATGCACGCCTGCGGCCATGACGGCCATACCGCGATGCTCTTGGGCGCCGCCAAATATCTCGCCGAAACGCGCAATTTCGCCGGCACCGTGGCGGTGATCTTCCAGCCGGCCGAGGAAGGTGGCGGCGGCGGCAACGAAATGGTCAAGGACGGCATGATGGAGCGCTTCGGCATCGAGAAAGTGTTCGGCATGCACAACATGCCCGGCCTGCCGGTCGGCCAGTTCGCCATCAAGCCCGGTCCGATCATGGCCGCCACAGCCGAGTTCACCATCACCGTCAAGGGCCGCGGCGGCCATGCCGCGATGCCGCACGGCACGATCGACCCGATCGTCATCGCCAGCCAGCTGGTCGGCGCGCTGCAGACCATCGCCTCGCGCAGCACCGATCCGGTCGAGGCCGTGGTGGTGTCGGTGACGAAGTTCCACGCCGGCGACGCCTACAACGTCATCCCCGAAAGCGCCGAGATCGCCGGCACCGTGCGCACGCTGAAGAAGGAAGTGGCCAAGAAATCGGAAGAGCGCGTCCGCGCGCTCTGCGCCGGGCTCGCCTCCGCCTTCGGCGCCACCATCGAGGTCGATTACGACGCCAACTACCCCGTCACCTTCAACCATGCCGAGGAAACCGTGTTTGCCGGCGATGTCGCCGCCAACATCGCCGGCGACAGCCACGTCCACCGCGCCATCCAGCCGGTGATGGGCGGTGAGGATTTCTCCTATATGCTGGAAGCCCGCCCCGGCGCGTTCATCTTCATCGGCAATGGCGACACGGCCGGCCTGCATCACCCGGCCTACGACTTCAACGACGAGGTCATCCCGCACGGCATGAGCTATTGGGTGAAGCTGGCCGAGACGGCGCTGGCCGCTTGACCGGCATCGAGCGAAGGCGGCGAGTGTCCGGCCGCCATACGGCTTGGCCGGCTCGGTCCGGCCGAGATAAGATATCCGGCCCATGGGAGGTCAGCATGCCCCTTGGCGAACCGGCCCGAAGCGTCTATGTGTCGGGCCGCGTGGTCCCGTAGCTCAGTAGGATAGAGCGGCAGATTCCTAATCTGTAGGTCACAGGTTCGATTCCTGTCGGGATCACCAAGTTTTTCAAAGGCTTGGCGAGCAGCTCGCCGCACTCTTTCTGAAATCTGATACGACGAGTTCCTGCGGATCCGACACGTCGATTTCACCGACGGCGCGGCGCGGACCGCTCCGTCGCCAGGATTTGCCGAGGCGATGCAAGCGTGCCAGCCCCCACAGGATTGTGAGCGTCAGAGCGATCCTGAAGAGAACGGCCCCGAAAGGTGGTGCGTGCGCATAAGTGTGGAGAGACGGTTCGCGGCCTCGGCGAATGCTTCTCCTTCGGAAGCGATCAGCGCCGGTCGCTCCTGCTCGGACGCGGTCAGGATGCGTTCCCAGAACGCGGCAACGAGAGCGCTTGAGCGGGCGAGGTCGGCGGCCGCGTCCCGATCGGCGGCCAGCGTCGCCAGATGCCGGAGATCGATGCCGCCGATACCCGGCGGGGTTTTCGCTCCCATGTCGACAAATCCCGAAGGCAGCGATCCTTTCAGATTGTGGACGCGATGCTCGACGATGGCGGCGTGGATCTGATCGACCGCTTGCTTGGCGCCCGCGACGCGGGAGGGATGATCAGTGTCGGCCGCGGCATGCGGCAGAAGCTCCAGACGCTGGCCATGGCGCTCGACCAGCTTGAGATAAGGCAGCATCGGCCCTGAAAGTGTGCCGCCGTCATTGAACAGGTCCGCGTCGATCGCCGCATGGGAAATGCGCCCTGACTCCAGTGCGCGCTCCAGCGCCGCCACATCGACCAGTTCGCCCCGGTCGTAGTTGATCAGCACGGCGCCCGGGTTGAGGGCGGAGAGCAGCTCGTCTCCGATCAGTCCGGCGTTAGCGTATTTTTTCTGGCCGGCATCGAAGGCACCCAGGCCGAGATGAACCGAAAGCGCGTCCGCGCCACGCGCCGCGTCCTCCATGCTTGCGGCGTAGTCGAAGCCCTCAAGCTCGATCCATTTGCGGTGACGGGGCCGCGCATGGATTATGACCCGCATGCCGAAGGCCTGGCCGAGCCTGACGAACTCCCGGCCGATGTTGCCATAGCCGATCACCGCCAGTCTTTTGCCTTCGAGCTTTTCGGTCGGGTAATGCCGCAGGTCTTTTCCCGTGTCGAACTGCCCGCCGGCGACCAGGGTGTTGAGCCTGTCCACGGGAAGATCCGGCCTGACTTTCAGCAACGCCTTCATGGCCATTTGCGCGGTGGCGCGGCTGTTGATGCCCGGCGTGTTCATGAGCGGCGCTTCGCCGCCCTCTCCGCTGCCCCCACCCCACGAGGTAGAGCCCATATTGCCAGTGCCGGTTCCGATGCGCACGCCGCCGAGGCGGAACCTGGCCTCCGCCGGAATGAAGGTCGCGGCTGCGATGACGGCGTCGTAGCGGCCGTCGCCAGCCTCGGCCAACAATTCCTCCCGCGTGCTCAACTGCGGCAGGTAGAAGAAATGCAGCCTGCCAGGATCGAGGGCGCCAGCGCTGCCAATTCCTGTCTGGTGGAACACGCCACCCTTGGCTTCGATATGAGCCTTGACCTCGCTATGGTCGGGATTGCCGTCGGCGCCGAAGCGGAGGCCGACAAAGTCGCAAATCAGAATATTGGCTGATGTCATGGAACGTCTTTTCCCTGCAACTGTCTCCAGCTACACCAATCGGCAAATCGATGGCCAAGCGTGAAGCGGCATATCCAGGTCGCAAGCGAGAGATTTGCCCAGGGAGCTAGAACCTGTCGGCCCTGAATGGCGACAGGTCGACCATCGTCGGCAACCCGGCGGCAAACTCGACGACGAGCTTGCCGGTGACCGACCCGCCGATCGCCCCTGATGTCCATGGCCGAATGCGTAGATGACGTTGCGCGCGCTTTGCGCGGTCGATGACGGGCCGGCGTCCCCGGCCGATGGCCCATCCTGATGCGTGCCGTCGAAATCTCGCGGGTTGCTTCGGCTATTCCGCCGCGATCCGGTGGCCGGCGGCGCGGCGCGAGAGCGCATAGCCTGCATCGTCGACCGCCTGCGCGACACGCTTGCGGATCGCTTCGGAAACCAGCACGCCGTCGGCGAAATCCTTGTCGGTCGCATAAACTGCGGTCGGCAAGGCGAGAGCCTCGAAGAAGCCGAACAGTGGCCGCAGTTGATGCTCGACGATCAGCGCATGCCGCTCGCCGCCCCCGGTTGCAAGCAGCAGCACCGGCTTGCCCCTCAGCGAGGCCGGATCGAGCAGATCGAAGAAGTGCTTGAAGAGACCGGTATAGCTGCCCTTGTAGGTCGGCGATCCGACCACCAGCACATCGGCGTTGACGACCCTGTCGAGAACATCGCGGGCCTGCTGATCGAGATCGCGGGCCCATTTGGCGCTGCCGAGTGAAGGTCCAACGTCTTCGATGTCAAAGGTGCTCGCGGACAGGTTGTTGCGGGCCGCGATGTCCCTGACCACCAGCTCGACAAAGCCGCGCGTCTTCGACGGCCGGGTGAAATTTCCGGAGAAACCGACAACGGTTGGGTTGGCCATGCTGTGGCACTTCTCGGTAAGTCGACGCCAGATCTAATGTCTATAATTTTTATAGACTATGGCCTGCCTTAGAAGGAACGATCCGCCTTTCGAAGGCGTCTCCCCGAACAATTTTTCCATGGATCGGACCGATCGTGGTTTCCATGGTCGGGACGAGGCCCGCTCGGCCCGCTTACCGAAATTGCGGGCCGGCGGTGCCGCGCCGGTCCCGCAATCGGCGCATCGATCTGGAGGGGGCCGATGCGCCGTCATATTTGAACCTCAGGCAACCTTGCGATCGGGCTGAGGCGCGAAGATCTCCTGAACCTTGTCCGCTATCGCCTTGCCGAGATCGCGATTGTTCTCAGGCGTGAAGTGGATGCCGTCGCAGCCGTCGGTGGTGATGAAATCCCCGGCATTGAGGAAATCGACCTTCGCGAAATCGGCCATGGCGCGATATTCGGCCGCCAGCGCCGCCGTCTTCTCATGGCCGCCGGCGAACATGCCCTGGAAGAAGGGATGCGGCATCGGGGTCAACGGCGGCGGCGCGACCACCAGCGCCTGCGGCGCAGGATAGGGTGTGCCCACGCCGCCGGCGCTGGTGAGGATCTGGCCGACGAGCTTGGCCATGCCGTTGGCGATCTCATAGGGCGTGCGGCGGAAGAACGACTTGGTGTCATTGGTGCCGAGCATGACGATGACGAGGTCGAGCGGCAGGTGGCTGGCGATCGCCGAGGGCAGATAGGCGCTGCCGTTCAGTCGCGGATCGTTGGGATCGTCGAGGCTGGTGGTGCGGGCGCTCAAACCTTCCTCGATCACATGGTACCCGTCACCCAGATGCGAGGCCATCACGCCCGTCCAGCGGTCCTCATAGGCGTAGCGATGCGTCGGCGATCCCTCGATGACCGGAATCCAGCCCCAGGTCAGCGAATCTCCAAAACACAGGATCGATCTTTTGGTCATGTCTCCAATCCATTTCCCTATGCGATTAACTTGTTGGCCGTTCCGAACTTGCCGGCTCAGCTCGACCTGCCCGTGATGCCGTAGAAGATCGCCGCGAGCAGGATGATGAGGCCCTGCGCGATCAGCTTGCCGGGCTCGTCGACGCCGAAGGTCGTCATCACGACGAACAGCAGCGCAAACGACAGCACGCCGAAGAAAGGTCCCCAGACACCGCCTTCCCCGCGCCCGAAGACGACGCCGCCGAGGATGGTTGCTGCGACCGCCAGGATCGGCAGGTCGAGCCCGACCCTGACACTGCCGACGGCGATCGACGCCGTCTGCACCAGCGCGGCAATCCCGGCGAACAGGCCCGCCAGCGTGTGTGCAAGCACCACGGTGCGGGCGACCGGAACGCCGGAGAAATGCGCCGCCTGCACGTTCTCGCCGACCGACATCACGTAGCGGCCGAAGACCGTGCGCGACAGGAACAGCGACAGCGCCGCCGAAACCGCCACCCAGAAGATCACCGGCGTCGGCGCCGGGCCGAGCTTGGTGTTGTAGATGTCGGCGAACATGCCGGGCACATCGCCGGGCGGCTTGCCGCTCGAAAGGTACTGCACGACCCCGACCAGAACGATGCCGACCGCGAGGGTGACGATGACGGCCGAGACCCGCCTCACCCCGACCATCAGGCCGTTGAAGAGCCCGACCGCGAGACCGATGCCGAGCGCCAGGACGATGAAGAAAGCCATGGAGGCGCCGGGGAAGACGCCGGACGAGATCGCATAGTTGATGAGCAGGATGACGCCACCGCCCGACAGGTCGATGCTTCGCACCCGCATCACCAGAAGCTGGCCGAGCACCAATATGCCGAGTGGCACGATCTGGCGCACGAATATGCCCATGATGTTGAGATTGAGCATGTTCGGCCGCGCGATCCACAGAACCACAAGTAGCGCGGCAAAGACGTAGTAGGCCGGCGGGACGCGCAGCACGCGGCGCATGACGGGATTGGCGAGCGCAGCGGCCACTTACAACCCCATCTTCTTGCGCGACTGCAGGGAGACCACCAGAAGCAGGATCGCACCCTTGATGGTGGTCTGGATGAAGGGTGACACGTTCGTCAGGTTCATGCCGTTGGCGAGCAGCGCCATGACGAGCGCGCCGATGACGGTTCCATGCAGGCTGCCGATGCCGCCGGAAAGCTGGGTGCCGCCGATGGCGACGGCCGTGATCGCGTCGAGCTCGAAGAGAAGCCCGACATTCGGGTCGCCCGAGACAATGCGCCCCGCGAGGAAGATGCCGGCAAGCGCCGCGAAGCAGGCGCAAATTACATAGGCAAGCACGATGTTGCGCCGGTCGGCGATGCCGAAATTATGCGCCGCATCCTCAACGCCGGACGACACGCCGCCGCCGATCGCGAAAAGATGCAGCCCGAAGCGGGAACCGTAGAGAAGCTTCCAGGCGACGAGGAGGGTGAATATCCCCCAGAACACCGGCATGGGGACTCCGAGGAAGGATCCAGCCACGGCGCTGATGACGATATCCGGCACCGTGCCGCCCGAAACCGGCCGCAGCACCCGCGTGATCCCGAGTAGGATATATTGCGTCGACAGCGTCGCGATGATCGGATGCACGTTGAAGCGGGTGATGATGAAGCCGTTGCTGAAGCCGACCAGCGCGGCCAGCACGAACACCGCCGGGATCAGCACCCAGGCGGGTCCGCCAAGGGCAAGCACCGCCGTCGTGAAGCTGATCATCGATCCGACCGAAAGGTCGAGCCCACCGAGCAGGATGACGAACATCTGGCCGACCGCCGTTATGACGAGCGGCATCGCCTGCGGCACCAGATTGAGCAGATTCTCCCCGTTGAGGAACTGCGCCGTCTCGAGGCTGAGCCAAAGCGCGATGGCCAGCGCGATCAGCAAGGGCAGCATCCACATGCCCTGCCGCGATCCTCTCGCGCCCGTAAGGCGTCTGCTGATGGCTGTCATCGGCGCTCACCTCCCGCCCCGTTGGCCTCCCCGTTGGCGCTGAGCGCGGCGTCGAGGATGTTGTGCTCCGTGGCGTCGACCGCCGGCATTTCCTTCACGATCGTGTCGTTGTGGACGACGCAGATGCGATCGCAGAGCCCGATCAGCTCGACCGTCTCGCGCGACAGCACCAGCACCGCGCCGCCTTTGCGCGCAAAGTCGCGCAGCAGCCGGTAGATCTCGGACTTTGCGCCTATGTCGACGCCGCGCGTCGGCTCTTCGACAAGCAGGATGTCGATGTCGGCGGCAAGGTAGCGGCCGAGCAGCACCTTCTGCTGGTTGCCGCCGGACAGCGTGCCGACGGCGGCGCCCGGGCCGCTCGCCTTCACCGCGAGGCTCGACATCGTGTCGGCGATCCGCCGCTGGTAGCCGGCGGCCAGCGCCAGTTCCGACCGTTTCGAATGGAGCGCGGCGGCAATGTTGTGCGCCACGGAAAGGCCGAGGAAGAGCCCGTCCTCCTTGCGATCCTCCGGAACGAAGCCGACGCCCATCGCCTGCAGCCGGCGCACGCCGCCGCCCGGCGGCACCGGCAAGGGCAGCGACTTGCCCTTGATCGTCACACGGCCGGCAAAGGGATGGTACTGACCGACCAGCGAGCGCAGGAAACGTTGCTGGCCCTGCCCTTCCAGGCCCGCCAGCGCGACGATCTCGCCGCGGCTGAGCTCCAGCGAAAACGGTTTGGAGCGCTCGGTGATGCGGAAATCCTCGACCGAAAGCATGGCGGGGCCAGGAGCATCGCCGCGCCGGGGAAAGAGGTCGGCCAGCTCGCGGCCGACCATCATCGCGATCAGTGCGGCCGGCGTCATTTCGGCGAGCGGTCTGGTGCCGACGAGTTCGCCGTCCTTCAGAACCGTGACGGTGTCGCAGATGGCGAAAATCTCGTCCATGCGGTGCGAAATGTAGACCACCGCCTTGCCTTCATCCTTCAGCCTGCGGATGTGGCGGTTCAACACCTCGACATCCGCGGCATTGAGCGCCGCCGTCGGCTCGTCGAGGATGAACACGCTGGCGTCGGTCATGATGCCGTGCGCGATCTCGACGAACTGTCGTTCGGCAATGCTGAGCTTCGAGACCAGCGTGCCGGGATCCAGCGTGAGGCCAAGCTCGGCAAGCGCCTTGCCGGCCTCGCGCCGCATGCGGCGATGGTCGACCCAACCGAAAGCGGTGGTCGGCTCGCGGCCGAGGAACATGTTCTCGGCGATCGTCAAATTGGGCAGCAGCGACAGCTCCTGGAACACGGTCGAGATACCGGCTTCCAGCGCATCCTTCGGCTTATGGAAGACGACCTGGCGCCCGTCGCGCAGGATGGCGCCGCTATCCGGCTGGTGGACCCCGGCGAGTATCTTCATCAGCGTCGATTTGCCGGCGCCGTTCTCGCCCATCAGCGCATGGACCGAGCCTGATTGAAGCGCGATCGAGACGCCCTTCAGCGCCGCCGTCCCGGCGAACGCCTTACGGATATCCGACATTTCGACAAGGGTTTTCACGAAACAAGCACCGCCGCTTTCAGGGGAATTCCGTGGCGCGGGCCAACGTCGTCGCCGCCCGCGCCATAATGGCGCCGCCTCTACTTCTTGGCGTAGAATTCCTTGAGCTTGTCTTCGGGCAGGTCCGACGGCCACCAGACATTGGCCGAGAGATCGTCGCGATAGTATTTCTTGACCTTCTCGATGTCCCAGCCGGCCGGGTTGTAGTCGTAGTGCTTCTTCAGTTCCTTGCCTTCCAGCAGGGCAACGGCGGCGCGGATGCCGGCCGCGCCCTGTGCCGGGCTGTATTCAGCAGAGATCGACTTGAAGCCGTCTGCGATCCACTGGCCGAAGAAGCCGTTGTTGCCCTCGCCGGTGATCGGCGGGATCTTGGCGCCGAACTGCTTGAAGACGTCGACGCAGGCGCGCGTCATGTCGGCGCCGGAAGACCAGATGCCGTCGACCTCCGGGTTGTTCAGGTAGAGCGTCTCGCAGAGCTTCTTGGCCTTGTCGTACTGCCAGTCGCCATGCTCCTCGGCGATGATCTTGACGTCGGTTCCCTTCAGCGCCTGCAGCAGGCCGTTGTAGCGGTTGGTGTCCTCTGGATGGCCGGCGAGCCCGCGCAGCACCCAGATGTTGCCCTTGCCACCAAGCTCCTTGACCAGGAAGTCACCCATCACCTTGCCGAAATGCTCGGCGCCGCCCTGGATTTCGGTGGTGAAGGCGTCGCTCTCGATGCGGCCGGTGTGCACGATGACCGGAATGCCCGCCGCCACGGCCTTGGCGATGCTGGCGTCCGCCGAGGTCGAGGTGACCGGCTGGACGATGATGGCGTCGACCTTCTGGGCGATCAGGTCCTCGATGTCGGCGACCTGCTTCTTCTGGTCGAAGCCGGCGTCGAGCAGGATGAATTTGCTGATGCGCTTGTCCTTGGCGGCGGCAGCCTCGGCCTCATGCGCAACCTGCACCGTCCAGGTGTTCGCGTTGACGCCGAAATGGCTCATGCCGATGACCCAGGGCGGATCCTTCTTGAATTTCCCCGCTTCGACCGTCGGATTGTCGCCGCCTCGGGCGGTAACCCCGTCGAGCAGCGCTGCGTCGTCGGCGAACGAGGGTGCGCACCACATGGTGGTCGCGATCACTGCTGCTGCGATTGATTGGATAATCCGTCTCACTGAGCCATCCTCCTTCTCAAGCTCCACGAACCCTGGTGACCAGGGTCACGACTTCCCGATCGGCGTTCGGCCATGGCCAAAACGCCGCACCTGCCGGGGCGGGCCCGGCACTGCTTCAGTTCATTGCTCAACCCGCGCGCATGGCCGCTGGAGACAAAGGTCCAGCGGTGCCGCCATGGATCCATGGCAGCCGGTCGGCGCAAAAGGTTCGGGGCATTCCTCCCAGGCTCAGTTCAACCATCGATCCGGCGAGCTGTCAATAATTATTCAGAGTGATGGATTATCTTTGCTGCTTGCGCTATCTTTCCCCCAGATGGCAGGGTCGCTGGACACGGACGGTCGACTCTCGTCCGATAATTTCTGCAAATCAGAACCTTGGCTGGATCGGGGAGGAGCATGCGATCGGTCTTGTGCTACGGCGACTCCAACACGCATGGACAAGTGCCTGGCGGCACACCGCTTGACCGCTACGGCCCGGCCGAGCGGTGGCCCGGTATCATGGCAAGCGAGCTGGGCGACGGCTGGCATGTCATCGAGGAAGGCCTCAGCGGCCGCACGACGGTGCGCGACGATCCCATCGAGGGCGCCCACAAGAACGGGCGTACCTATCTCAGGCCTTGCCTCCAGAGCCATGCCGTTCTCGATCTCGTCATCATCATGCTGGGCACCAACGACCTCAAGGCGCGCTTCAACCAGCCGGCCTCGGAAGTCGCCATGGCCATGGGCTGCCTCGTCTACGACATCAAGGAGCTGAAGCCCGGCCCGGGCGGCAGCGTGCCCGAGATCATGATCGTGTCTCCGCCGCCGATGCTGGACGACATCAAGGAATGGCGATCGATCTTCGCCGGCGCGCCGGAGAAGTCGCGGCAGTTGGCGCTTGAATTCGAGATCATCGCCGATTCGCTCGAAGTGCATTTCTTCGATGCGGGCTCGGTCGTGACCTGCGATCCGCTCGACGGATTCCACATCAACGGACAGGCGCATGCGTCGCTTGGCCGTGCTCTGGCCCGGGAAATCGAAGCAATCGGGTGGCCGGATGAGAGATAGACGCGACATACGGGTGTCCCCCGCGACCGATTGCGAGAGGACGCACCATGCCTGACATGCGCTTTGCGCCGCCCAACCCGCTGCGAATTGCGGACCGCGCGAGCGGCCTCAACGCCGTCAGCGTGCGCGGCTACAACGAGCGCCTCGTGCTGTCGCTGCTGCTCCAGAGCAAGGATATCACCCGTCTCGAGATCGGCGAGCGGACCGGCCTGTCGGCGCAGACGGTGTCCGTCATCGTCCGCTCGCTCGAACAGGAGGGGCTGATCGCCAAGGGCGAAGCCCAGCGCGGCCGCGTCGGGCCGCCCACAGTGCCGATCTCGCTCAACCCCGAGGGCGCCTATTCCGTCGGCATTAGCGTCGGCCACCGGCAGGTTGAGGTCGTGCTGGTCGACTTCGTGGGCTCGATCCGCTCCCATGCGGTGCTGCCGTTCTCGGCCGCCGCGCAGGACACCAACCATCCGCAATTCATGAGCGCCATCGCCAAGGCCCTCGCCGATCTGCCCCGGCATCTCCACCCGCGCATCGCCGGCATCGGCCTTGCCCTGCCGGGCGACGAGGTGGAGCTCGAGCTGACCCCCAAAGCGACCCGCGAGCGGTTCGACGCGCTACAGGAGGAGGTCGAACGGGAGATCGGTTACCCCGTCTACGTCCAGAACGACATCACCGCGGCGGCCGGGGGCGAAAGCATGTTCGGCGTGGCGAAGCACCTTTCGGACTATCTTTTCTTCTATCTCGGCGCACGCCTGCACAGCCGCCTGGTCCTCAACCATCAGATCTACAACGCAGCAGCCGCGGTAAGCTTCGACGTCGGCATCCTGCGGCTCGAACAAGAGATCACCAAACAAGGAAGGCAGACTTCCGAACTCTGGGAAAGAGGCGCGGACTGGCCGTCATTTGGCGAGGCCGAGATCGCATGGCAGCGCGAGTTGGTGAGCCAAATGAAATCGTCGATCGCGGCGTTGAAGCAGTTCGTTCCGATCACCTCGGTCGTCCTGTCTTCCTACGCGCCCCAGGCGGTCTGCAAGGCGATTTGCCGCGAGCTCGAACAGGCCATGCCGGGCATAAGCGCCATGGCCGGCAACATCGACCGCTCGCCCAAGGCGGTGGGAGCGGCGGGCCTTCCTTTCAGCTCGCGCTTCATGGTGGAGTAATTCAGCCGGGACTTCCCGCCGCCGGATTGGCGACGATCGCAGCCCGGAAGCGGGCGACGAAATCGTCGAGCGCCGGGCGCTCGGCGTCCGAGATCGCCCAATAGGAAAAGGCGTCGTCGGTCCAGTGGACGAGCAGGAAGCCGCCCGCCGAGAGATCGTCCGCCACCGGCATCGACTTGGCTTCGTTCTGCCGCGGCGCCGCCACCAGCGTGATCAGATGCTCGTGGTGGCGGTAGACCAGCGCCGGCATCGGCCTGTCGCCGATCACTTCGACGCGTCCGCCGAGCAGCGCGTAGCCGTCCTTGGCCATGTCGGGCGCCGCCGGCGACACGCCGATGCGGCCGTCGAGCCATGGCTTCACCGTATGGCGGTCGGACGAGACGATGTCGACCGGCGTCGCCGCAAGCAGGCTGCGGCGATGGCCGTTGGCGACGGCCACGGCGAAGCTGTCGGAGCCATTGTCCGCCGTCGTCATCCATTGCGTCGCGCCGCTGGCGAGAACAGCCGTGAGCGCGATCGAGGCCGCCATCTGGCGCCAGTCGAAGGAGTTGAACCAGCGTGCCGCGCGCGGTCGCATCGCCACGACATTGCCTTGCTGCTGTTGCGGCGGCTGCTCCGCCGTCGCGGGCTGGACAGCCACGGTATCCCCGGCATCCTTGACCTCGGCGATAGCCGCAATGCGCGCCAGGAAATCGTCGCTGACGCTCGGCCGCGGCAGGTTGGCGACAGCGCCGCGCAACGCCACCAGGCGCGCATGTTCGGCGGCAAGCTCCGGATCGGCGGCCATGCGGCGCTCGACCGCCAAAGCGGCCGCGGCATCGAGCTCGCCATCGACAAGGGCGTGGATCATCAGCTTCATATCCTGCGGGTCTTGCGGCAATCCATCCTCGCGCGGGCTAGTTTCATGCGGGCTCATGGCGCCCTCCAAGTTCGGTCATCAAGAGGCCGCGGGCCCGCGCCAGCCGCGACATCACCGTACCTTGCGGCACGCCGAGCATGGCGGCGATCTCGCGGTAGCTGAGACCGTTGATGTCGCGCAGCACCACCGTTTCGCGGAAGGCTTGCGGCAGCCTGGCGATCGCCGCCTCCACCGCCGCCGAATTCGCCTTGGCGATCAGCGCGGCTTCCGGGCTGTCGGCATCGTTGTCCGGCGGCGGCGAGACGTCGTCGAGATCGGCGAGGTCGCCGACCGCAACCACGCTACGCGGACGGTTGCGCGCCATCCAGGTATAAGAGGCGTTGCGCACGATGGTGAGCAGCCACGCGCGGGGGTTTCCCCCAGCGAACCCGGCGATGCCCGCATGCGCCTTGAGGCAAGCCTCCTGCACCACATCCTCGGCATCGGCCTGATTGCCGGTCAGCCAGCGGGCGAGCGACAGCGCATCGCCAAGATGCGGCAGCACCACTTCGGCAAAACGCGCGGCCAGCATCTTTTCGCTCAACACCGTTCCGCCGTCGGGCGCTCCCGCCATGGGTCTGCCGCCCTCAGCGGGAGGCGATGATCTGTCCCTGCTCGTGCGGGTGAAGATCGCGACCGCAGGCGATGGCGCCTGCTTCGAGGGAGGAGAAGGCATTGGTGTCACCGGAGTCAAGTGTCTCGGAAGCAAGGGGCGCCTCGGAAGGGGACGGCGCATCGCTGGCTGCAATGAGATGCTCGCCGTCATGGTCGTGGGTCTCGATGGTTGCGATCGGCACGGATCAGGGCCGGCGGCGGGGCGGTATCGCCCAGAACAGATGCGCCCAGCTCCAACGCTCCAAGGGCCGGGAGCGGCTGATGCCTTCGCCGTCTTCGGTCCTCGCGCTTTTATCTTCACGCCGCCTCATGGTGGTCTCCTGCCGTTGCGCACACGCGGTGCATGCCCTGAAGACCGGCTAACCCGTCGGTTTATTCCCGATCTCGATCACATAAGCGTGAGCAGCAGTGCAGGCGCAGCGGCAGCGACGCCGGCTCCCTCGACCTGAGCCCGGCGTTTCATTAGCTTCCACCGACGGAATTCGAGCGAAGGCTGACAATCCCGGGGGGTGAGGTGGATGACTGGCTTTGCCGGCCACGACGTCTTGGAAGCGGCTGCCGCGCCCGGTGGCTGGGCGGCGGCAATGGATTTGCTCAGGCGCGGGTTCAATGCCCACCACACCATGATCGCCACCAATGGCGCGAGCCGGACTAGCATGCCGTTCGTGGTCATCGCCGGCCTTGACGACAGCGCGGCCGCCCGATTCTCGTCGCAGCGCGCCAAAGAGCTGTCGGTCCCCTGGCAGATGGCGCTGACACCCGGCCGGGCTGAGGCCTCGCACGACATCCTGACCGACCGCGCGTTCGAACGGCTCGACTTCTACAATGAGATCATCCGGCCGACCGGCTGCTTCTATGGCGCCGTGATCCAGATGAAGGCCGGCGATCTTTCCTTTCACGTCAATGTCTGCCGGGAGCGGTCAGCCGGGCTCTATCACGCCGGCGAACTGGACCACCTGCAGGAAACCACGCACAGGCTGAACTCGATCCTCTCCTGGCAGTGGCGGCTGCAGGAACTCTCGGTTCATGTCGAAACGCTGGAACAGGCAATCGATGGACTGTCCGATGCCGTCTTCCTCTTCGATGCGTGGCGCCGGCCTGTGTATATGAACAACGCGGCCCAGGCACTCACCGCCCTTGACGGACCCTTCCGACTGGGTTCGGACGGGCTGGTCCTGCAAACCGCGAGCGCCACCCGGTCGCTTGCCCGGATGATGACGTTCGCGCTGGACGAGACGGCTGCCCCGACTTCATCGACCTTGCGCGTGGCCCAACAGGGCGGCGCGCCCGATATGCTGGTCACCGTCTCCCGCGGCCCGCTGCCGGGATATACACCCAGAGGCGTGCGCGCCGCGCGCGTCGCCGTCGTCATCCAGCAGGCTGACGCGTTCGCGCCGATTATGGAGGCCGAGATCGCCGGTCGCTTCGGCTTGACCGGCCGCGAAGCGCGCATCGCGGTTGAACTTGCGGTGGGAAAAAGCCTCGCCGAGATCGCGCCCAGCCTCAACATCGGCATGGGCACGATCCGCAGCCACCTCAAGGGTATTTTCGGCAAGACCGGCGTCAACAGCCAGGCCTCGCTGGTCTCGCTGCTGCTCGATGGCGGCCGGCGAATTCGCCGTTCTCAGTAAGCCTTGACCTTTGCCTTGCTGATGAAGAAGCCGTGGCCCTGCTGGTTCTCACAGGTCAGCCCCGAGGCCGTCGAATCGCAGGTGAACGGCCCGCTCTGCCATTCGCGGCCGTAAGGCAATTCATTGTAGCCGCCGCAGCACCACTGGTCTCCGACATCGCGCAGGATCGTGGCCTTTCCACGCGCCGGCAGGATGAAGCGCAGATAGACGGGCGCCAAGCGGTCGCAGGCAAGCTCGGGGGCGCCTGATCCATCGCTGCCGCTCTCCGAGAGGCCGCAGGCGATGTTGTCGGACGGTGTGTGGAACTCGATGGCGCCGTTGGGATCGCGCGGAATCTCGATCCGGTCGAAATCGCCGGCAAGCGTCGCCGTCGGCGCCCCCGCGACAACCCAGGGGACTAACGACACCGCGAGGAAAATCAGTCGTCGCATAGCATGGCTCCGCGCTGACCTGGCCCGGTATCGATACCAGCCGATCCGATTTTAGGGCGGATCGACTTGGGCACGCCTCTCCCAAACAGGAGAGGCGTGCCTCACCCCGCAAGGCTAGCATCGACGATCGAAACTGCGTTTCAGGAGCGTTCGATGCGCAAGCTCTTTCTGGCGGCCCTTGCCGCGACCGGTCTGATGACGCTGCTGGTGCCCGGCCCTCGGGCCGCGCTGGCGTGGCCGCCAAGTGGGTGCCCGTCAGGACAATATGGCATCGTCGGAGCAGGTGGAGCGACGAAGGGCCAACCCATACCCTATGCCTGCACGCCGAAGTGCCACAACGGCTGGCACGTCGAACAGGGCTATTGCGTCAAAACCGCGTCCGCGCCGCCACCGCCGGCGTCTGCGTCAACCGAGGGCGGCGGCGCCGCGAAATGCCATGGCGGTCCTGCGCCCTACAAGAAGCAGACGCATAGCACCGCCAACGCTTCGACGGGGCAGTACAATTCGGCGTCGAAACCGCAGAAATGCTGAACTGAAGATATAGCGCGACGAAACCGGCGCCGCCTCACAACGACAGCAGCGCAAGTCCCGCCAGCGCCGATCCCGCCAGCGTCGGCAGCATGCCGAGTTTCAGTCTGAACATCGCGACCATCGCCGCCGCCGACAGCAGCGCGGCGCGCCAGTCGAGCGAGGACGGGACCGGTACTTCCACGCCCCAGCCGACGCTTGCGACCTTGCCGAAGACGACATGCAGCGCAAACCACAGCGCGAGGTTCATGATGACGCCGACCACCGCCGCGGTGATCGCGCCGAGAGCTGCCGCCAGCGCCTTGTTCCGCCGCAATTGCTCGATGTAGGGCGCGCCGAGGAATATCCAGAAGAAGCAGGGAACGAAGGTGACCCAAAGCGTCAGCACCGAACCGAGCGATCCAGCCAGCAGCGGGTTGGCAAAGCCGGCATGACGATAGGCAGCAGTGAAGCCGACGAATTGCAGCACCAGGATCAATGGCCCCGGCGTCGTTTCGGCAAGCCCGAGCCCATCGACCATCTGTCCAGGCGAAAGCCAGCCGAACGAGGTCACCGCTGCCTGCGCGACATAGGCCAGAACGGCATAGGCGCCGCCGAAGGTGACGACGGCCATCAGGCTGAAGAAGCCGCCGATCTGCGCCCACACGCTCCCCGGGCCCGCCAGCACGACGATCAGCGCCACCGGGCCGAGCCAGAGCGGCAACCAGATGGCGACGGTGCGGAGAGCATGCCCTCGCTTCGGCATGGCGTGGCCGAGCTCGCCGCGTTCGAACATCAGGTCGACCGCGCCCCTGGTCTCGGTGCCGGCAGCCGTCTTGCCATGCGCCGAGCCGGAAAACAGGGCCGGCGCGAAGCGGTTGCCGGCCCAGCCGATCAGCCCGGCCGCGAGCACGATCAGCGGGAACGGCACCCTTGCGACATAGATGGCCAGGAAGGCCGCCACGGCGATCGCCACCATCGCACGGTTCTTCAGCGCCCTTTTGCCGATGCGGATCACCGCCTCGACGACGACGGCCAGCACCGCCGCCTTGATGCCGAAGAACAGCGCCTCGACGATCGGCGCGTCATTGTAGAGCATGTAGAAGCTGCTGAGACCCAGCATGACCAGCGCGCCGGGCAGCACGAACAATGTGCCGGCGACGAGGCCGCCGGCCGTCCGGTGCAGCAGCCAGCCGATATAGACGGCGAGCTGCTGCGCCTCCGGGCCCGGCAGGAGCATGCAGTAGTTGAGCGCATGCAGGAAGCGTTCCTCGCCGATCCAGCGGCGCTCCTCGACCAGTTCCTTGTGCATCAGCGCGATCTGCCCCGCCGGCCCGCCGAAGGAGAGCAGGCCGATCTTTGCCCACAGCCGCGTCGCTTCGCGGAAGCTCGGCACGGCCGGGGCCTCCACCGGCCGTTTGGCGCCGTCCTTGGCGAGCGCCGTCATTGCGCCTTGCCTCCGACGGGCCAGTTGTGCGTCTCGTCCGCTGCGTCGCGGCACCAGCGGAAGAAAGCATCGTAGAGCAGCATGCCGGCTTCAAGCTGCTCGAGATCGTCGCGGAACATGCGCGACAGGCCGAGCGACGCGGCGAGGAACCCGGCCGCCTGCGGCACGAGGTCGAGCCGCGCCGTATCGGCGGCGCGCACGATCAGCGCCAGGCGGTCGAGCGCATCGACTCGCAAGCCGAATTCCTCGATCATCGTGTCGAAGCTGCAGCGATCGCCACGATGGCTCCAGAACACGCCTTCGATGTCGAAGGGAACCGCGGCGAAGCGGTCCGCCACCAGCGGCACCTCGGCCGGATCGACGAACAGGAACACGGCGTCGGGATCGACGAAGCGGCGGATCAGCCAGGGACAGGCGATGCGGTCGACCTTTGGCCGGGACCGCGTGACCCATAGGGTGCGGCCCCTCACGTCGCGGGGCGGGATCGCGCCGGCCGCGACCAACGGCGCCCTGGCGTCGGCCCAGGCCTCGAAGCCGCCTTCAAGCGATTCCGCCGGAATGCCTTCGTGGCGCAGCCAGGCGGCAACGCCTTGCGAGAGTTTCTGTCCCCTCTGGCAGATGACGACGACCCTGCGTCCGGAAAATTCCGACGCCCAGGTCGAGACCGTCCTGAAATCGCGCCGGCATGAGGCCGGCAACAGGCGCGGATCGGCTTCATAATCCTCGTCGGTGCGCACATCGATGAGAACCGGCGCATCGGGCAGGCCGACGAGACGGGAAAGCTGCGGAACGGTAATTGCGGTTGTTGATGGCATGGCGTCCACCTCCTGAACAAAGAGAGTCTGGACGCGATCGTTGGGCTGACGCCTCACGGGGTCGTCGCGGGGAACCCCTTGCCAGGAATGCTGGAACGCTCCCCCACGATTGTCAAGAATTCAATTGCCAGGGAGAACGGGAGCTCCGCCCCGCCCTTCCCTGAAACGGCGCTTGCCCTTACTGCGCCGTCCAGCCGCCATCCATCGGCAGCGTCGTGCCGGTGATCTGTCTGGCGGCGTCCGAGCAGAGGAACAGGGTCAGCGCCGCAAGTTCCTCGACGGTGACGAACTCCTTGGTCGGCTGCGCCGCGAGCAGCACGTCGTGCTTGACCTGCTCCTCGGTCATGCCGCGCGCCTTCATCGTATCGGGGATCTGCTTTTCGACCAGCGGCGTCCAGACATAGCCGGGCGCGATCGCATTCACGGTGATGCCGTCCTGCGCCACTTCCAGCGCCACGGTCTTGGTCAGGCCGGCAATGCCGTGCTTGGCCGAGACATAGGCCGACTTGAACGGCGAGGCGACCAGCGCATGCGCCGAAGCCGTGTTGATGATGCGGCCCCATTTGCGGCTCTTCATGCCGGGCACCACCGCCTTGATGGCGTAGAAGGCGGCCAAAAGGTTGATGCGGATGATGGCTTCCCATTTGTCGTCGGGAAATTCCTCGATCGGCGCGACATGCTGGATGCCGGCATTGTTGACCAGGATGTCCAGGCTGCCGAACGCCGCCTCGGCCTCATGGACCATGGCGGTAACGGCGGCGCCGTCCATCATGTTGGCGCCCGAGTAGCGGCACTTGACGCCGAAATCCTTTTCGATGCCGGCCAGCTCCTGCTCGATCGCCGCGGCGTCGCCCAGGCCGTTGATGGTGACGTTGGCGCCCTCGGCGGCGAAGGCACGGGCGATTGCGAGGCCGATGCCGCTGGTCGAGCCGGTGACGAGCGCATTCTTCGAAGACAGGGAACCCATGGGAGATCTCGCAAGAGGAGGACAGGAGGGAAGAGTATGGAGACAGACAGCCGGGAAGGCACATAATTTGTGCGCCGCAGCATCACAATGCCACACCCATATGTCGGCGCTATTACAGCTGCGGCGCGGCGTTTTGCCGGCTCCCGGGAGCGCCGTCTTGGCGCTGACACGGCACTGTCACGCTGCCGTGCAACATATTTGCCAGCGCATTCGCGCGGGGTCATTTCAAACCTGTTTGGGGCACCAGCCATGGAAATCGCCGACGTCGTGAAGCGCGCCTATGCCATGCCGCTCACCAACCCGTCCTTCCCGCCCGGCCCTTATCGCTTCTTCGACCGCGAATACATCATCATCACCTACCGCACGACGCGCGAGGCGCTGGAAGCGGTTGTGCCGGCGCCGCTCGAGATCGACGAGCCGCTGGTCAAATACGAATTCATCCGCATGCCCGACTCCACCGGCTTCGGCGACTATACCGAGACCGGCCAGGTCATCCCGGTGCGCTACAAGGGCCAGCATGGCGGCTATGTCCATTCCATGTATCTCGACGACGACGCGCCGATCGCCGGCGGCCGCGAGCTCTGGGGTTTCCCTAAGAAGCTCGCCAGCCCCAAGATCGTCCACGAAGGCGAAGTGGTGGTCGGCACGCTGCATTATGGCAGCGTTCTGTGCGCCACCGGCACCATGGGCTACAAGCACCGCGAGGCCGACCACGACCAGGTGCTCGCCTCGCTCGCCGCGCCCAATTTCCTGATCAAGATCATCCCGCATGTCGACGGCAACCCGCGCATCTGCGAGCTGGTCCGCTACTACCTCACCGACATCACGCTGAAGGAAGCCTGGACCGCGCCCGCCGCGCTCGACCTTCGCCCGCATGTCATGGCCGACGTCGCCAAGCTGCCGGTGCTCGACATCGTCTCGGCCGTTCACTTCACCGCCGATCTGACGCTCGGCCTGGGCGAAGTCGTGCATGATTACCTCGCGGACCACGGCCGATCGGCTGCCGGCGCGAAGGAACTGGAGAAGACCGGTGCTTGAGCGTAACCGCAGCAAGGCAGCTGCCGCCACCATCCAGGAAATCACGGCGCAATATGACCGCATCGCTCTGGTCTTCCAGGGCGGCGGCGCGCTCGGCGCCTATCAGGCGGGGGTCTATCAGGCACTTGCCGATGCCGGCTGCGAGCCGACCTGGCTGTCAGGCGTGTCGATCGGCGCCATCAACGCCTCGATCATCGCCGGCAACGAGCCGAGCCGCCGCCTGCAGCGGCTGGAGCAGTTCTGGCAGACGATCTCGGGCCGCAAGATCTGGGCCTACACGCCCGAAGGCG
Source organism: Mesorhizobium sp. CNPSo 4661 (assembly GCF_057784215.1). Lineage (NCBI taxonomy): Bacteria > Pseudomonadati > Pseudomonadota > Alphaproteobacteria > Hyphomicrobiales > Phyllobacteriaceae > Mesorhizobium > Mesorhizobium sp. CNPSo 4661. The sequence goes on along the minus strand of NZ_JBWGIO010000005.1, from coordinate 207,794 downwards.
ACCTCTATCGCGACATCCGCAACCAGACCTCGTCATTGATGACCATGACCATGGGCCAGCCCGGCTTCTTCAAGCCGCGCAGTCCCAACCCCTGGTTCCACCTGGCGGGAGCCGAAGGCGCCACCAGCTTCTACGACACCGCCGAGCTCAAGGACACGCTGGAAAGCCTGATCGACTTCGACGTGCTGAACGACGGCAAGAAGCGCTTGAGCGTCGGCGCGGTCAATGTCCGGACCGGCAACTTCGTCTATTTCGACACCGACAAGGTGCGCATCGAGCCGGAGCACATCATGGCGAGCGGCGCGCTGCCGCCGGCCTTCCCCTCCATCCGCATCGAGGGCGAGTACTATTGGGATGGCGGCATCGTCTCCAACACGCCGCTGCAATATCTGCTCGATCAGGAAGAAGACCGCTCCTCGCTGGTGTTCCAGGTCGATCTGTTTAGCGCGCGCGGCGTGCTGCCGCGCGGCATGGCCGACGTTCTGTCGCGCCACAAGGACATCATGTATTCCAGCCGCACGCGCCAGAACACCGACAACTTCCAGCGCATCCATGCGCTCAAGATGAAGCTGCTCGATGCGCTGAAGCGCGTGCCGCCGGACCAGCTCAAAGACGGCGAGAAGGAACTGATTGCCGACTATTCCGACGCCGGCGTGGTCAACATCGTCCACCTGATCTACCAGCACAAAGGCTATGAAGGCCACGCCAAGGACTATGAGTTTTCCGGCACCTCGATGCGCGAGCACTGGGAGATGGGCCTGGAAGACACCGAGCGCACGCTGCGCCACAAGAAGTGGCTGATGCTGCCCGACAATGCCGACGGCGTCACCATCCACGACCTGCACCGCGAAGATCCGACTTGACTTTCTGATACCCTGCCCCAACGAAGTCTGCTGCCGCCCCAGGGCGGCGGCTCTTTTTGCATTGCCAAAGCTCGCTATCGGCTGAACCCGGCGCGAAAAGAAGACGGCGCCGCGAACGGCGCCGTCTCGTCAGTCGGGCAGTTGGGCCAATCCGTCCCGGCCGCTCAGAAAACCTGGCGGAAGATCACGAACAGCACGAAGGCCAGCGCGATCGAGCAGGGCAGCGTCAGCACCCAGGCCAGCAGAAGGTTGCGCACGGTCGACCATTGCAGGCCGGATCCGTTGGCCGCCATCGTGCCGGCGACGCCGGACGACAGCACATGGGTGGTCGACACCGGCAGGCCGAGGCGATCGGCCATGCCGATGGTGATCATCGCCACCAGCTCGGCGGCGGCGCCCTGGCCATAGGTCAGGTGGCTCTTGCCGATCTTTTCGCCGACGGTGACGACGATGCGCTTCCAGCCGACCATGGTGCCGAGGCCAAGCGCCAGCGCGACCGCGACCTTCACCCAGAGCGGGATGAACTTCGTCGCATTGTCGACCGCCTTGTGATAGTCGGTGACCGCCTTGAGGTCGGCAGCCTGCATCGGCAGCAGCTGCTTCTTGTCGATCAGCTTCAGCGCTTCGCCGATCAGGTAGATGTCGTTGCGCGCGTTGCTGACCAGATCGGTCGGCACCTTGTCGACCGTCGCATAGGGCTGCAGCTCGGCGGTCGTGTTGTGGATATAAGTCTGCAGCGCGAGCGTAGTCTGGTCGGTCCAGCTCTTGCTGCGCACGGCTTCCTGAACGGCCGCCTTGGCAGCATTGGCATCGGCAACGGTGACGCCCGGCTTGACGTATTTGCCCAGCGCCGTCTCGACGCTGACGGAGGCCGCCTTGTAGGCGTCGAGATAGTTGATGTCGGGCGTGCGGTTGAGCGCATAGGCGGTCGGCACGACGCCGATCAGGATCAGCATGATCAGGCCCATGCCCTTCTGGCCGTCATTGGAGCCATGCGCGAAGCTGACGCCGGTACAGGTGAAGATCAGCAGCGCGCGAATCCACCATGGCGGCGGCGCGTTGCCCTTTGGCGCCTCATAGAGCGCCGGGTTGCGCACCAGCAGCTTCATCACATAGAGCAGGATGGCGGCGGCGAAGAAGCCGACGATCGGCGAAACCAGCAAGGTGGTGCCGACATTGGTCGCCTGGCCCCAGTCGACGCCGCTGGTAGCGCTGCCGGCCGGAGCCATGAACTGGTTGGCGAGGCCGACGCCGATGATCGAGCCGACCATCGTGTGCGAGCTCGATGCCGGCAGACCGAGGAACCAGGTGCCCAGGTTCCACAGGATGGCGGCGACCAGCAGGGCAAACACCATGGCGAAACCGGACGACGACCCGACCTGCAGGATGAGCTCGACCGGCAGCAGCGACAGGATGCCGAAGGCCACCGCGCCGCTCGAGGTCAAGACGCCGAGGAAGTTGAAGACGCCCGACCACATGACGGCGAATTCGGCCGGCAGCGACCGCGTGTAGATAACGGTGGCCACCGCGTTGGCGGTGTCGTGGAAGCCGTTGACGAACTCAAAGCCCAGCGCAATCAGAAGCGCGATGCCGAGCAGGATCCACGGCACCGTCTTGGCGATGGCCAGATCCTGGCTGAGCGCATAGCCGACATAAATGATGCCGACGAGCACCAGCACGCCGAAAGCCGGCAGGAACCATTTGGCGCCGCCCGATTGATCCAGGGGATGATCCGGTCTCGGGATCCCCGCCTCACTGGAAACTACGTCCACCATTGTCCCACTCCTTTTGCATTGCAGCAAAGAACCGGGAGGGACGCTATGTCCCCAGGATGAAGCTGGTGTGACGCCCTTAACCGTTTGGTCACCACCAAAGGGTTTGGTCACCACCAAACCGTTTGGTCACTACCAAAGCCTTTGGTGACCTATCCGGCTATCTTCAGGAGCGAGGACACCAGAAGCTTGCGCTCGTCTTCGGACAGCACGTCTGAATCGAACAGATTCATGCTGCGCATCCCCTCGATGGCGAGAAAGCAGACCAGCAGCGAGCCGAGGTCGTCCGTCTCCGCCTTCAGGCGTTCGAGCAGTTGGTGCTTGAAGGCCTTTATCGGCGTCAGGAAATCGGGATCCTCGGCGATCGCCGAGAACATCCAGGTCGCAGAGGGTTTCGGCCGCTCGCAGTCGTCGGCCGACAGCTTGATATAGGCCGAAAGCACGCTTTCGTGGCCGGCCTCGGCGGCGCGTGCCTCCAGCGCCTTCTGGAAGTCGCTGAGATAGCTTTCGACCAGCCCCTGCATCAGCTTGGCCTTGGTCGGGAAGTTGTAGAGCAGGCCGCCTTTCGACACTCCGGCGCGGCTGGCGACCGCCTCGAGCGACAGGCTTCCAGGACCGGCCTCGCGCGCCACGTCGGCGGCGGCGGCAAGTATCTTCTCGCGTGAGTTTGCCCTGCGTGGTCTCATCGCGCTTCCCCCTACATTAGCTTAGGCGGAATTGACAAGACCGTCCAGCCGGTACAGTAAGCCATTTGAAATCGGGACTTATCGTCGATATGTGTCCCGCAATCGATTGTTTTGCCGGTTGCCGGCTCGAGGGGACCATCCGTGAAGCGCTTTTTTATCATCGCCGGATTCTTGCTGCTGCTCGCCTTGGTGTGCGTCGGCATCGTTGGTTTCAACTTCATGCGCGATGCCGGCATCAAACAATTCTTTGCCACCATGAAACCGCCGGCCGCGACGGTCTCGACCGTGATCGTCAAGCCGGCCGAATGGACGCCCGGCGTAGAGGCGATCGGCACCGTCAATGCCGTGCGCGGTGTCGACCTTACCGTCGAAACGAGCGGCATCGTCAAGGACATCCTCTTCCACGCCAACCAGAAGGTTGCCGCCGACGCGGTGCTCTTGCAGCTGGATGATGCGGTCGAGAAGGCCGATCTGGTGGCCCAGAAGGCCCAGGCCGCCTCGGACCAGGCGGCGCTGACCCGCGCGATCGAATTGCAGCGGCGCGGCGTCGGCACGGACGCGACGCTCGATGCCGCGCGTGCCGCGGCGGACGCCTCGGCCGCGCAGGTCAACAAGATGCAGGCCGTGCTCGACCAGAAGCAATTGTCCGCGCCCTTCGGCGGCACTGTCGGCATTCCGAAGATCGACGTCGGCCAGTACCTGGCCCCAGGCAACTCGGTCGTGACGATCCAGGATCTCGACACGATGCGGGTCGACTTTACCGTTCCCGAGCAGCAGCTGCCGCTGCTCAAGATCGGCCAGACCGTCAAGCTCGGCAGCAACCTCGTCGACATGACCTTTGCCGGCTCCATTCGTGGCATCGACCCCAAGATCGACCCGGCAAGCCGGCTGGTCTCGATACGTGGCGAGGTCGCCAATCCGGAAGGCAAGCTGACGCCTGGCCAGTTCGTGCAGGTCCGTGTCGAGCTGCCGCAGGAAAACAATGTCATTTCCGTGCCGCAGACGGCGGTGACGACCAGCCTTTATGGCGATTATGTCTTCGTGGTCGAGCCGGCGAAGCCTGCCGAGGGTGCCGCTGCCGCGCCGGCGAAGCCGGATGAGCAGAAGGCCGACGCCGCCAAGCCTGCGGACAACGCAGCAAAGTCGGCGGACACGAAGCCGGCAGACAAGGCGGCCGGCGACGCCGCCAAGCCAGCCGACGCCGCCAAGCCGGCCGAGGCCGCGCAGCAGCCTGCGCTCACCATCTCGCAGGTGTTCGTGAAGCTCGGCCGCCGCAACAACGGCATGGTCGAGATCGCCGAAGGCCTCAAGGAAGGCGACCAGGTCGTCACGGCCGGCCAGAACCGGCTCTTCAACGGCATGTCGGTTGCCGTCGACAACACCATCGATCCCAGCAAATCGGCGAACAAGCAGGTTCAGCAATGAGCTTTTCCGACCTCTTCATTCGCCGGCCGGTGCTCTCGACGGTGCTGGCCTGCATGATCCTGCTTCTGGGCTTCCAGGGCATCTTCGGCCTGTCGATCCGCCAGTATCCCAAGGTGGACGAGACGGCGATCACCGTCACCACGGCCTATCCCGGCGCCAGCGCCGACCTGATCCAGGGCTTCATATCGGCCCCGATCGCGCGCGCCGTCGCCTCTACCGAAAACATCGACTACGTGACCTCGTCCAGCCGTCCGTCCTCGAGCACGGTGACGGTGCAGATGAAGCTGGGCTCCAATCCTGACGTGGCGCTGGCCGAGGTGTTGTCCAAGGTCCAGGGCGTGCGCGGCACCTTGCCGACCGCCTCGAAGGATCCGGTGATCGTCAAGGGCACCGGGCAGCAGTTCGCGATGATGTACATCTCGATGCAGAACCCGAACATGACGAAGGAGCAGCTCACCGAATATATCGAGCGCGTCATCCGGCCTCGCATCTCGACCGTGGAAGGTGTCGCCGACGTTCAGATCTTCGGCGCCCAGGAATATTCCATGCGCATCTGGATCGATCCGATCCGGCTTGCCGCCCGTGGCGCAACGGCCGTGGACGTGCTGACCGCGATCAACAACTCGAACTTCCTGTCGGCGCCCGGCAACACCCAGAACGAGTATGTGGTCTCCTCGATCGCCGTGCATTCGACCCTGCAGACGCCCGAGGCCTTCGCCCAGTTGCCGATCCGCTCGACGGACGGGCAGGTGGTGCGCCTGCGGGATGTCGCGCGTGTCGAGCTCGGCGCGGCCAACACCGACACCAGGGTGAGCTTCAACGGCAAGCCAGGCACCTTCCTTGCCATCTTCCCGACGCCTGCCGCTAACCCGCTGACGACCGCGGCCGCGGTCACCAAGCTCGTGCCGGTGATCCAGGAAACGCTGCCGAAAGGCATGACGATCGAGGTCGTCTACGACGCCACCGGCCAGATCAGCGCCTCCATCGAGGAGGTGTTCAAGACCATCGGCGAGGCCGTCGCCATCGTCATCGTGGTCATCCTTCTGTTCCTGGGCTCGTTCCGCTCGGTGATGATGCCGATCGTCACCATCCCACTGTCACTGATCGGTGTCTGTTTCATTCTGTTTTCGGTCGGCTACTCGATCAACCTTCTGTCGCTGCTGGCCATGGTGCTGGCGATCGGCCTTGTCGTCGACGACGCCATCGTGGTGGTGGAGAACATCCACCGCCACATGGAGGAAGATCACATGTCGCCGATGCAGGCGGCCTTCAACGGCATGCGCGAGATCGCGACGGCCATCGTGGCGATGACCATCACGCTCGCCGCCGTGTTCGCCCCGCTTGCCTTCACCGGCGGCCTGACCGGCGCGCTGTTTCGCGAATTCGCGGTGACGCTGGCCGGCTCCGTGGTGTTGTCGGGCCTGATCGCCATGACGATCACGCCGATGATGTCGGCGCGTTTGCTGAAGGCGGGCCAGCACGGCCGCTTCCAGCGCATCGTCGATGGGACCTTCAGCCGCGTCGAGCGCGTCTATGAACGGGCCGTCACCGCTTCGCTCAGGAACCGGCCGGTGACGCTGATCATCGTCGTCGCGCTTGTCGCCCTCACCGGCTTCATGTTCACCAAGACTTCGACCGAACTCGCGCCGGAAGAAGACCAGGGCTTCCTCCTCTCGATCGTGACCGCGCCGCGCTATGCGACGTCGGATTACACCGAGACCTATGTCAACCAGATCCTCGGCCTCGTGAAGGATATTCCCGAGACCAGGGCGCAGTTCTCGGCCGTTGCCTTTGGCGGCGCCACCAACAGCGCCTTTGTCGGTTTCGCCTTCAAGGATTGGGCGGACCGCAAGCGCAATTCGAAGGAACTACAGGCCGACATCACCGCACGGCTCGCCAAGGTCGCCGGCGTTCAGGCCTTCGTCTTCGCGCCGCCGACGCTGCCCGGTTCCGGCGGCGGCCTGCCGATTTCCATGGTCGTGCGCTCCACCGGCGACCCCTCGGAAGTGTTCGAGCAGGCCGAGAAGATCAAGAGCAAGGCGCAGGCCTCGGGCCGCTTCATCGTCGTGCAGAACTCGATGGCTTACGATGCGCCGCAGGTGACCGTCACCATCGACCGCGAGCGCGCGGCGGCGTTGAACCTGCCGATTGCCGATATCGGCAACACCTTGACGCTGCTTGTCGGCGGTGCCGAGGTGGCGCAGTTCGACCGCGATTCCAACAGCTACGACATCATCCCGCAGGTGCCGCAGGAGTTCCGCGACAATCCCGCAAAGCTCGGCGAATATTTCGTTCGCAGCGTCGACGGCAAGATGGTGCCGCTGTCGGCGGTCGTGAAGATCTCGACCAACGCCTCGCCGGCGGCCATCGAGCAGTTCAACCAGCTGAACTCCTCGACGATTTCGGCCCTGCCGCTGCCGGGTGTAACCACCGGCGACGGCTTGCAGGTGCTGGAGAACCTCGCCAAGGAGACCCTGCCCGACACCTTCTTCATCGATTATTCCGGCCAGTCGCGACAGGAGAAGGAACAGGGCAACACCATCCTGATCGCCTTCGCGGCGGCGGTGGTCGTGATCTACCTGGTGCTGGCGGCCCAGTTCGAGAGCTTCCGCGATCCGCTGATCATCATGATGGCGGTGCCGCTGTCGATCTTCGGCGCGATCGTGCCGCTCAACATCGGCCTGGGAACGCTCAACATCTACACCCAGGTCGGCCTGATCACGCTGATCGGCCTGATCACCAAGCACGGCATCCTTTTGGTGGAATTCGCCAACCAGCAACGTGAAATGCACGGCATGCGGCGCCGCGACGCCATCATCGCTTCGGCCAAGGTGCGCCTGCGGCCGATCCTGATGACGACGGCCGCCATGGCGCTCGGCGTCGTGCCGCTGATCGTCTCCAGCGGCGCGGGTGCGGCCGCGCGTTATTCGATGGGCCTGGTCATCTTCACCGGCATCCTCGTCGGCACCATGTTCACGCTCTTCGTCGTGCCGATGTTCTACACCTTCATCGCCAGCAAGGACCTGCCGCATCTCGCCGAGAAGCCCGATCCGAAGCTGATGCCGGCGCTGCCGAGTTGAAGCAATAGCGAATAGCGAATAGGGAGTAGCGAATAGGAGAGAATGGCGTTCGTGCGACGGCGCGTCTCCTACTCGCTATTCGCTACTCCCTACTCGCTCCGGAACGAAAAGAGGCCGGAAATTCCGGCCTCTTTTTTTGGCGGTTGCCCCACGGCTTCGGCGCTATTTCCGAAGGCGGCAGCCCGCCTGCTACTTTGCCCAGCCCGTTACTTGACGATCACGATGCTGGTGTTGGCAGGGCCGAAGGCCTCGACCAACTGATAGAAATCGGCCGCCGCATCGGGATGCAGCCGCACGCAGCCATGCGAGGCGGGACGGCCGAGACGGCTGATGGCGTAGGTGGCGTGAACGGCGTAGCCGCCGCTGAAGAACACCGAATGCGGCATCGGCGCGTTGTCGTATTTCTTCGAGTACCACATCTCATGCAGGCGGGTCGGCTTGAACGAGCCGGTTGGCGTGATGTGCCCCCTGGCGCCGGTCGACACCTTCCAGGTGTAGGTCGGGCGGCCGTCGACCGTGACTTCCATGATCTGGTGCGACAGCGAGACCTTGGCGACGATCTGGTTGGCATGCGCGGCATTGCCGGCGCCGAAGAGCAGCGCAGCACCCGTGAGCGCGGCGGCGGTGATGTTGATGAGCTTGGCGGAAATGGCGGTGTGCATGACGGTCCCTCTGTTTTTTGCCGTTGTGTCCGGCTTCAATTTCGATGGGCCCTTATCGTGCCCGACCGTTTCAGACCTATTTCGCTTGATGCTCGTTTCTGTTTCGAATTCGTTTCCAAAAATTAACAGGACGTCCCGTCGGCGGATTCTGCCAGACCTTTCCAAGAGTAAGCGATCCAGCGCCGGACAATAGGCTCAGACTGGAAACGAAAGTTCATTTCACATGTATATGAAAGAGGCGGAGCCATTTTCGAAACCAATCTGCAACAAAGTGCAGCCACGGCGGCATGATCTGGATACAGGCCGGCGTCAGATTTGACGCAACGGGAACAGACATCTGCAAACGAAAATGGACAGGAAATCGAAACTCCGCTCCTGGCTTCTCAGGATCAGCGTCGCGGCGATCGTGCTCGGCGGCGCCGGCTCGGTGGCCGGCAACCCGGCGACGACGCTGGCGGCGATGAGCTCCGGCGAGGTTTCGACACTGCACATGGCTCTGTTCATCGCCACGGTCTGGATTGTTTCCAGCCTGCGCGTCCACCGGTTGAAGGCCCTCTGGCGGGTCGGCCTTCGGCTGATGAGGACACGCGGCCCCTCCGGCTACTTGCTGCCGAGAGGACCGAAGGCCCGCGCCGCAGCGGGGGGCTCCGTCAGCGGCGCGGGCGCTTCGGGAGTTTCCTGAAGCACCACAATTTCGAGTTAGGGGATTATCGAGATGAAGACGAAATTTGCCGCTTCCGTGCTTTCCGCGCTGCTCTACGCGCAGGGTCTGCTCGGCTTCGCCGCGCTGGCGACGGTGCTGCTCAAGGAGCGCGCCAGGGCCGAGATAACCGCCAGCGCCGACCTTCCAACCGGACCCTCGGTTATCGTGGTGCGCTGAGCGCCAGGCGTCGGACCCAGAATGACCATCGCTTTGGGAAATCCGATGCTCGAAAGCCTACTCGTTGCGCGGAACCGGCGGATCGAAGCGATAGCCGGCGCCCCTGATGGTGGTGATGGTCTCGGTGTCGAGCTTGCGCCGCAGCCGCACGATGCGCGAGTCGATCGAACGGTCGAAAGCGTCGGCATTCTCGGCCGGAGCCGCGGCAATGATGTCGTCGCGCGTCAGCACCTTGCGCGGGCTTGCCAGGAACAGCTTGAGCAGCGCCACCTGCCCCGGAGAAAGCTGATCCTCGGTACCCGAACGATGCATCACCATGGCCGACCGCAGGTCGACGGTGGCGTTTTCCAGCACGATCAGTTCCCCAGGGGCCCTGCCGCGTCTCATCAACAGGCCGCCGATGCGCGCGGCGAGCTCGCGCACGTTGAGCGGGCTTTCGATGACGTCGGAGGCACCGAGCTCGAGCGCCAGGACCTTGTCGACGAGGTCGCCCGGCCGGCAGATCAGGATGAAGTCGGGGCCGCCCTCGCCGCCACCGCCTTGGCCGCTATAACGCTTGAGCAGTTCGCGGCTCTCGGCCTGGGTGACGCCGTCGCCGACGATCACGACATCGATACCGCCGGCCGAAAGCAGCGTCTCCGCCTCCCAGGGTTGGCGCGCCTGGCGCACGTCGTGACCGCGCCGGTCAAGATGATTGGCGAGAGCGCCCGCCACCACCTCGGCGACGGACACAAGCGCGATGACGGATCGTGCGGCCATTTTCTTCACCCCGCCACAGACAACTCGAGATGAGTGCTGGACATCATGTTTATACCCAATCTACTTTCCGCTGAAAGCGGGAGCGAGCGCGTCGTGAAGGCACGCATCATCGTCGTCGAGGACGAGCCGGATCTGAGGGAGGCGGTGGCCGAGTATCTCGGCGCCAGCGGCTATGACGTCGTCACGGCCGGGAATGCCGTGGCGGCGCGCGCGCTGTTCGAGGCGCAGTCCTTCCACCTCGCCATCCTCGACATCGCCATGCCCGGCGAGGACGGGCTGTCGCTCGGCCGCTGGCTGCGCTCGAAAACGCAGATCGGCATCATCTACGCCACCGCCGCCGGCACCGCGCTCGACCGCATCGTCGGGCTGGAGCTCGGCGCCGACGATTACATCGTCAAGCCATACGAATTGCGCGAGGTGCTGGCGCGGGTGCGCAGCGTGCTGCGCCGCGTGCCGCAGCCGGCCGAGCCGCAGGCCCAGAAGGCCGAAACCGGCAACCGCCGCTTCATGAATTTCGGCGGCTTCCAGGCCGATTTCGACGGCCGACTGGTCATCGGCGCCAATGGCGCGGTCATCGAGATGGCCAAGAGCGAGTTCGACGTGCTCGAGGTTTTCCTCACCCGCGCCAACCGGCTTCTGACGCGAGCGGCGATTTCGGAAGCCATCGGCTTCGTCGAGGATCCGGAATCCTCGCGCGCGGTCGACATCCGCATCATGCGATTGCGAAAGAAGATCGAGGCTGATCCCGCCAATCCGAAATTCCTGCGCACGGTGCGCGGCGAAGGCTATATCTTCTCGCTGCCGAGCGGCGACGCCAAATAGAGCAATTCCAGGAAAAGTGTGGGCGGTTTTCCGTCCGGAATTGCGTCAAAACAAAGAGATAGGGCGTTTCGCCGTTTCCGTGAAACGGTGAAAAGCACGAGAGCAAGTCCAGGAAAAGTGGGGCGGTAGGCTCGGCACTTCGCCGTAGCCTTCCGTCCGGAATTGCGTCAAAACAAAGCGATAGAGCGGTTGGCCGTTTCCATGGGACGGAGGGACGCCCTGAACGACCGACATCCGGGCCTGGAATGACCATGACTGCTGATGCAGCACGCACCGATATGCATGGCTCGCGTCCGGGCGGCGCCGCGATGGCGGCCGTCCATGTCGTGCGCCGCCTGCGCGAGGCAGGCGACTGGCAGCGCGAGATGGACGATATATTGGGAACGATGTGCCGCAAGATGGAATGCCAGCGCGGCATTCTCTTCCGCCTGCGTGAATTGCCGGGCGAAGGCTTCGCCCAGTCCGTCGCCGCCTACTGGATCGACCCGAACTTCGGCGGCGAGCTGGCCTCGCCCACGGTGATCATGCAGTCGATCATCAACTCGGACTCGCTGCTGGAGCAGTTGCAGGAGGATGAGCGGCAAGGCAAGATTTTCTCCGGCCACACGCGCGACCTCGACGGGTTCCTGCGGGCCGATTTCGACAAGCAGAATATCAAGTCGTTCCTCTCTGTTTCAGTCTTCGCGCATGGCCATCTCTGGGGCACGCTGGCCGTCAACGACTGCGTCGCCGAGCGCGAATGGACGGATGAGGAAGAAGCGACCCTGCACATCATCGCCTTGGCGATCGGCGACGCCATCGAGCGCTCGCCGTCCGAGGCGCATGCCAGCGAAGTGATCCGCCGCACCATGCTGCAGGCCTCGCTCGACGCCATCATCGTCATCGACGAGACGGGTTCGATCATCGAGTTCAATCCGGCCGCCGAGAAGATGTTCGGCTTCCAGCGCAGCGCCATCCTTGGCAAGGACCTGCTCGATACCATCGTTCCGATTTACTACCGCAAGGGCTATGCCTCGGGCGCCGAATACATGGCCGGCCGCGGCGCGCCGATGGTCGGCCAGCGGCTGGAGACCGTCACCCAGAACGCCGCCGGCGAGATTTTCCCGATCGAACTGACGGCGACCGAGATGCGCGTCGCCGACCGCCGCCTGATCTTCGGCTCGATCCGCGATCTGCGCGAGAAGCTGCAGGCCGAGGAGGAGATCAACCGCCAGCGCGAGAAGCTGCACCAGAACGAGAAGATGGCGGCGATGGGCTCGCTGCTTGCCGGCGTCTCGCATGAGCTCAACAACCCGCTGGCGGTGGTGGTGGCGCAGTCGACGCTGCTGCACGAATTCGCCAGCGATCCGCAGACCAAGGTGCGTGCCGAAAAGGTGCGCGCCGCCGCCGAGCGCTGCGGCCGCATCGTCAAGAGCTTCCTGTCGATGGTCAGGCTGCACCCGACCGAGCAGGCCGAGACCGATCTCAACCAGGTGATGCGCTCGGCGCTCGAAGTCACTGCCTATGGCGCGCGCTCCAGCGGCATCATCATCGACACCGACTTCGCCAGCGGACCGCTGCTTGCCATGGCCGACGCCGACCACATCACGCAGGTGGCGGCGAACTTCCTCATCAACAGCCAGCATGCGCTGGCCGGCGTCACCGGCGAGCGGACCATCAAGGTGCGGACGTTCCGCAACGAGCACGGCAATCCGGGCTTTTCCGTCGAGGACAACGGCCCGGGCATTCCCGAGGCGATCCGCGCGCGCATCTTCGAATCCTATTTCACCACCAAGCCGGTCGGCGTGGGCACCGGCATCGGCCTGTCCATCTCGAAATCGATCGTCGAGCGCCACCACGGCAATATCTGGTTCGAGGAAGTCGAGCCGCACGGCGCGCGCTTCGTCGTGCAGTTGCCGGCGATCGCCGGTGAGGCGGCAAAGGCCGGTGAGAGTGCCGTACGCTCGAGCGGACTGCGCCATGCCTTGATCATCGACGACGAACCCGACGTCGCCGGTTCGCTTTCGGATATATTGGAACTGATGGGCCTGAAGTCGCGCATTGTGGCAAGCTGGACGTCCGCCGCCGACGTGCTGAACGGCTATATGCCGCCCGACATTGTCTTTTCCGACCTGCGCATGCCGGGCACCAGCGGCATGTCGATCTATCGCGAACTGCTGGCCGAGAAGCCGGTGCTGGCGAAGCGCTTTGTGCTCGTGACCGGCGATCTGATCGGCGCCAAGGCGGAGATCGAAGCGCTGCCGCCGCAGCAGCGCCCGCAAATCCTGGAGAAGCCGTTTTCGACGCTCGACGTCCGCGGCATCCTCTCGACCGTTGCCGACGAAGCCGCCGCCGACAACAGCGCGCACATCTGAGCCGAACCGCACCGCCGCAGGATCTGGCGAGATTCAGGTCAAGCCGAGCCGAGAGTGATGGTTTCCGAGAACCGGAGCGGAGCGTACTTATAGTACGTGAGCACCGGAAGCGTAGGAAGCCGCCACTCGCAGGCCGGCTTCACCTGAATATCGCCGGATCCGAAAAAAAGAGGCTCCCGACCGACGTAGCGGCGGGAGCCTGACTCGAGCGCGGAGGGTGCGCTCAGGGGAGGTCTTAAAAAACGTTCGGCGTGTTGGTGAGCGGCGCGGCGTTGGCGATCATGCGCACCGCGCGCTCCCTGTGCTGGCCCGACTGCTCAGCGATGGCGCGCAGGCAGTCGATGCTCTCGGCGCCCCAATTTTGGCCCTTGCAGGCAAAATCTATCGAAGGTTCCGGCAGGCGGGCGGTCTTGAGCGTGGTCTGGGCGCCCTCGACGACATTGGCGGGCGGATTGATCGAGGCGAAAGCCGGACCTGAGGCAGGTGCGGCCAGCATGCCGACAAAGGCGCAGGCACCGAGCAGCATGAACATCGCCATCGGATGGTCGCTGGCGCGCTGGCGCAGCGCAAGCTTCGGCCTGCGGTCATTGCGTTCCGGCCCATCCAGGCGGCGATTGGCATCGGCGGCACGAGCTTTCGCAAACATCGTTGTTCCCTTCGTTATCTTTCTTTTTGCTATGAAACGAACATAATCGCACCACGTAACGGCCGGATGATCGGCGGTGATTGCCTGTGTAACAGGATTGAAACAGGCGCCGGACACGGCGGCATTCCCAATCCGCGGCCATTCGACCGGACATCGAAGCTGGTTGGGCTAAAATATGCGCCCGCCGCGCCCGGCGGACTGTAAACAGCCTCACACAGAAATGCCTGAAATCGAGCGCCCCGCCGTTGTCTGCAGCACGCTCGAGATCAATCGAGACATGCCCTCTCCGAGGCAGGTGTCGGCGCTCGCAAACCGCTGTTCCGCTTCCTCGATTAACACCCGGATTTTCCGGGATTTTTCCGGCTCCGGCGGAGACGAACTTGCCGTCACGGAATTTCCGAATTTCCGCAAGCCATTGCATTTCAAAGAAAAATATGTCTATGTTGAATGAGTATTCAACAAAAAGAAGAGCATTCCCATGAACCCGCACCTCCGTGACGTGGCGATCCCCAACGGTTGGGACCGGCGGGGTTTGCCGGGGTGGAGTTACCATTCCAACGCCCTTCTCGAGCTCGAGAAGGAACACGTCTTCCGCAATCACTGGCAGATCGCCGGCCATGTCTCCGACGTGCCCAATTCCGGTGACTATCTGACCATGGACGTCATCGGCGAGCGCGCGCTGATCGTGCGCGGCAGGGACGGCGTCGTGCGCGCCTTCAACAACATGTGCCGCCATCGCGGCAGCCGCGTCGTCGCCGACAGCCAGGGCACCTGCAAGAACGCGCTGGTGTGCCCGTTCCATGGCTGGGTCTACAATCTCGACGGCACGCTACGAGGTGCCGCCCGTCCGCGCTCCTTCCCCGAGCTCGACAAGACCGAATTCGGGCTGATGCCGCTCGACCTCGAAATCTGGATGGGCTTCATCTTCATCCGCTTCCGCAAAGGCGGCCCGCAGCCTTCGGTGGCCGAGCTCTTGAAGCCGATCGAAGCCGAGATGGCGCATTACAACATCGCCGACATGGTGCCGTCCTGGGGCATCTGGACCCAGAAATCGCCGGTCAACTGGAAGTCGGTACGCGACGTCGACAATGAAGGCTATCACGTCGCCATGGCGCATCCGGCGCTGCAGGACCTCTATGGCGCGACCTATTTCGACGAGCCTTTCATCAACGGCGTGTCGCGCTCCTTCGCGACCTACAATCCACATGCCGGTCGGCGCTGGAGTGTCAACCAGTACATCAAGCTCTCGCCCGAGCCGACGCATCTGCCGGAGCATCTGCGCAAGGCCTGGATCTATTACGGCATCTTCCCCAACAACGCGCTGTCGATCATGCCGGAATCCGTCCAGTTCTATCAGGAGTTCCCGCTGTCGACCGGCGAGACGCTGCTGCGCGGCGCCATCTACCGATACAGGGACGAGACGCGCGAGCAGGCGGCGGCGCGCTACCTCGCCTACCGTATCGACCGCGACACGATGAGCGAGGACGTCCAGCTTTCCGTGTGGTCGAACGAATCCATGCTGTCGGAAGCTTTCGAGGGTTTTTATCTCTCCGACCTCGAATATGGCGTGCGCACCCACCACGACCATCTGCGCAAGCAGGTCCCGGTGCTGAACCTCGAGACGGCGCCCGAGGAAAAGGACATGTGGGGATTGAACGACGCGCTGCGGTCGAGGGGGTAGCCCTCTTCCTTCTCCCCGTTCCACGGGGAGAAGGTGCCCGAAGGGCGGATGAGGGGCGGCGCCAGCGGCTTGCTATTGGCTGCGGCCTGGCGCGCTGGACCAAATCTCGCAAGCCGGCGCTGCCCCTCACCTGCCTGCCGGCATCCTCTCCCCGTTGAACGGGGAGAGGAGCGCTCTCATCCCCGCCAGACCCCTTCCTTCCGCAAATCATCCATGGTCCGAGAAATGCCTTCGCGCAGGATCGCCACCATGTCGTCGACCTGCTCTTTGGTGATGATCAGCGGCGGCGACATCACGCACATGTTGATCAGCGGCCGCACCAGAAGGCCGAGCTCGTGGCAATGCGCGTCGATGCGTTTGCCGACATTCTTGTCGAGCTGCAGCGGATCCTTGCTTTCGCGATCGGCGACGCATTCGACGCAAGCCATCAGGCCCAAGCCGCGCACCTCGCCGACCAGCGGCAGCTCCTCCAGCGTCTTCAGCCGCGCCTGGAAATAGGGCGCGATCTCGCGCGTATGGGCAAGCACGCCCTCTTCCAGCAGGTCGAGATTCGCGAGCGCCACCGCGCAGCCGATCGGATGGCTGGTGTAGGTCAGCCCATGGCCGAACAGCGCATCCGGGTGGTTGGAGCGGCGCAGCTCTTCCAGCAGCCGCTCCGAGATGATGACGCCGCCGAGCGGGAAATAGCCCGATGTGACGCCCTTGGCGAAGGTGATCATGTCCGGGTCGATACCGAACACGTCGCCCGAGGCAAAGACGCGGCCGAGCCGCCCGAAGCCGGTCACCACCTCGTCCGAGACATAGAGGATATCGTTGTCGCGGCAGATCTCGCGGATGCGCTTCAGATACCCGTCGGGCGGCACGACGACGCCTCCGGAAGCCTGCACCGGCTCGCCGATAAAGGCGCCGATCCGGTCGGCGCCGACACGCGCGATCGTGTCGCGGAACTGGTCGACAAGGAAATCGGAGAAGGCGGCGATGCTCATGCCTTTCGGGCGCCGGAACGGATCGGGCGAGGACAGCTTCACCACCAGCTCGTCGGCGCCGTCCATCCAGTCGCGGTCGCGCGGACGCCCGTTGAGCGAGGCCGACAGATAGGTCGAGCCGTGATAGGCGCCGCCGCGGCTGAGGATAAGCTTCTTCTCCGGCCGTCCGCGCACATTGTTGTAGAACTGCATGAAGCGCAGCGCCGTCTCCACCGCCGAAGAGCCGCCGGTTGTGAAGAAGGTGTGGCTGAGGTCGCCGGGTGCGGCATCGGCGATGCGCCGGGCAAGCTCGGCCGAGGGCGCGTTCATCGTGTACCAGGGCGTGTTGTAGGAGAGCGCCATCGCCTGGTCGTACATCACCTTGGCCAGCTCCTCGCGGCGATGGCCGAGATTGATGCACCACATGCCGGCCGGGCCGTCGATCAGGCGCTTGCCGGAACCGTCGGTGATGTAGATGCCGTCGCCCTCGCCGATCAGCGCGCGCGCCTCGTTGCCGACCGAGCCGGCATAGGGCCAGGGCTGCACGAGATGGCGCTTGGCGAGCTCGACCACATCGCTATCGCCGGGCTCGATGAGTTCGCCTGCCTTGATCTTGCTTTGAGCCGCCATCTTCGCCTCGCATTGCCAGGATTGCTGAATTTTCGCCGGGTATCAAACGACGTGGAAAACCGTGGAAATTCGGCTTTTCATCACTTCATTTTGAATATCCGTTCAATCAATATTGCAGAAATAGCGCTTGATTTCAATCAGCGGATGCGCTCTTCATTAAAGAAAGCCGGCAAGCCTACGGAGCCACGCGCTCCACGCATAAAATGGGAACGGGCAGTCGGCGTGAGCGAATGGGAAGGCCGCATGGCGGGACAGTCCGAGCCAGCTACTGAGATCACGCCCGGAGCGCTGCAATGACGGCGGCGGCGGAAAGGTCGCCCCCGCTGCGCGTGGCGGGATCGAGACGAAGTCCCCTTCTGCAATCGGAAGCCGTCCAGGGCTTTGCCCTGATCAGTCCGACCTTCGTTTATGCCCTTATTCTTCTCGTCCTGCCGATCCTGGTCGTCATCGCGCATTCCTTCTGGACGCAGAACTATCTCACCATCGACCACACATTCACGCTGGAGAACTACCGGATCGCGCTGACCGAGCCGATCTACCGCGACCTGCTCTGGCGCTCGCTCTACATCTCGCTGACGGTCAGCCTGCTGACCGTGGCGCTTGCCTACCCGATCGCCTATTTCATTTCCTTCCATGGCGGCCGCCACAAGAGCCTGTGGCTGTTCCTCATCACCATCCCGTTCTGGACCAGCTATCTGCTGCGCGTGATGTCGTGGAAGGTGATCCTTGGCTATAATGGCGTGCTCAATTCCGGCCTGATGGGCCTCGGCATCATCGACGAGCCGTCGACGGCTCTGCTTTACAATTCCACCGCCGTCATCATCACGCTGACGCATGCCTGGGCGACCTTCGCCATCCTGCCGATCTTCGTTTCGCTGGAGAAGGTCGACCGTACCCTGGTCGAGGCGGCTACCGACCTCGGCGACGGGCCGCTGCGCTCCTTCCTGCGCATCACACTGCCGCTGTCGGCGCCCGGCGTCATCTCGGCGGCGCTCATCGTCATGATCCCGACGGTCGGCGACTATGTCACGCCCAAGCTGGTCGGCGGCAAGGACGGCGTGATGATCGCCAACGCAATCCAGGCGCAGTTTGGCAAGGCGTCGAACTGGCCCCTGGGTGCCGCGCTCTCCGTCACCACCATGATCATCGTCTCGCTGATGGCCGGCGCCTCGGTGCTGGTCTTCCGCGCCCTGCAGAGGCTGGCACGATGACGGCGATAAGACGTTTCCTGCCCGGCTGGCTGTCGAGTTACGCCATCCTCTATCTGCTTTTCCTCTATCTGCCGGTGATCTTCCTGCCGATCTTCTCGATCAATACGGCAGCGACGCCGAAATTCCCGCTCTCGGGCGTCACGCTGCACTGGTATGAGGACTTGCCGCGCACACCGGCGCTGATCGACGCCACCTGGAACAGCCTGATCGTCGGCGTCTCCGCCTCGATCCTGTCGACGGTGCTGGGCATCCTCGCCGCCCGCTCCATCACCCGCTACCGTTACCCGGGACGCCGTGCCATCAACGGGCTGATCATGGCGCCGCTGGTGCTTCCCGAAGTGATCGTCGCTATCTCGATGCTGCTGGTCATGCTGCAGCTCGGCCTCAGCCTGTCGCTGTTCACCGTCGTGCTCGGCCATGTGCTGGTCTGCATCCCCTATTCGATGACCGTGCTGACCTCCGGCTTCGAAGGTTTCGACCGCAGCCTCGAGGAAGCCTCCGCCGATCTCGGCGAGAGCGCCTTCGGCACCTTCCGGCGGGTGACTCTGCCGATGGTGGCGCCGGCGATCATCTCCAGCCTGCTCGTCTGCTTCACCATCTCGCTGGATGAATTCATCATCGCCTTTTTCCTCACCGGCACCGAGGCGACACTGCCGATCTACATCTGGGGCCAGCTGCGCTTCTCGGCCAAGCTTCCCGGCGTGCTGGCGCTCGGCACCTTGCTGTTGTTCGCGTCCTTCCTGCTGATGACGATTGCCGAAATCCTGCGCCGCCGCGCGGCGAGACGCACCCAGAACGAGGAAGGCCTCTATGCTTGAGCGGGTCCAATCCGAGCGCACGCAATCGGACCGCACCATGATCGAGATCCGCGACGTCACGCGCAGCTACGGATCGTTCAAAGCGCTGGACAATGCCTCGCTGGCGATCAGGGAGGGCGAATTCTTCTCGCTGCTCGGGCCTTCCGGTTGCGGCAAGACCACGCTTTTGCGCATGATCGCCGGCTTCGACACGCCGACCAGCGGCTCCATCGCCGTCGACGGCCAGCCGATGGACGGCATCCCCGCCAACCGCCGGCCGACCAACATGGTCTTCCAGAGCTACGCGATCTTCCCGCATCTCGATGTCGAGCAGAATGTCGCCTATGGGCTGAAGCGACTGAAGCTCGGCGCCGGCGAGGAGAAGCGCCGCGTCGAGGAAGCGCTGGCGCAAGTGTCGCTGACCGGCCTCGGCAAGCGTCGCGCCACCGAGCTTTCCGGCGGCCAGCGCCAGCGCGTGGCTTTGGCCCGCGCGCTGGTCATGCGGCCCAAGGTGCTGCTGCTCGACGAGCCGCTTTCGGCGCTGGACAAGAAGCTGCGCGAGCAGATGCAGGTCGAACTGCGCCGCCTGCAGCAGGCGGTCGGCATCACCTTCGTGCTGGTCACGCACGACCAGTATGAGGCGCTCGCCATGTCGGACCGCATCGCCGTCATGTTCGGCGGCCGCATCGCGCAGGTCGCCTCGCCGAAAGAAATCTACCAGCGCCCGGTCAACCGCCAGGTCGCCGATTTCCTCGGCGGCATGAACTTCGTCAAAGCCGAGATCGTCGAGGAGAACGGCGCTTCCCTGGTGCTCGACACGCTGGGCTTCGGCCGCGTCAAGACCGATAAGCCGAGGGCTTTCGTGCGCAATGGCGGCGCGGCCACGCTTGGCATACGGCCGGAGCGGCTGCGTGTTTTATGGGACAACGCCTCGGCGAAGTTCGAGGTCGCGGGCAAGGTTGTCGAGCGTCACTATTTCGGTGAGATCACGCATCTGATCGTCGAGATCTCCGGACTGGAAAAGCCGCTTTCGGTGACCGAGACCAACGATTTCGGCGCCGACGACATTCCGGTCGGCGCGCCGATCCGCCTCGCCTACGATCCCGAGGCGCTGGTCGCGATGGCCGACTGAATCTTCGCAGCCGCGATGCGGCCGGCGACGATCGCGCCCTCGACATAGCCCGGGAAAGACGGCGAGACTTCCGAAGCAGCGAAATAGACCGGCGGCGCGCCGGCAAGGATGACGCGCTCGGCATTGCGTGCCGTCACGTCGACGATAAGGTCGCTATAGGCACCGCCGCTCCAACGATCATGCGTCCAGTCGCGCGCGCTGAAATCGACGACGTCGGCCGCCCGCGGGCCGAGCGCCTGAACAAGCCTGGCAGTGATTTCCGCCTGCAACGCCGCCTCGTCGAGCGGATGCCAGCGCAGCGCCAGCGGCCCGCCGACAAAGACGACAAGCGCGGCATGGTCGGCATCCTTGCTGCCGTCGCAGGCGAACAGCCCCGGCAGGTCGCGCCACATCACCATGCCGCACAGGCCCTGCTCGCGCCAGAACGGCTCGGCGTAGCGCACCAGGATCTTGATCACCGCGCCGCTTTCCCAGACGCCGAGCGCGCCTGCGAGCTCTGCCGGCAGGGCAGGCGCGAAATCGAGCTTCGCGGCTGTCGCCGGCGGCAGCGCGACCAGGACGTCGCGCGCTTCGATCACGCCGGCAACAGTGCTGATGCGGACGCCTTGCGGCCCACGTTCGACACGCGTCACCGCTTCGTTCAGCCGCACCCGGTCGCCGAGTTCGCCGGCCAGGTCCTCGGCCAGCGATTGCATGGTGTCGCCCAGAAAATACTGCAGCTCGAACACCTCGTTGGTGATGCGGCGATCATTGTCGATCAGGTACCAGAGCGGCACCTTGTCCGCCGCCAGGCACCACAGGCCCTCGACCAGCGAACGGAAAGCGGCCTTGGCATCGGGCTCATCGTCCTGGCGCCCCAGCCAATCGGCAACGGTCAGCCCGGCAATGGCCGGATCGTCCGGATCGATCCGGTTCATACGCTCGCGGATGGCCATCGAGACATGGTAGGTGCGCTCCGCCCGCGCCGGCGTCAACGACGGATGGGTGATGAATTCGCCGTCGACATAGGTCTCGACGAAGGCCTTGCCGTGGGCCTTGGCCAGCGCCATCACTTCGGGCATGTCCACGCACAGGAACTGGCCGCCGCTGTCGATACGCTCGCCGAGCCCGTTGCGGACGGCCTCCACCCTGCCGCCGACGCGGTCGCGCGCCTCCAGCAAGAGGAAATCGATGCCGGCGCGCCGAAGATCGAGCGCGGCCGACAGTCCTGTGAAGCCGGCGCCGACGATGACGACGTCGGTTCTTTCGATGATGCTGCTCAATAGCCGGCCTTGGTCTTCACGAATACTGGCGGAAGGTAGGAGGATTCAAAGCCGTTGGCGAGCCCGACTCGAAGTCACATGGCTGAACTCGGCACCGACTCTCCCCGTCGCGAACACGGGAAGAGGATGCATGCAGGCGGGTCACGGGCAACTCCGCCTCTGGAACGAGGCCCTGGCCAACCGCCAACACAAGGCTCAATAGCCGGCTTTGATCTTCTCGAACTCGGCGATCATCTTGAGCTTGAGCTCCGAGGGCAGCGGCTGCTGGAACAGTGTCTTGTCGACCCATTTCTCCACATTGTCGTAGCCCTTTTCCTTCAGGATAGCCGGATCGACGCCGGCCATGCCCTTGGCGTTGGCCTGGCCGTAGCCCCAGTCCTTGACCAGCGTCTTGGCGACTTCGGGGTCGTTGACCGCGTTGAGATAGTCATAGGCCTTGTCGATATTGCCCGGCGCGTCCTTGAACAGCACGTAACCGCATACCCAGGTCGACATGCCCTCCTCGGTGTCCTTCTTGGACTTGATCGGCACGCCGGCCTTGACCGACTGCACCGTCGCGTCGTTCCAGGCCCAGGCGAGATCGACCTCGCCGCCGGAGAGCAACTGCACGATGTCGGTGGTATCGGTCCAGTAGGAGCGCACATTCTTGTGCACCTGGCGCAGGAAGTCGGACGCCTGCTTGAACTGTTCGTCCGTCATCTTGGTCCAGTCCTTCAGCCCGATGGCGAGGCTGGCCAGCGCATAGGCGTCATCGACATTGTCGCCGATCGACACCCTTCCCTTATATTTCGGATCGGCGAACACCTTCAGCGACTGCACGTCCTTTTCGGCGATCTTGTCGGAATTGTAGGTGAGCTGGGTATCGCCCCAGTCCCACGGCATGAACCAGGCCTTGCCGTCGGGCGTCGTGGCGAGATCCTTCATCGCCATGATGCCGGGGTTGAGGTCCTTCCAGCCGGCGATCTTCGAGGTGTCGAGCGGCTGCAGCAACCCGGCCTCGCGCCATTTCACCACGCTCTGCGAACAAGGATGGCCGAGATCGGACTTGAAGCCGGAGCGGATCTTCTCGAACGCCTCGTCCTCGTCGCCGAAG
Source organism: Mesorhizobium sp. CNPSo 4661 (assembly GCF_057784215.1). Taxonomy (NCBI): domain Bacteria; kingdom Pseudomonadati; phylum Pseudomonadota; class Alphaproteobacteria; order Hyphomicrobiales; family Phyllobacteriaceae; genus Mesorhizobium; species Mesorhizobium sp. CNPSo 4661. The sequence goes on along the minus strand of NZ_JBWGIO010000005.1, from coordinate 185,074 downwards.
AAGGCGAAGGTCGGCGAGGCGCCGTTCTTCTCGACATATTTGCCATGGAAGCTCGGATCCTCATAACCGGACCAGTCGAACACGATCAGGTCCTTGTCGGCAGCGACGGCGAACGCTGCTGCCGAAGCCGCGATCGCGCTCCCAAGCGCCAATGTCAGTGTCAGGCGTCGGCTGAGTTTCTTCATTCTGTTCCATCCTCTTTTGGTTTTTGCCGGTCTTGTTTGGCCGGCTGTTGCTAACCCCGGCTTTTGCTAGCCCCATCTTTTGCTAGCCCCATCTTTTGCTAGCATAGTGTTTCGGAAAGGCGGCGGCCAAGAATGCGTTGGCCGACTGCAGGGCTGTTTCGCGGGTCGTATCCTCCGTTCCCATCATCAGCCGCAGCCACAGGCCTTCGAGCATGGCGCTGAGCGCCAGGGCGATGACCTGAGGGTCGTAGGCGTAGCCGCCGCTCTGTTTGAGCGTCGTGCAGAGGTCGATGAAGACCTGCTGGTAATAGGCGTCGCGCGAGCTGCTCAGCGCCTGGTAGGTCGGCCGCGACTTGGCCTCGCCCCAGAAGGCAAGCCATGCGGCGAGCTTGCGCTTGTTGCAGATCGAGCGGTCGAAATCCGCCCACACCAGATGCTGCAGCTGACGCGCCGGATCGTTGCCCGCCTTCTGCAAGGCTGTGCGCCAATGCGCCGAATACTCGTCATACATGTGCTGCAGCGTGGCGATCAGCAGTTTTTCCTTGCTCTCGAAATGGAAGTTGACGATGCCGCGCGACAGGCCCGCGCCATCGGCCACGTCCGCCATCGTCGTTTCGGCATAGCCGCGCTTGGCCAGTGAATCGATCGTCGCCTCGATCAGCTGCAGCTGCCTGACCTCTTTCGAGGCCTTGCGGCCGCGCTTTTCGGCGTCGCCTTTTCGTCCCGATTCAGCGACGTTGTCGGTGGCATCTGCTGTCTTCATAAGGGTGACGGTCTCCAGCATCGCCGGCTATCCAACCGGCTTCCAACCGCGCAGATGAGTGGGGCGGTGCTCGCCACTGTCAAGCACCTTCTGCATCGCCTCCCAGGTCTTGATGTTCTTGTCGACATAGGCCGCGCCGACCGCTGCCGCGGCCTGCGCGTAAAGCGGTCCCTTGAGGCGGGCGAGCTCTTCTCGCGCGACCTCACGGTACCAGGGATTGCGGTCGCGCACCGTGATCTCGCTGAAGCCGGCGCGGCGCATGGCTTCGGCATAGCGCGCCGGCGAGGCCATGGCGAAGGAGAGACCTTCGGCCGCGACATAGGCCTTCATCTGAGGCGACGGTTCGCCGTCATGCCCGATCATCCAGTTCGACGCCGCGAACACCCCGCCGGGCTTCAGCACCCGAAAGATCTCGGCGAACAGCGCGTCCTTGTCCGGCACATGCAGCAGCGCGTCCTTGGAGAAGACGACGTCGAAGGACGCGTCCGCGAAGGGCAGCGGCCCCGGCGGCGCCTGGACGAAGCTGACGCGATTCTCGAGACCTTGCCGGACCGCCCCCCGCCTCGCCGTCTCGATCACCGGCCTCTCGACGTCGAAGCCAGTGGCCCTGGCCGCACCATGCCGCGCGGCCAGATGCAGCGTGATGCCGCCGGCGCCGCAGCCGATATCGAGGATCGTCTTGCCCTTGAGCGAGAGGCCTTCGACCACCCGGTCGACCTCGTCCGGACCGCCCGGCGACAGGTAGCCCTCGCCCCACAGCGCTTCGAGGAAGCGGATGGCGGTGTCGTCATATTCCGGCTCGGCGTCAGCCGTCCCGATCATCGGATCCTCAACCCCAAATGCCGACGTGGATCAGTCAGAATGCTGGCAAAGCCTAGCGCATCAACGGGAAAACGCAACACCATTTGTTGAACATTCATTCAATATGACTGGACAAAAAACTGTGATCCGTGCCAAATTCGCGCAATCGGGGAACAAAAAGCACCGAGCAATCCCAGGAAAAAGCGTGAAGCGGTTAGGTTCGGCCACTTCGCCGTAACTTTCCGTCCGGAATTGCGTGGAAACAAGACGATAGGGCAACCGGATGGAGGTTCGGCGCGCATGAAGGCATGGGACGCGATCGTCATCGGCGGCGGCCATAACGGCCTGGTCAACGCCTGCTATCTGCAGCGCGCTGGCCTGGATGTGCTGGTGGTCGAGAAGAATGACTGGGTCGGCGGCGCGGCCACCAGTCGCGAGTTGACGCCGGGCTTCCTCTATTCGAACTGCTCCTATGTCTGCTCGCTGTTCCGGCCCGAGATCATGCGCGACCTGGAACTGCCGCGCTTCGGCCTGCAGGTGATCTCCTATGAAGGCGGCGCGGTGTTCACGCGCGACGGCGACTACCTCGCCAACTACCGCGACCATGACGCGCATCGCCGCGAGTTCGCACGCTTTTCGAAGCGCGACGCCGAAGCCTATGACCGCTATTCGCGCGACGTCACCAGACAGTGCCGCTTCATCCAGCCGCTGTTGATGCGCACGGCGCCCGACCCGACCAGCCTCAAGCCGCGCGACCTCGGCGAGCTGCTCTATCTCGGCAGGAAATTCGCCGGCTTAACCGCCGAGGAGATGGCGCTGACCCTGCGCTTCTGGACGATGTCGATCTCCGACTTCCTCGACGAGTATTTCGAGACCGACGTCATCAAGGCGAATTTCGCGCTTTCCGGCATCATCGGCACGGCGCTTGGGCCGATGTCGCCCGGCACAGCCTATGTGCTGCTGCACCATTATATGGGCGAGGTCGATGGCTCGGTCGGCGCCTGGGGTTATGCGCGCGGCGGCATGGGCGCCGTCACCAGGGCGCTTGCCGCCTCCTTCAAGGCTAGCGGTGGCACCATCCGCATCGGCGCCGAGGTCGACCATGTGCTGATCAGGAACGGCAAGGCCAAGGGCGTCGTGCTTGCCGGCGGCGAGGAGATCTACAGCAAGCTCGTCATCTCCAATGCCGACGTCAAGCGCACCTTCCTGAAGTTGGTCGAGGAAAAGGAATTGCCCGACATCTTCCTGCGCCGTGTCCGCAATTTCAAAATCCGCGGCTCCTCCGGCAAGGTCAACATTGCGCTGGATTCTCTGCCCGAGTTCCCGGCTCTGCCCAAGGATTCGCCAGTCTACCGCGCCGACATGCACTTCACCGATTCCATCGAGCGCATGGAGCGCGCCTATGACGACTGGAAGGCCGGGCGCTGGTCGGCCGACCCCTTCCTCGACATGATGATCCCGACCACGCTCGACCCGACCATGGCGCCGCCGGGCAAGCATTTCATGAGCTGCTTCGTGCAATATGCGCCGCCCAAGATAAATGGCCGCGACTGGACCGACGCCGACCGCGCCGGCTTCGCCGAAAGCGTGATTTCCCAGATCGCCGAATATTCGCCCGGTTTCCGCGACCGCATCGTCCACATCGAAGTGCGCACGCCGCGCGAGATCGAGGCCGAGGTAGGCCTCACCGAAGGCAACATCTTCCAGGGTGAGCTCACCTTCGACCAGTTGCTCTTCAACCGCCCGGTGCCGGGCTACGCGCAATATCGTTCGCCGATAGGTGGCCTCTATATGTGCGGCTCCTCCACCCATCCGGGCGGCGGCGTCATGGGCGCGCCCGGACGCAACGCCGCCGCCGAGATCCTGCGCGACCTCGCCAAGCCAACCCTGCATATGAGCCCGGCCCATGACGTCATCTGATTTGAACTGGGACGTCATCGTCATCGGCGGCGGCCATAACGGCCTCGTCGCCGCCGCCACGCTGGCGAAGTCAGGCCGCAAGGTGCTGCTGCTCGAAGCCGGCAGCGAGGTCGGCGGCGCCGCGCGCACCGAGGAATTCGCGCCGGGTTTCCGCGTCTCCGCGGTCGCGCATCTGCTGAACCGCCTGCACCCCGATGTGGTGGAGACGCTGGAGCTGGAGCGGCACGGGCTAACGGTCGAGCGCGGCGATTTCGTGCCGTCGGTCGCGCTGTCGAAGGACGGTCCGCTCGTGCTGCATGGCGCCTATGGCGAGGTGCTGACCGGTGCAACTTCGGCGGAGCAGTCCGCGTGGAAAGAATTGCGCGCGCAGCTGCTGCGCTATGCCGGCGTGCTGAAGCCTTTCCTGTCGCGCCGGCCGCCGGACCTCGGCAACATGTCGCTCGCCGACTTGACCGGGCTCGGCCAGACCGCGCTGGCCCTGAAGCGGCTCGGCAAGGAAGACATGCGCGACTTCCTGCGCGTGCTTCTGATGAATGTCTACGACCTGCTCGACGAGCAGCTTTCGGACGACCGGCTGAAGGGCCTGCTTGCCTTCGACGCGACGCTGGGCTCGCATCTGGGACCGCGCTCGCCGACCTCGCTGCTCGGCCTCTACTATCGGCTTGCCGGTGAGATCGGGGGGCTGGCCGGCGCGCAGATCCAACCCAAAGGCGGCATGGGCGCCGTCGTCGCCGCCATCCGCGCGGCGGCCGAGAAAGCGGGCGTTTCGATCCGCCCGGCTTCGCCGGTCGCCAAGGTCATCGTCGACAAAGGCCGCGCCGTCGGCGTCGTTACGCAGAGCGGCGAGACGCTGCGCGCCAAGACCGTCGTTTCCGCCATCAATCCAGCCACGACGATCCTCGATCTCGTCGGCCCGCGCGAGGTCGATACCGGCTTCGTGCGCAAGATGAAGAACATCCGCATGAAGGGTGACGCAGCAAAACTCCATCTGGCGCTCGACCGGCCGCCGCAATTCACTGACGTCGATGCCGCCGGCCACAAGGGGCGCCTCGTCATTGCGCCATCGCCCGACCATGTCGAGCGCGCCTTCAACCCGTCGAAATATGGTGAGTTCTCGTCCGAGCCGGTGATGGAGATCACGCTGCCCAGCCTCGTCGACCCATCGCTTGCGCCTACCGGCACCTGCGTGCTGTCGGCAGTGGTGCAATACGCGCCCTACGGGCTGAGAGAGGGCTGGGCCACTGGCAAGCCGCAATTCCTCAAGGCAATCATGGCGCAGCTCGAAACCCATGCGCCAGGCATCGGCGCGACGGTCCGCCACGCCGAGCTTTTGACGCCGGCCGACATCGAGGCGCGCTACCGCATGCCCGGCGGCCACTGGCACCATGGCGAATTGCAGGCCGACCAGATGCTGATGTCGCGACCGGTCTCCGGCTGGTCGGGCTACGACACGCCGCTCGAAGGGCTTTTCCTTGCCGGCGCCGGCTCGCATCCCGGCGGCGGCATTTCCGGCGGGCCCGGCCTAAACGCTGCGCGCCGCATCATCGCGATGAGGGCCTAGGGATGTTTTTGCAGATCGCTGAAGCCGCGCTCTACGGCGCCCCTCTCTGCCCTGCCGGGCATCTCCCCCTCTTGGGGGGAGATCAGCTGTCCGCGCGCCCGGCTTACCTCCTGCAACGTTGGCGATTGGCGAAAGCCGAGGCGACGGCCAATCTCCCCCCTAGAGGGGGAGATGTCCGGCAGGACAGAGAGGGGCGCGAAGGAACGCCGTCATGAATCGTCATGTGAAAATCGACGCAGCCCGCACCCTCGCGCAATCCCACTTCCGCACGCTGCGGCTCGGTACGCCGTTCCAGCCGCGCATCGACGCGCTGGGGCTGAAGCAGGACTGGTACAGCTGGGCCGGATACCGCGCGCCGCATTCGCTGTGGGACGAGGAGCTTGAGTATTTCGCCATCCGCAGCCAGGCGGCGCTGTTCGACATCTCGCCGATGACCAAGTACCGGATCGAGGGCCCGGACGCCGAAGCCTATCTCGATCGCGTTACGCTGCGCGACGTGACCAGGCTGAAGCCCGGCCGCGTCCACTACACCGCCTGGTGCGGCGACGACGGTTTCGTACTCGACGACGGCACACTGTTCCGGCTCTCGCCGACGCGCTTCCGGCTGTGCTCGCAGGAGCGGCATCTGCCCTGGCTGCTTGACAGCGCGATCGGCTATGAGGTGAGCGTCGAGGAAGAGACCGAAGCGATCGCCGGACTGGCGCTGCAAGGCCCGACCTCCTTCGCCATCCTGCGCGACGCGGGCTTTGCCGGCGTCGAACGGCTGAAAATCTTCGACCTTGCCGAATTCGCGCATGACGGCGCTCCCCAAGGAACTGGCAAAGTCACCATCTCGCGCACCGGCTTCACCGGCGATCTCGGCTACGAACTGTTCGTGCCAGCGGACAAGGCGCTGAGCCTGTGGGACCGGCTGATGGCGGCGGGTGAGCTGCGCGGCGTCCGCGCCATCGGCTACACGGCATTGAACCGGGCCCGGCTCGAAGCTGGCCTGATCGTAGCCAATGCCGACTTCACTGCTGCCGAGCACGCCATCCGCACCGACCGCCTGCGCATGCCGGACGAGATCGGCCTCGGTTTCATGATCGACCCGGACAAAGGGCATTTCAACGGCCGCCGCGCGATCCTCGAAGCCCGCTCGAAGAAGAGGCTGCGCCACGTGCTGGTCGGGCTGGAGATCGAAGGCAACATCCCGGCGGAACATGCCATCGTTTATTATCGCAAGACCCAGGAGGTCGGATTGGTCAGCGCGGCGATGTGGTCGCCCATGGCCAAGCGCAACATCGCGCTCGCCTCGCTGCAGCGGCCTTATGGCGACACGGTCGTCGACGACCTCTGGGTCGAGATCTACGCCATGCGCGAGCTGCAGTACCAGAAGCTGATGAAGAAGGCGAAGGTGGTGCCGCGGCCCTTCATCAAGCTCGACCGCCGCACCGCCAACCCGCCGGCGGATTTCTGACATGGCAAGCGAAGCGGAAGACCCGGAAACGGAAGCCGCCGAGCAGTGGCAGCTCGTCAACACGCCGCTCGGCGAGATGTGGTCCGGCCGCACCCGCTACGCGGCGGCGATGTATTTCTTCAAGCGCAGCGAGATGAATGCCGAGACGCTGGAGGTCTACCGCATCTGCGCCCGGCTCGACGCGGAAAATCCCTTGCCGATCATCCGCGACCGCGGCATCGGCAAGGAATGGCTGAAGCGCATGGGCTATGGCCAGTAGTCGCGCTTAACCTATCGTGCGTTCAAGCACGCTCAACCAATTCCGATAAGCGATCTTCTCGATCAGCGCGCGTCCGAAACCGCGCGCCGCTAGCGCGTCGATGAGCTTCGGCAGGCCGGCGACGTCGCCGATGGGGGCCGGGATCGTGGCGCCGTCGAAATCGGAGCCGAGACCCACGCCGTCTTCGCCCAGAGCCTGCAGCAGCGAATCGATGTGGCGCACCATGATGTCGATGCTGGTGTCGGCATTCATGCGGCCGTCCTCGCGCAGGAAGCCGGTGGCGAAGTTGAGGCCGACCACGCCGCCCGACTCGCGGATCGCGCCGAGCTGCCAGTCAGTCAGGTTGCGCGAATGGCCGCAGATCGCATGCACGTTGGAATGGGTGGCGACCAGCGGCGCATCGCTGAGCTCGGCCACATCGCGAAAACCCTTCTCGTTGAGATGCGAGAGGTCGATCATGATCCTGAGTTGGTTGCACGCCTTGACCAGCGCCTTGCCGGCATCGGTGAGGCCAGGCCCGGTGTCGGGCGACGACGGAAAGCGGAACGGCACACCATTGCCGAAGGCGTTCGGACGGCTCCAGACGATGCCCAGCGAACGCAGCCCGGCGGCATAAAGCACGTCGAGCATGGCAAGCCCGGGATCGATCGCCTCGACACCTTCGATGTGGAACACGGCCGCGATCGAGCCCTTGGCCATCGCGTTCCGCACATCGCCTGCGCTGCGGCAGACGGTGAGTGCACCCGCGCCCTCCAGCCGGAACAGGATCGAGGCCATGCCGATGGTCGAGGTGATCGCCTCGGCCTGCGGCAGTTCCGGCGGCAGCGGCTCGTTGTCGCTCGGCGCCGGCGGCACCGCGCTGCGCTTCGACTTTTCGACCGGCGGCGGAAAGATCGCGAACATGCCGCCCGCAAAGCCGCCCTTCCTGGCGCGCGGCAGGTCGATATGGCCGCCCGGCGTCCCCTCGATGAACAGCTTTTCGACGTCGGCTTCCTTCGACTGGTAAAGTCGAAGCAGCGTGTCGTTATGTCCGTCGAAAACGGGGATCAGGTCGGTATCGGTCATCAGGGAAGCCATTCAAATCGGTGACAGGCGGGACGACAGGTTTCGTCCGAGCGAACTGTCAACTTAGGCAAGATGGCCGGGCGGTGCAAATGTCAGAGGCGCGCTTTTCCTTCTCCCCTTGTGGGAGAAGGTGTCGCCGAAGGCGACGGATGAGGGGTGTTCCAGGGAAAGCCGGCGTCTCACTCCGCTGGAGCACCCCTCAACCGTCTTGGCGCTGCGCGCCAATCCACCTTCTCCCGCAAGGGGAGAAGGGAGCGCTGCGCTACTGCTTCAGCACATCCGCCCATTCCGGATGACGCCGGAACTGGGCGTTGGCGAAGGGGCAGAGTGGGATGATCTTCTTGCCGGCGGCGCGCGCATCCTCGACCGCGCGGGTGACGAGCCGAAGCCCGGCGCCCTGGCCGCGAAAGACATCCGGCACCTCGGTGTGATCGATGATGAGCTGGTGCTCGCCGATCTTGGTGAAGGTCATCTCAGCCTCGGCGCCGCCAGGTCCGCGCAGCACGTAGCGCCCTTTGGAGCCGCGGTCTTCAAGTTCGATCTCGGGCAGTTGGTCAGCCATTGTTCTTGCCTCCTTCAGCGGGCGCGAGCGCGAACAGCCGCCGCGCCGCTTCGATTTCATTCGGCCGAACCTCATGCCCGCCGTCGTGCCATTCCACAGTGACATCGGCGCCGTCGGCGCGCAAATAAGCCTCTAGCCGCGACGTCAAATTGGGCGGACAGATCGGGTCGCGCCTGCCGGCCGTGATCAGGATATGGCGGCCGGCAAGGCTGCCCTGGACGCGGGGTTCGAACGGGATCAGCGGATGCATCAGCGCCGCGGCATCGAACAGGCTGGGCTCGGCAAACACCACCGAAGCCAGGATGTTGGCGCCGTTGGAATAGCCGAGGCCGAGCACCGCCGAAGGCTTCGCCGCCTCGACATGCGCCTTGACGAAGCCCGCCATCTTCGATGTCGCGCGCGCCAGGTCATCCATGTCGTAGACGCCCTCGCCGGTGCGGCGGAAGAAACGGGCAGCACCTTGCTCCGAGACATCGCCGCGCGGCGAGATGATCGTCGCCGAAGGCACAAGCTCGCGGCCGAAACCGAGAAGCTGGTTCTCATCCGCGCCGGTGCCGTGGAAGACGAAGAGCAGCGGGCTGCCCGGCGAACCGGGCAGCACCTTGTGGATGTAAGCGTCCTTGCTCATGGCTTCAGCCTTCCAGCTTCTGCAGGTGCTCTTCGAGGTAAGGCCTCAGATGCTGATGCTGCATCGGCAGCTTCAGCGCCTCGCCGAGATGCGCGGTGTCCTCGTCGCGGTCGAAGCCCGGCTCGTTGGTGGCCACCTCGAACAGCACGCCGCCCGGCGTGCGGAAATAGATCGCCCAGAAGTAATCACGATCGATGACCGGCGTCACGCCGTAACCCGTGTCGACCAGCGCCTTGCGCACCTCGAGCTGCTTGGCGCGATCCTCGACCGCGAAGGCGACGTGGTGCACCGAGCCGGCGCCGAGATTGGCAAAGCCGGCGCCCGGCAGCGATTCGATGTCGACGACATCGGCGCCATTGCCGTTCTTGATCGCCATCCGGCGGATGTTGCCGGACTTGTCGACCTCCTCATAGCCCATGAACTTCAACAGCTCCTCGGTGGCGCCTCCGTCCTTCAGCCGGAGCGAGACCGAATGAAAGCCGCGGATCGCCTCGTCGCCTGGAACCCCGCCCTTGACCCAGGGCGCTCTCTTGTCGGCCTTGTCCTCGACCAGCGCGAAACTGTCGCCGTCGGGACCGGTGAAGGTAAGCCGCTTCTCGCCAAAGCTATCCGTGCGGGCGACATTGCCCACGCCGTCGTCGGCGAAGCGCTTTTCCCAATAGGCCAGCGTGCCTTCCGGTACCGAGAACACCGTGGTGCCGACCTCGCCGACGCCATGCCGGCCCTTGCCGATATCGGGGAACGGAAAATAGGTCATCACCGAACCCGGCGTGCCGACCTCGTCGGCATAGTAGAGATGGTAGACGTCCGGCGCGTCGAAATTGACGGTCTTCTTCACCCGGCGCAGGCCGAGCTTCTTCGTGAAGAACTCATTGTTGCGGCGTGCGTCGCTCGCCATAGAGGTGACGTGATGCAGGCCCTTGATCTGATCGAGCATGATGTTGCTCCTTCCTTGTCCTTGTGCGGCCCTCGCCGCTGTCCACGCCAATATGAGGATAGGCGGGCCCGCGGCAAAGCGGGCAAACACAGAATGGACTGTGTCATAAAAGTGAACGACTGTTCAAAATTTGTTCACCAATCCATCACAGGCATCGACTTGCAACGCCGGTGATTTCCGTTCCATCTGGGCGCTTCCACAAGGAAACGATCTTGGACAATCCGACGAGCCGCCCGAATGTTCTCCTCATCACCTGCGACCAGTGGCGTGGCGACTGCCTGTCGGCGGCCGGCCATCCGCTGGTGCAGACGCCGAATGTGGACGCTTTAGCCGCCGAAGGCGTGCTTTTCCGGCGTCACTATGGCGGGGCAGCACCCTGTTCTCCCGCCCGCGCGAGCCTCTATACCGGGCTCTACCAGATGAACAACCGCGTCTGCGGCAATGGCACGCCGCTCGATGCGCGCCATGGCAACATCGCGCTTTCGGCACGCGCGGCGGGCTACGATCCCACCCTGTTCGGCTACACCGATGTCTCGCTCGATCCGCGCCAGCTTGTGGCCGAGGATCCGCGCCTGCGCAGCTACGAGGGCGTGTTGCCGGGCTTCACCGTTAGGCAGGCCCTGCCCGAGCATCAGAAGCAATGGCTGTCATGGCTCAAGGCACAGGGCATTGACACCGGCGCCGGCAGCCCCGGCATCCATCGCCCGGCCAAGGGACAGACGGAAGGGGACGTGACCAACGCGCCGCCGGTCTATTCGAAGGAGCAGACGCCGACCGCTTTCCTCGCTGGCGAATTCATCCGCTGGCTCGGCGAGCAGGAGAAAGGCGCGCCGTGGTTCGCGCATATCTCCTTCATCAGCCCGCACCCGCCCTTCATCGTGCCGGAACCCTACAACACCATGTATGATCCAGGCGACGGTCCGGCCTTCCGGCGCGCTGCAAGCTGGCGGACCGAAGCGGAAAGCCACCCCTATCTCGCCTATGATCTCGACCGGCAGAAGCGCACAAAATTCGTTCCCGGCATCGAAGGCAACGTGCCGGACTGGAGCGAGGAGAACTTCCGCTTAATCCGCGCGATCTATTACGGCATGATCTCCGAGGTCGACGCGCAACTTGGCCGCATCTGGCAGGCGATCAAATCAGCGGGCGCCTGGGACGACACCGTGATCGTGTTGACCTCCGACCACGCCGAGATGATGGGCGATCATTTCATGCTCGGCAAGGGCGGCTTCTTCGACGCCAGCTATCATATCCCACTGATCATCCGCGATCCGCGCCGCAGAGCCGCGGCTGGCGCGGCCGTGGACCGCTTCACCGAGGCTGTCGACATCTTCCCGACCTTGCTCGACCTGATCGGCGCCGCGCCGCAGCGCCATCTCGACGGCCGTTCGCTCGCGCCCTGGATCGAGGGCAAGAGACCGGAGAGCTGGCGCGACGCCGCGCATTGGGAGTTTGATTTCCGCACGGTCGCCAAAGGCGAAGCCGAACGCCATTTCGGTATCGGATCGAGCGCCTGCAACCTCGCCGTCATCCGCACGGCGGACTTCAAATATGTCCATTTCGGCGGCGGCCTGCCGCCGCTTCTCTTCGACCTGTCGAAGGACCCGGGAGAGCTGAACAACGTGGCGAACGACCCGGCCTATCTGCCGACGCGGCTCGAATTCGCCGAGGACATGCTCGCCTGGCGCGCCGCGCATCTCGATCGGTCGCTGGCATTGGCGGAGCTGACGGAGGATGGCGTGGTCGGGTATGTCGCTGGGAGTAGGGAGTAGGGAGTAGGGAGTAGGGACGAAGCGCCGCGACGGCACTCGTCAAACCATACTTCCTTACTCCCCTACTCCCCTACTCCCCTACTCCCTCACTCCCTATTTCAAAATCATCCTCTGCTGGTCGCGCTTCTCGGCGTAGCTGCCTTTGTCATAGGCCGTCTGCGCCTGCAGCTGTTCCTTGGTGAAGTTGGTGTAGAGATATTTCTTGCCGTTCTTGTCGGTCATGAATTTGAGCTTATCCATGCCGAGCGCCACTTCCTTGGCGCCGATCCCGAGGAAGCCGCCGACATCGATGATCACCGCATCCGGCTTGTTGTCCTTCAGCACCACGTCCCCGATCTCGCCGATCTTGGCGTCATTCGCGCCATAGACGGTTGCGCCCTTCAAATCGCCGCCGCGAATATCGCCCATCGGCATCTCGGTCAGCGTCGACTTGTCGATGGAGGCGGTCTTGGTCTGGTCGGTGGCGCTGGTGTCGGCTGGCTTGTTTTCAGCCGTGGCCGTAGCCGGCGCCGCAGGCTTGGTCTCGGCCGTCGACTTGGCGGGCTCTGCCGGCTTCGCTCCCTTATCGGAGGTCGTATCCGAAGACACCACCGCGGGCGTGGTCGCCGCGGGGGCGTTGTTCGCGGCCGTCGTCGAGCCCGGCGCTGGATCATAGGCCTTGCGGTTGAACTCGGGCTGGGCCTGCAACTGCTCCTTCGTCGTCTCGGCCACCAGCCAGCGGTCGCCGTTCTTCTCCGCCCACTTGGCCTTGGCGAAGTCGTAGGCGACGTTCTTCGTGCCGATGCCGAGGAAGCCGCCGACGCCGATCACCAGCGACTCGGCCTTGCCGTCCTTGGCGAGCACGATATCCTTCACGTCGCCGATCTTCTGGGCGTCGTCAGCGGTGCCGTTATAGACCGACTCGCCCATGATGTTGCTGGCGAGGTTGCCATCCGCCTTCTTCACCGGTGCGGCCGCCGGGGCCTGGGTTGTCGTCGTGTTGTTGGCGGGCTGCGTAGCGTCGGCCGACTGCGCCGGTGCCGGATCATACGGCTTGCGGTCGAATGCCGGCAAAGCGCTCAACTCGTCTTTGGTCGACTTGGCGACCAGCCAGCGGTCGCCGTTCTTCTCGGCCCATTCCAGCTTGCTGTAATCGAAGGCGACGTCCTTCTTGCCGACGCCAAGGAACCCGCCGACCCCGATTATGGCCGACTTGGCCTTGCCGCCGGCATCGAAGACGACATCATCGACCTTACCGATGTTCTGGGCGTCGTCGCCGGTGCCGTTGTAGACGGACTCGCCGATGATGTTGGTCATGAGCGCGCCGTCCGAGCGCATGACCGGAGCCGGATTTTCGGCTGCCGGGGCCTGTTGAGCCGGAGCGGGCGTCGTCTGTGCAAAAGCGCCGGTCGCGAGCAGCGTCGCGATCGCGGTCGTTGCAAAAAGAGTGCGGATCATCATGGTCTCTCCTCGTGCCTGATCTGTGTGCATGACGCTCCCTCGGCCAGCCTCTGATCGGCGGGTCGGGAGCGGCAGTATCGACAGGTTCACAACGTTGTGACCGGAGTGTTGTTCCGACCACGACGCGTTCACGAGTGCCTGGTTTAGACCCTGTAGTGGAACCATTGCGGCGGCATCTTCGTTCCGGCTTGCGGCTGAGGAGGTCTGTCGGCTCAACCGGCCCGAAGGTGATATGGAGTGGCGTATGCGGTTTGCTGCGGTGCTGAACCAGGACGGCGGCACGCTCCGCACCATCGACGTTGAGGCATTTTCCGAACAGCTGCGTCAGACGCTCGAAGCGGCGGGACATTCGGTCGAGGTCGATATCGTTGCCGGCCGCGACATCGCCGCGGCGCTGGAAAAGGCCATCGCCAGGCGAAACATCGATGTCGTTCTTGCCGGAGGCGGCGACGGCACCATTTCCACCGCGGCGTCCCTCCTGATGAACAAGAAGAAGGCCCTGGCCATCTTGCCCGCCGGTACGATGAACCTTTTCGCGCGGGGCCTGGGCATTCCGCAGACACTCGAGGCGGCGCTGCAGTCCTTCGCCGATGGCGAGGTCATCGCCGTCGATATGGCCAGCGCCAACGGCCGGCCCTTCGTGCATCAGTTCTCCGTCGGTATGCATGCCAAGATGGTTCAGTTGCGCGAGAAAATGGATTTCGGCTCGCGCCTTGGGAAGATGCAGGCATCCGTGCGCGCGGCATGGGCGGCGATCAAGAACCCGCCGGCATTGAAGGTAAGCCTCAGCGTCGGAGAGGCCGAGATCGTCACCCGCACGACCGGCATCGGCATCTCCAATAATCTGTTCGGCGAAGGCCACCTGCCCTATGCCGACAATCCGGCCGGCGGCGTGCTCGGCATCTATGTCAGCGTCGCGCGCCGGCGTCATCATCTGGCGAAGCTGTTGCTGGACATGCTGCGCGGCAGGCTGCGCCAGAGCGCGCATGTCGAAGTTCATCAGGCTGGCAAGGTCGTGCTGAAAATCCGTTCGCCCACCAGGAAATTCAGCGCGGTGCTGGATGGCGAACTGATCAGGCTGGAGCGCGAAACCACGATCGAGATTCACCCGGGCGCGCTGAAGGTGCTCGTCCCGTCAAGCAATGCGCAGGCAAAGGCGGCGTGATGCGGAAATCAACCGCCCTGGACGGATTTCTGCGCCGCGGGCGGCGCTTGCGGTACGGTCTGCTGCGTCGTCGGCGATTTGATCAGCTCGCCGTAAATCTCGACCGCCCCCCACGCGATGAAGGCGAGCAGGAGCCCGGCGATGAGGATCCTGAGCGCATGCCAGCCCCAATGTCCCTGGCGTGCTTTGTCTTCGGGTACGATCTTGGTCACGATAGGCCTCCATGCTGCACGGCGGCGGGCTTCAGCTGCGACATGGCGGTAACGGGCCCTGTTCGGGAAGGTTCCGCGTCGGGGGAGCACGTTCAAGCAGCATGCGGCGATCGTGCTTTGGCTCTATCCCGAACCACCGCCCCGCCGAGGTCATCGACCGCGATGTCGGCCACGAATTCTCCCATCCCGGCGGCGTCTTCGCCGGGATGTCGGTGCCGCTGGAGCCGTCCTTGACGTGGACGGTCCGTGCGTGACCGAACCGCTTACGGCATCTCCTCCGGGTCCGGCTTTGGTGGCCTGGTGTTCTCGCGATAGATGGCGTAGGCGACGACCGCCAGGGCGGGCGCGATGACGGCGGCGCCCAACCCGCCCTTGCTCTTGGCGAGCGCCGGTAGCAGGGCAAGCGCCGCGGTAACGCCCAGCGCGGTCATGTCGGCCTGCCGCCGCCGCGCGCGCCGCCTGCTGCGCATGCTGGTCGTCAGCTTGTGAATGACAAGGACGAGCCCGGCAAGCACCAGGAAGCCGATGCCGAAGCCAAGACTGGTCGCCAGCGGTCCATAACGCGCCGCCAGCCAGATATAGGCGGCGCCGATGAGGAAGCCGACACCGCACAGGGCAAAAACGGCGGCAAGTCCGTAAAGGATTGCCGTCGTCCGAGCCCTGTGCACAGCGGCCATGGCCTCGCCGGAGACGAGGGCCGAGATCAGCGAGACAAGCGCCCCCATCTGCGGCTAGCGGCGCGAAAGCAGGGCGAAGAGGAAGCCGACGCCGGCCGCGATCGCCAGCGACGTCACCGGCTTCTCGCGCACTTTGGCTATCAGCTGCGCTTCGATGTCCTCGGCACTTCCGCGCATGCTCTCGAACGCGGCTTCGCCCTGCGCGCGCAATTGCTCGACGCCGTCCTGCGCGGCGCGACGGGCTGCGCCATAGCCGTGCTGACCGGTCCTGGCGAGTTGCTCGGTGAGTTTCTGGATGTCCGCCTTCAGCTGCTCGATATCGGCTTCGAGATCGGCGGTGGTTGCTTGGTCCGTTGCGGATTTGCCTGCGGCGGTTGCCATTCTCTAACTCCTTGCGTTTGCGTTGGTTTCAACGCCCGTTCAGCGCCATGGTTCCGGGCCTGGCCGCCCAAGCACTGTAGAGGATGTTGGGATTCAGGTCAGGCCTAGATCAGCGGTCGGCGTTCTTCACCAAGCCCCTCCCATCGGGCAAGCTTCTTCAGTCCGTCATAGTCGATCACCTCGCAGCCGCCATCCCGCCACATGACAAGCTTGCGATCCATCAGCTTGCGGATCGTCTTGTTGGTATGGACCAGCGAAAGGCCGAGCGTGTCGGCGATGTGCTGTTGCGTGATCGGGATCTGCACCGGCGTCTTGCCGTTGAGCCCGGCGCTGCGCGCGCGGCTGGCGATGAAGGCGATGAGATAGGCCGCTCGTTCGAGCGCGGTGCGGCGGCCGATGCTGAGCAGGTTCTCGTCCAGCATGCGTTCCTCGCGCGATGCGATCCAGGTGATGTCATAGGCAAGGCCGGGATGGTTGCGATAGAGCTCCTGCAACTGGTCGCGTTCAAAGACGCATAGCAGCATCGGCGACAAGGCCTCGACCGAATGCTGCATCTCACCCATCAGGCTTCCCTGCAGGCCAATGAGGTCGCCAGGCATGGAAAAATTGAGGATCTGCCGGCGTCCGTCGGACAAAAGCTTGTAGCGGAACGCCCAGCCCGACAGCACGGTGTAGAGATGCGCGCTGTGGCTGCCTTCGACGAGGACTGTCGCGCCTTTGTCGACGGCGAGCTCGCCACGCTTGAAGGTGCTGATAAATGACAACTCCTGCTTGTCGAACTCGCGAAAGGCAGGCAACGGCCGCAGCGGGCACTTCTCGCAAGGATATTGACGACTGGCAGCCGGACGTGCGCTTTGGCTGGACATTTCGACCCCTCTTCGAAATCCCTGCCCTTATGGGCGCATGGAAACGTTCGAGAGAGGCAGGGGTTCCGCGGAGCGTCACGCCCATGTCTTTTTTAAATGACATCGTGATGGATTCCGCGCATCAGTGCGCCCCTGCCAAGGAGACATCGATAGTGACAGCATTGCTTGACGGATTGCGCATTCTCGTCCTCGAAGACGAGTTCCTGATCGCGATGGATGTCGAGCAGCTTTGCCGCGACCACGGCGCCGCGGATGTGACGATCATGCGCGAGCTCGGCGAGATCGATGGGCAGGCGCTGCCTGCGAACTTCGACGCGGCGGTGGTCGATCTGATGCTCGGTGGCGTCTCGACCTTGGATTTCGCCGCGCGGCTGCGCAGCGAGGGCGTGCCGTTCGTGTTCGCCTCGGGCTATTCGGATTCGGACGAGATCAAGGGCTCGTTCCCGGACATCCGGCTGGTCACCAAGCCCTACTCGGGCGACGATCTGATCGAAGCCGTGGCGATCGCCTGCGGCCGCGTCGCCCCGGCCTGAGGCCATCCTTGCAATCGGTAGCGTTGGCGATCGGCTTAGAGCAGTTCAGCGTTTGATAGAATCGCTGAACTGCTCTCACTCCTTGCGCAATTCTGGACAGAAAACCGCTGCGCACTTTTCTTGGAATTGCTCTAGGCTGCGTTCGAACCTGTCACCTGCGCAGAGATCGCGTCGGGGCCGAACTCGTCCTCTCCGGAAATCTTGAGGATCTCCTGCAGCCTGGCGCGCGCCCGGCTGACGCGGCTCTTGATCGTGCCGACCGCGCAGCCGCAGATCTCGGCGGCTTCTTCATAGGAGAAGCCGGAAGCGCCGATCAGGATGATGGCCTCGCGCTGATCCTCGGGCAGTTGCTCGAGCGCGCCGCGGAAATCCTTGAGGTCGAGCTGGCCATGCTGAGCCGGATGAACGGCAAGCCTGGCCGTCATGATGCCGTCGCTGTCCTGCACCTCGCGGCCGCGCTTGCGCATCTGCGAATAGAATTCGTTGCGCAGGATGGTGAACAGCCAGGCCTTCAGATTGGTGCCTGGCTGGAAGCTTTCATGCTTGTCCCACGCCTTGACCAGCGTTTCCTGGACGAGATCGTCGGCCCGGTCGGCATTCTGCGTCAGCGACACGGCAAAGGCCCGCAGGCTCGGGATCGCACCGAGCAGCTCGGTCTTGAAGCTCTGGGATACCGCCGCCATGCCTCAGTCCTTTTTCTGGGCAGGTTCGGTCTGTTCCAGTTGGCTGAGCAACTGAGCGAAACGGTCCGGGACATGGTCCGAGACCAACTCGTCATAATACTGCTTGAGCTTGCGGGCTATCTCGGAGTTTGCCCCCAGCGGATTGCCGTCCCCGTTCCAATGCCTGCTTGCGGCATCAGCCATCTGTTTCTTTGTCATTTCTTTCATAGTAGCCCTAGTTTCCAGCGCCTGAACCGCTCTTCGACTTCAAACCACAACGCAAGCGGAACCTTCGTCTGGTTGCCCATCCCGACCCCCGAAACGCCCGCCTGCTAATTTAGTTCCACAGCCGGCGGAACTTTTTCCGAAAGCCGGCGTTTGATTTCCGGGGCTTGCAATCAGTGCGGCCTTGAACGTGCAACGTCATCTGAGGGAGACGTCAACAATGGGTTTGTCCGCTACCATCGCTCCGCATCTTCCGTTCCTGCGCCGCTTCTCGCGGGCGGTATCGGGATCGCAGGAGAGCGGTGACGCGCTGGTCGCCGCGATGCTGGAAGCCATCATCGCCGACACCAATATCTTCCCCGAAGCCTCGAGCGACCGCATCGCGCTTTACAAGGTTTTCGCCAGGCTGTTCACGTCCGTGGCCATCCGCGTGCCGCAGGAACAGGCGCAGACAGCCTGGGAGCAGCGGGCCGCGGCCAATCTTAACGCGCTCGCGCCCTTGCCGAGGCAGGCTTTCCTTCTGGTTGCCGTCGAGGGCTTCAGCGAGGACGAGGCGGCGGAGATCCTCGATGTCGACGAGGATGAGTTCTCGGAGCTGCTTGCCCAGGCGAGCAACGAGATTTCCCGGCAGGTCGCGACCGACGTGCTGATCATCGAGGACGAGCCGCTGATCGCCATGGACATCGAGGAGATGGTCGAAAGCCTCGGCCACCGTGTGGTCGGCACGGCGCGCACGCATGCCGAGGCCGTGGCCGTGTTCGGCAAGACGCGGCCGAAAATGGTTCTGGCCGACATCCAGCTCGCCGACGGCAGCTCGGGCATCGAAGCCGTCAACGAGATCTTGTCCTCGACGCC
Organism: Mesorhizobium sp. CNPSo 4661; assembly: GCF_057784215.1. Classification (NCBI taxonomy): domain Bacteria; kingdom Pseudomonadati; phylum Pseudomonadota; class Alphaproteobacteria; order Hyphomicrobiales; family Phyllobacteriaceae; genus Mesorhizobium; species Mesorhizobium sp. CNPSo 4661. The sequence continues at coordinate 166,149 of NZ_JBWGIO010000005.1, read as the reverse complement.
GGTACCGGTGATCTTCATCACCGCCTTCCCGGAACGCCTGCTGACCGGCGAACGGCCCGAGCCGGCCTTCCTGGTCACCAAGCCGTTCAATCCCGACATGGTCAAGGCTCTGATCAGCCAGGCCCTGTTCTTCGATCGTCAGGCCAAAGCCGCCGCCTGATCCCTTCCGAAGCTTGGGACTTCGAGCGTCATGCTAGGCCTTCGCGCCGCGCGTGACGCTTGGCCGTTTGCGGACTGAAAAGCCCATCGAGGGGATCGTCTTTTTCAGCAAATGGTGGAACAAACGACACCGAACCACGTTCTTTTCCCGACGTAAGAAGGAGACGCATCATGCTGTACTGGGCGCTCGTATTTCTAGTAGTTGCGATCATCGCCGGCGCGCTTGGGTTCGGCGGCATTGCCGGCACATCGGCGGGCATCGCGCAGATCCTGTTCTTCATCTTCCTCGCCTTCCTGGTGATTTCGCTCATCGCAGGCCTCTTCCGGAGAGCCTGACCGCAACACTGGAAGCCGCACCCCTCAAACGGTTTCCAGCCACCGCCGGGCGGAGCTTCAAAAGAGCACCGTCCGGCGGACCGTTTTTGGAGAGCCCTGCAATCGGGGTGGTGACCGTGCGGAACCAGTTGCGGATTGAGCCGTTCAAGGACCGAGTGGGGGATGTTTCCAATGCCTTCCAAGGGTCCCACGAAGGACAGGGTTGAGAAGGAGAACAGTGAAGTGATCGCGATGCATCCTTCCGAAAGCGGGATGCAGGTCGGGCGTGCCTTGCTTCACGCCCTGCACAATGCCGGGATTTCGGTTCTCTACCAGGATCGGCAGATGAAGACGGTCTGGGCGCGCAACATGAACGCGCCCTGGGCGGCCGAAACCGCCGACGGCAAGGACTTGCTCTCGCCGGCGCAGGCCGAACGCATAAGGGCCGCCAAACTCAAGGTAATCGAATCCGGCGACGCGGACCAGCTTGAGCTCAGCATTCCGGGAAGCCAGGGCGTGCGCTGGTTCCAGCTTTGGATCGATGCCGACCGTGGCGACGCCGGCGACGTCCTCGGCGTCGTCACGACGATGGTGGAAACGACGGAGCAGAAACGCCGCGAGCAGACGCTTAAGGCATTGCTGCGCGAAGTCAGCCATCGATCGAAAAATCTCCTCGCCATCATCCAGAGCATCGCCACCCAGACCGGACGCTATACGGAGACGCTCAGTGAGTTCCTGGCGCGATTTCGCGGCCGGCTGCAATCGCTCGCGTCCTCGCAGGATCTGGTCACATCCTCCAACTGGCGAGGAGCGGCGCTGCAGGAGCTCGTATCCGGCCAGGTCGGCCGCTACAGCAGCGATCTGGCCCAGAGCCTGCGGTTCGCGGGCGAAAATCCTTATCTCAACCCCAATGCCGCCCTGCATATCGGCCTGGCGATGCATGAGCTGGCCGTGAATTCCGTGAGCTATGGCGCGCTGTCCCGGCCGGACGGCCATGTCGAGGTTCGCGCCAGGCTCGAGGCCGAAAACGGAATCGCGCCCAACCTTTTGCTGATCTGGACGGAGGTGGTTGGCGCCGCGCCGCGCAATGAGAAGCGCTTCGGCAGCGTGGCGCTGGAACGCGTCGTGCCGATGTCGCTGAACGGCTCCGCGACGCTGGAGATCGGCAAGGACCGCATGGAATACCGCCTCACGGTCCCGCATGGGAATTTCGAGACGGATTGATGGCGCCGCCGACGGCGCGAGAGCAGCTCCCAGGAAAGGCGCTTGGCGATCAGGCTCGGCGGCTTCGCCGTAGCTATCCGCCCGGAATTGCGCCGAAACGGAGCCTTGCCGGCCAAGGTCTTAACCGGCTGTTCACCATAAAGTCCGATCCTGTGTATCCGGCTAACGATTTGCCGGAAACCCGTCCGCGCCCCCGGCGCGCGATCTGGGAGAGTGGAATGATGGTTGCCGACATGAACAGGCTGGAGCAGGCCGCCCGCGTCTCGATGAGCGGCTTCCAGGAAGCCGAGCCGCCGCCGGCGCCACATTCATCCCTTCTTCTTCTCCGCCTTGGCGCGATCGCGCTTCTGGCCGCCGTGGCCTTGACCGCGGCCTGGCAATTGTTCTGACCCGCATGCGGCTTTGACGCCCAGGCTTTAAAGCATGTCTCCCGAAAGTGGGCCGGTTTCGGGACAAAGACATGCTTAAAATCAAAAACTAAAGCAGGTCGCGTGAATCTTTTTTCACGCGACCGGCTTGAGGAGCGCTTCAGGCTCCGGCCCCCGGAACTTTTGTCCGCCGAGAATCGTTGTCTGCGGCGAGAGGTTTGGAGCCCATGGAACACATCGCCGCATTGCTCTTCGTCGTCGGCTGTTCCAGCTCGATGACCGACTGCCGCGAACTCCAGGTGCCGGTCAGCGTCTTCGAGACCGAGCAGGCCTGTACGGCCGAAAGGCCTTTCGCCCTCGGCGACCTGCAGGGCCAGGCTCCCCGCATCATCGGCAAATGCCTCGCCGTCGATCCGGCGCGGGAGGATGATTACGACCAGATCGTCTGGAACGTGAAACCCGACGGCACGCTGGTCGCATCCCTGGAGGTTTCCGGCATGCTTGTCGCGTCGAACCGTGAGCGCCCCGAAAAAGACTATGTTAGGCAACAGTAAAATCGGACAGGCAAAGCCCGGTTTTTCATGCTAAATGATTGCTGGCACTGCCAAAAGTGAGGACAAAAGTGAGGAGCAATTCTATGCGGAAGATGATCATTGCCATGGTTGCCGTGGTTGCTGTCAGCGGCTGCACCACGACCGAGCAGGATGTCGTCGGTGGCGGCCTGATCGGCGCCGGCGTGGGCGGCCTGGTCGGTGGCGGCAAGGGTGCGCTGATCGGCGCGGCCGTCGGCGCCGGGTCTGGCCTCCTGGTTCGCAACCTGCGCAACGGCTATTGCCAGTATCGCGATCATCGCGGCCGGATCTACACGGCTCGCTGTAACTAATACCGGAAGAGAACCGGAGGCCGGCAACCGGCCTCCGGTTTCAAACCGCTGGTTGGCTCGCCATCGGGGACATTTTGGCCGCTGACGCGGTCAGCGGAATTTTGATTTCCACCTTCAATCCTTCGGCCTGATAGTCGCGCGCGATCGTTCCGCGCAACTCGCGCGTGACGTTGAGATCGATCAGCTTGGTGCCGAAGCCGGTCTTGGCCGGCGCTTCCAGTTTCTTCTGACCCGCCTCGCGCCAGTTCAGGACCAGCGTCCGCTCCCGGCCGCGACCTTCGTCGACGCTCCAGTCGACCTTGAGGGCGCCGACGGAACTGCCGGCTTCGCCATATTTCAGCGCGTTGGTGGCGAGTTCGTGGAAGGTCAGCCCGAGCGCCTGCGTCGTCGTCTCGTCGAGCAGTACTTCCGGGCCTGACAAGACACCTGCGGGAAGGTCCTTGCCGAACACCTGCCCGAGCTCGATGCGCAGCAGGTCGCCGAGATCGGCTTTCTGCCAGCGCGAGCGGGTGAGCATGTCTTGCGAAGCCGCCATGGCCTGGAGGCGCGCCGAGAACGATGCCGAAAACTCCTTGACGTCGGTGGCCTGCGAGGCCGTCTGCCGCGCGATCGCCAGCACGCGGGTGATCGAATTCTTGATGCGGTGCTTCATCTCCTGCAGGATCAGATCCTTCTCCAGCAGGCTCTTTTCGGTCGCCTCGTGCAGCGCCGATTTCGCGTCATAGGCACGTTCCTGGTAGCGCGCCACCAACGCGATAGCGCCGGCAGCCAGAAGGCCGAACAACCCGAGCATCACCGGAATGGCGCGTGAGGACGGCGGCTCGAAGGCGCTTGTCGGCCTGAACAGCACGGTCCAGGGCCGGCCCGCGACGACGATATCGCGACGCGCCAGAAGTTTCGCGCCGATGCGTTCCGCCGGCGGTGCTTCAGAACGGAAAAGCAGATTACCGCCCTCCGGCTTGCCGTCATAGACCTCGACATTGACCGGCAGCAGCGGCGAGCGGCTGAGCGCGACCTGGAACAGGTCCTGGGCTCGGAACGCCGCGTAGAGGAAGCCGGCGGTCGAAGAGCGGCTTGCATTGATGACCTCGGGCGCGGTTTCGACGTTCAGCCGCACGAAGACCAGGAAGCCCGTGAAGGTCTGCGCCACGCCGGCGCCCTGTCCGAGCTGGACCACGCCGCTCGCATGCTGCCGGTCGTCGGCCATCGCCTTTTCGATCGCCGCGCGCCGCACCGGCTCGGTGAACATGTCGAAGCCGATGATCGACTGGTTGGACGTATCGAGCGGCTCGAACAGCACGATGGGCGTGCGCCATTGCTCGGTCGTTGCGGGATAGACCGGATGCGCCGTCCCGAGGTCGTGCAGGATGTCGCGTTCGACCGCCGCCTCGTCGCCGGTCTTGGCGAGCCTCAGGAAGCCGATCCCGCGCAGCCCCGCGAAATTGTCGCTTATGTCGAGCGCGGTGAAGAAGGCTTTGAATTCGCCGCGCGTGATGTCGCCGTTGCGGGCATCGAACAGTGCCTGCGTCGAACGCAGCAGCGACAGATGCAGGTCGATGCGGCTTTCGATGCGGTTGAGCGCGTCGTCGGCGGTCCCCTCGAACTTGATCCGCGCCGCCTCCTGCGTCGCGAAATAAGCGAACCCCGCCATCGTCAGGCTGATCAGCGCGACGGCGACGAAGGCAACGATCGGAAAGAGCTTCTTCAAATCAGCGATGCGGCCCGTGGACGGTCGACGACCTTTATGGGCAAGTCTCCGCGCCAACACAATGGCGCGGCCAAATCATCACAGGGGCTGGTCCATCACGCAGCCGTTAATTAGCCGGCTATCCGTTCATGCCGCGATCTTCAGCGCGCCTGGACCCGGGATGGCGCCTGGCGGGCATTTGCCCAGGATGATCATGCCGAGCACCTCGTCCTGGGTGACGTCGGTCGTGCGCGCGGTGCCGACCACCTGGCCGTTCTTCATCACGCAGACCCGGTCGGCGAGTTCGAACACGTCGTGGATGTCGTGGCTGATCAGGAAGATGCCGATGCCGTCGGCCTTGAGCTGCTTGACCAGCTCGCCGACCTGCGCCGTCTCTTGCGGGCCGAGCGCCGCCGTCGGCTCGTCCATGATCAGGATGCGGGCGTTGAACAGGATCGCGCGCGCGATCGCCACCGACTGCCGCTGTCCGCCCGACAGCTTGATGACAGGCTCCTTGAAGCGCTGGAAGCGTGGATTGAGCCGGCCCATCACCTTGCGCGCCTCAGCTTCCATGGCGACGTCGTCCAGCGTGCCCCAACCCGTCATCAGCTCGCGGCCGAGGAACAGATTGGCGGCGGCATCGACATTGTCGGCCAGCGCCAGCGTCTGGTAGATCGTCTCGACGCCGTATTTCTTGGCGTCGCGCGGATTGGAGATCGAAGCCTCCTCGCCATTGATGAAGATCTGCCCGCTGTCGCGCTTGTAGGCGCCGGACAGGATCTTGATCAGCGTCGATTTGCCCGCGCCATTGTGGCCGAGCAGCGCCATCACTTCGCCGGGGAAAAGATCGACCGAGGCGTCGTCGACGGCGCGGATGCCGCCGAAGGCGATCGAGATGTTGCGCATGTCGACCAGCGGAACGCCGGCGGGAGCGGATTTTTCAGCCATGCTCGTTCTCCTCAGACCCGCTTGCGATAGATGGTGTCGAGCCACACCGCGACGACCAGCACGGCGCCCACGACGATGCTCTGCAGCGGCGAATCGACGCCGAGCAGCACCATGCCGGACTGCAGCGACTGCATCAGAAGCGCGCCGAGCATCGCGCCGAGCACGGTTCCGGAGCCGCCGGCGAGCGAGGTGCCGCCGATGACCGCCGCGGCGATGACCAGAAGCTCGTCCAGCGTTCCGAGCACGTTTGTCGAGGAGTTCTGCCTGGCCGACGAGATCGCCGCCGCGATCGTCGCCAGCACGCCCATGATCATGAACACCTTCATGGTGATCCAGCGCGTGTTGATGCCGGCGAGGTTGGCTGCTTCCGGATTGCCGCCGATGGCAAAGACATAGCGGCCGAAGCGCGTGCGCTTGGTGACGAAGGTCATGATCAGGCCGACGGCGACGGCCATCAGCACCGGAATGGCGATGCCATGCGCGATGAACAGCCCGCCTTCGGGAACGGTGATGTTGTTGGCGGCGGCGTAGCGGTTCACGATGCCGACCGGCCAGGGATAGGAATTGGCGAGCCACACTGCGCCCAGGATGACCGCGCAGGTGACGGTGGCGAGCAGCGTCTCGGCCCAGACCGGACGCAGCGGGAAGCGGAAGCGCTTGCGCTGCACGCGGCCGTTGAAATGCATGAAGATGACCGCCAGGCAGGCGGCGATGCCGACGGCCCAGCTCCACTTGGCGCCGATCGAGCCCGCCGGGCCGCCGCCCATCAGCTGGAACGTGGCGTCGAGCGGCGCCACGGTCTGGCCGCTGGTGACCCACCAGGCAGCGCCCCGCCATACCAGCAATCCGCCCAGCGTGACGATGAAGGCCGGCACTTCGAGATAGGCGATGATGAAGCCCTGGAAGGCGCCGATGATGAGGCCGAGCGCCAGGCCGATCAGCAATGCCAGGACCCAGATCCAGGGATTGCCCAATTCAAGCCCGACGAAGCGAACCAGGAAATGCACTTGGGCAAAGCCCATGACCATGCCGATCACCCCTTCGGCCGATCCGACCGACAGGTCGATGTTGCGCATGACGATGACCAGCACCATGCCTGAGGCCATGATCGCCACGGCCGAAGTCTGAACCGACAGGTTCCACAGATTGCGCGGCGTCAGGAAGGTGCGGCTGTCGAAGTCGAGCGGATTGACGCCGAGGCGCAGGCTGGAAATCACGTGCAGCCCGACCCAGATCAGCAGCAGCGCGCCTATCATGCCGAGCATGCGGGTATCGATCTCGGTTGCCTTCAGGAACCTGGCGACAGCGCCAAGTTCCGACGCACGCGCGGTGTCCGCCGATTGGGTAGACGTCGTGTCGGTCATGATTTCCTCCCGCCGGCCTGCCCGTCTGACGCGGATGCCTGGCCAAGCCTAGAAGCTATCCGCCAGAGGCGGAAACACAAAACTTTTTGAGAAAACGCCGCGGCTTCAACGCAATCCCAGGAAAAGTGCGTGGCGGTTGGGATCGGCGACTTCGCCGTGGCTTCCCGTCCGGGATTGCGGCAACAAGGAACTGGAGCGGTTCATCGAACCGCTCCAGGCCGCGGCGCAGGATTTTGATCGAGAGCCGGCAAACTTAGTTGCAGACCTTGACGCTGCCGGCGGCAACGCCAGCGCAAACTTCGTCCTTCTTGATCCAGCCGGCGTCGATGACGACGTTGAGATTGTCCTTGGTGATCGCGATCGGGGTCAGGAACAGCGACTTGACGGTGTTGCCGCCAGGCGTCGTGAAGTCCTTGGCGCCGGCGATGTCGCCCATCTTCTTGCCGTTGGCGAGCTGCGAGGCGATCTCGGCGGCGTTCTTGCCAAGCTCGCGCGCGTCCTTCCACACCGACACGGTCTGCGTGCCGAGCGCGATGCGGTTGAGCGCCGCGTGATCGCCGTCCTGACCCGAGACCGGAACGGTGCCGGCCAGGCCTTGCGCCGTCAGCGCCGCGACGACGCCGCCGGCGGTGCCGTCATTGGCCGCCACGACCGCGTCGACCTTGTTGTCGTTGGCGGTCAGGAACTGCTCCATGTTCTTCTGCGCGTTGGCCGGCAGCCAGCCGTCGGTATAGGCCTCGCCGACATTCTTGATCTTGCCGCTGTCGATCGCCGCCTTGAGCACTTCCATGGAGCCCGAGAACAGGAAGTCGGCGTTCGGATCGGAACCCGAGCCCTTGATGAAGACGTAGTTGCCTTCCGGCTTGGCCTTGAACACCTCGCGGGCCTGCATGCGGCCGACTTCCTTGTTGTCGAAGGTCAGGTAGAAGACGTCCTTGTTCTCGATCAGGCGGTCATAGCCGACGACCGGAATGCCTTCGTCGAGCGCCTTCTGCACCGCCGGACCGATGGCCGAGGCATCCTGAGCCAGGATGATCAGCGAATTGGCGCCCTGCGAGATCAGGCTTTCGACATCGGTCAGCTGCTTGCCCGGATTGGACTGCGCGTCGGCCGAAATATACTTGTCGCCGGCGGCCTCGATGGCTGCCTTCATCGCCGCTTCGTCGGTCTTCCAGCGCTCTTCCTGGAAATTCGACCAAGAGACGCCGATCACCTTGTCCTTCGCCTCGGCGACCGACGCCAACGTCAGCGACATGGCAACGCCCGCCAGGATGGCGGCTGCGAATTTCTTCATGATATCCTCCCTGCGCTCTGTGCGGCGCGACCCAGACTGGCCCGAAGGCCGGTAGAGAGGCTTTTTTTCGAGCCTCAAAAAAATAGTGATCCAGCAAAACGACGCTGTCAACTGCGATTCTGATGGGTTTTGATGGGTCCGAACATTTTTTTCGACACCCGCAATAAATAATGACATGGACCTTGGCTTCTGCCAGTATCCAGAAGCAATTCCAGGAAAAGTGCGCAGCGGTTTTCCGCCCGGAATTGCGTCAGAACAAAAGACAGACGGTTCGCCGTTTCCGCAAATGGTGAACCGTCTGGCGTGTCAACGCTAGGCCATGGCATCATCACAAGGCCGCGATGACCGGGGAGGACGTGCGAAGACATGTCGGTCGGAATCCGTCACGACGATTTGCGCCGGCGCAACCGCGCCATGGTGATTTCGGCCGTGCGCCGCGCCGGCCAGCCTTCGCGCACGGAGATTGCCGCCACCACCGGGCTCAGCCACTCGACCATTTCGGCGATCTCCGCCGATCTGATCCAGGAAGGCATTCTCACCGAGAGCAAGGCCAGCGAGCCGACGGCGCTGAAACGCGGCCGGCCGCAGATCGGCCTGGCGCTGAACCCTGAAGCCGCCGCGGTGCTGACCGTGGTCTTGTCGCTGAACTTCCTGTCGGTCGCCGTGATCGATTATGCCGGCCAGGTGGTCGCCGAGGAGCAGCAGCGCTTGGACACGCTTGTCATGCCCCGCGACGACTTGATCGGCGAATGCGTGGCGATCGTCCGGCGCCGACTGCAGGATCCCGACCTCGAGGTGAGCAGCGTCGCCCGCATCGCCATGGGCATCCAGGGCATCACCGATTCCCACGCACGCGCCATGCTGTGGTCGCCGATAACGCCGCTGACCGGCATTCCTTTCGCCGACATCCTCGAGCAGGAATTCGGCATCCCCGCCACCATGGAGAACGACTGCAACATGATGGCGGTGGCGCTGCAATGGCGCGACCCCGAGCGCTATCGCGACGACTTCATCGCCATCCTCCTGTCGCACGGCATCGGCATGGGTCTGGTGCTGAAGGGCGCGCTGTTCACCGGCACGCATTCCTCGGGCGGCGAATTCGGCCACATGATCCACCGCCCGGGCGGCGCGCTTTGCCGCTGCGGCCGGCGCGGCTGCGTCGAGGCCTATGCCGGCAATTACGCGATCTGGCGCAGCGCCATGAAAATGAGCGAGGACGCCGAGCCGGTCGACGTCGGCGACGCCGACATGCGAGCCCTCGCCGCCAAGGCGCGCGAGAAGGACGGCCCCGAGCGGGAGGCTTACCGTCGGGCCGGCGAGGCGCTTGGTTTCGGTCTCGGCAGCCTGTTCGCCCTCATCGACCCGGCGCCCGTGGCCATGGTCGGCGTCAGCGCGGCCGCCTTCGACCTGATCGAGCCGGCGCTAAGGGCGGCGATCGCCCAGACCGCGGGCGGCCAGCACTCGGAATCGATCTCCTTCGACACCGAGCCTAACGAGCTGCCGCTGATCCGCGAAGGCTGCGCCATGCGCGCGCTGACCTTCGTCGACCAGGAGATTTTCGCGCCGGGCATGCAGGCAAGAGCGGGCAGCGGAAAAAACGTGGCCTGAGCGGCTTTGAAGTGACCGCTGGTCGCTGAGGACAGCAGCAGACGCTTGAGATTAGCGATGGCCCCGCAGCTTCGTCATTCCAGGGCGAAGCAGGAGCGAAGCTCCGTCGCGAAGACCCTGGAATCCATGCCGTTACTTCGATCGTAGGCGCAGCGGAGCAGAATTCTGCACCGCCCCGGCACGTCGAAGTCACGGAATGGATCCTCGGGTCTGCGCTGCGTCGCTACGCTCCTTGCTCCGCCCGTGGATGACGACGCTAGAAGCGTCTCGGCTAATCACCATCGCAGATGCCGGGAGCGGAGCCGTCAGCGCTTCCGCGCCCTATCCCTAATCCTCCCTGATCGCGTAACCCGCCCCGCGAATGGTTCGGATGACGTCGGGCATGCGGCCGTTGTTGACCGCCTTGCGCAAGCGGCCGACATGGACGTCCACCGTGCGCTCGTCGATATAGATCGTCTCGCCCCAGACATTGTCGAGCAGTTGGCTGCGCGAGAACACGCGGCCAGGATGCCGCATCATGAATTCGAGCAGGCGGAACTCGGTCGGGCCGAGCCTTATCTCGCTCTTCTTGCGGTAGACGCGATGCGACTCGCGGTCGAGCACGATGTCGCCGACCTTGAGCACGCTGGACAGCACCTCCGGCTTGGCGCGGCGCAGCAGCGCCTTGACGCGCGCCATGAATTCCGGCGTCGAGAACGGCTTGACCAGGTAGTCGTCGGCGCCGGTCGAGAGCCCGCGCACGCGGTCGCTTTCCTCGCCCCGCGCCGTCAGCATGATGATCGGCAGCCGCTCGGTCTCGGGCCGCATCCTGAGGCGCCGGCAGAGCTCGATGCCGGAAACCGCCGGCACCATCCAGTCGAGCACGAGCAGGTCGGGAACGTTTTCCTGAAGGCGGATTTCGGCCTCGTCGCCGCGGGTCACCACTTCCACCTGGTAACCCTCGGATTCGAGATTGTAGCGGAGCAGCACCCCCAGCGGCTCCTCATCCTCCACCACCATGATGCGTGGCGCGATCATCGGGGTAACCTTCTCGTCAGGCCGCCGGCGCCGACATTGCCGTCTCGTCCTGCTTGGGACGGTTGGCGGGCAATTGCGTACCGGTGAGCACATAATAGGCGTTCTCGGCGATGTTGGTCACATGGTCGCCGATGCGCTCGAGATTCTTGGCGCAGAACAGAAGATGCGTGCAAGCGGTGATGTTGCGCGGATCTTCCATCATGTAGGTCAACAGCTCGCGGAAGACGGACGTGTATTTGACGTCGATGCGCTCGTCGTCGTTGCGCAGCTTGGCCAGCGCAGTGGCGTCGCCCACCATATATTCCTGGGTCACGGCCTGGACCTGGATCAGCACCAGCTGCGCCATGGAATCGATCGAATGCGTGAGGTCGCGCGGCGCGGTGCTGACGCCGACCGCGCCAACGCGCTTGGCGATGTTCTTGGCAAGATCGCCGATGCGTTCGAGATCGCCCGCCATGCGGATCGAGCCGACAACGTTGCGCAGGTCGTCCGCCATCGGCTGCCGCTTGGCGATCAGCGTGATGGCGCGGTCGTCAAGCTCGCGCTGGCGCGCGTCCATGATGGCGTCGTCGGAGACGACGCGCTGCGCCAGCGCATTGTCGGTTTCGAGCAGGGCCCTGGTCGCGCCGCCGACCATGGAGCCGGCCAGATCGCCCATGTCGTTGATAAGCCGGCTGATCTGCCTCAGATCCTCGTCGAAGGAGGCGACGGTATGTTCGGCCATGATGATGTCCTCGTATGAACTCAGCCGAAGCGGCCGGTGATGTAGTCCTGCGTGCGCTTTTCGCGGGGCGAGGTGAAGATCTTCTCGGTCCGGTCGAACTCCACCAGCTCGCCCAGATACATGAACGCCGTCTGCCTCGACACGCGCGCCGCCTGCTGCATGTTGTGGGTGACGATGACGATCGTATAGTCGGCCTGCAACTCGTCGATCAGTTCCTCGATCTTGGCGGTCGACAGCGGATCGAGCGCCGAGGCCGGCTCGTCGAGCAGGATGACCTCGGGCTTCACCGCCACGGTGCGGGCGATGCACAGGCGCTGCTGTTGGCCGCCGGAAAGGCTGAGGCCGCTGGCGTTGAGCTTGTCCTTGACCTCGTTCCACAGCGCGGCGCGCTTCAGCGCCGACTCGACGCGGCTGTCCATCTCGGCCTTGCTGATCTTCTCATACAGCCTGACGCCGAAGGCGATGTTCTCGTAGATCGACATCGGGAACGGCGTCGGCTTCTGGAACACCATGCCGATCTTGGTGCGCAGCAGGTTGAGGTCCTGCGAGCGGTCGAGGATGTTCTTGCCGTCGAGCAGTACCTGGCCCTCGGCGCTCTGCTTCGGATAGAGCTCGTAGATGCGGTTGAGCACGCGCAGCAGCGTCGACTTCCCGCAGCCCGACGGGCCGATGAAGGCGGTCACGCTGCGCTCCGGCAAGGACAGGTTGATGTCCTTCAGCGCCTTCGATTGGCCATAGTAGAAATTGAGGTTCTTGACCTCGATCTTGGCCTTCTCGACGGTCGTGTCGGCTACGTTCAGGTCGGTGGACAACATCGGTTTCATCTGTCCTCTCTGCGTCCGGTCAGGCTGCGGGCGATGATGCTCAGCCCGAGAACCGTAAGGGTGATTATGAGTGCGCCCGTCCAGGCCAGTTGCTGCCATTCCTCGTAGGGGCTGAGGGCGAACTGGAAGATGGTCACCGGCAGGCTGGCCATCGGGGCATTGAGATTGCTCGACCAGAACTGGTTGTTGAGCGCGGTGAAGAGAAGCGGCGCGGTTTCGCCGGAGATGCGGGCGATCGCCAGCAGGATGCCGGTCACGATGCCGGACAGGGCCGCGCGATAGGCGACCGAGCGGATCACCACCCAGCGCGGCGCGCCGATGGCGGTGCCCGCTTCGCGCAGCGCGTTGGGCACGAGGTTCAGCATGTCCTCGGTGGTGCGCACCACGACGGGGATCACCAGGATCGACAGCGCGACGGCGCCGGCAATCGCCGAGAAGTGCCCCATCGGCCGTACCATCAGCTCATAGACGAACAGGCCGATGATGATCGATGGCGCCGACAGCAGGATGTCGTTGATGAAGCGCACGATCGTCGTGAGCTTCGAGAAGCGCCCGTACTCGGCCATGTAGGTGCCGGCCAGCACGCCGATCGGCGTGCCGACGATAATGCCGATGATGGTCATGACGATGCTGCCGTAGATGGCGTTGAGCAGGCCGCCGGCGTCGCCGGGCGGCGGCGTCATCTGCGTGAACACGGCCAGGTTCACCCCGGAGAGCCCCTTATAGAGCAGCGCTCCGAGGATCAACGCCAGCCAGGCGAGGCCGATGCCAGCCGCGACGACGCACAGCGCCATCATCACGGCGTTCTTGCGTTTGCGGCTTTGGTGAAGCGATGCGGCAGTCGACATCGGTCAGGCTCCCGTGCGGCTATCGATGCGCAACAGCATGTAGCGTGCGAGCGCGAGGATGATGAAGGTGATGATGAACAGGATCAGGCCGAGCGATACCAGCGAGGACGTATAGAGATCGCCGTCGGCCTCGGTGAATTCGTTGGCGATGGTCGCCGAGATCGTCGTGCCCGGCGCAAACAGCGAGGCGCTGATGCGGTGCGCGTTGCCGATAACGAAGGTGACGGCCATCGTCTCGCCGAGCGCGCGGCCGAGGCCGAGCATGACGCCGCCCATGATGCCGACGCGGGTATAGGGGATGGTCACGCGCCGGGTCACTTCCCAGGTCGTGCAGCCGATGCCGTAGGCCGATTCCTTCAGCACCGCCGGCACCGTGTCGAACACGTCCTTGGTGATCGAGGTGATGAAGGGCAGCACCATGATGGCGAGGATCAGCGACGAGGTCAGCAGGCCGATGCCGTAGGGCGGGCCGGCAAACAGGCTGGAGAGCCCCGGTATGCCGTGGAAAATATAGATGATGAAGGGCTGCACCGTCGTCTGCAGGAACGGCGCGAAGACGAACAGGCCCCAGATGCCGTAGATGATCGAGGGAATGCCGGCAAGCAGCTCGACCGCAATGCCGATCGGGCGCCGTAGCGGGCGCGGGCAAAGCTCGGTCAGGAAGACGGCGATGCCGATGCCGATCGGCACGGCGATGAGGATGGCGATGGCCGAGGTGACGATGGTGCCGTAGATGGGCGCCAGCGCGCCGAAATTCTCGGTGACCGGGTTCCAGGATTCGGTGGTGAGGAAGGAGAAGCCGAACTTCGACAGCGCCTCCCACGAGCCGGCGACCAGCGAGATCGCGACGCCGCCGAGCAGAACCAGCACGAGGATGGCGGAAAGGCGGGTGGCCGTCCGGAAGGCCATGTCGGTGAAGGCGAAGCGGCGCACTGTCGCTTCTCTGGTCCGCAGGGCGGACGATGTCGCGGCTTCGGAAACGGCTGTCATTTACCCCCTCGCATTTCGAAAGAGACAGGAGGGCGCCCAAAGGCGCCCTCCTTATTCGCTAGGAATTACATGCCGGAGTAGAGCGGCTTGCCGTTCGCGTCGACGATGTCCTTGCCCCACATCGCCTCGACACTCTTCACGACGGCGTCGGGCATCGGAACATAGTCCAGGCTGGCGGCCAGCTCGTCGCCCTTGGCGTAGGACCAGGCGAAGAACTTGAGCGCTTCGGTCGTGGCCGCGGCGTCGTCGGGCTTCTTGTAGACGAGGATCCAGGTGGCCGACGTCATCGGCCAGGATTCAGCGCCGGCCTGGTTGGCCAGGATGACGCCGTAGCCCGGCTGCGAGCTCCAGTCGGCATTGGCCGCGGCGGCCGAGAAGGCAGCGGCGGTCGGCTCGACCTTCTTGCCGTCCTTGTTGACCAGGTCGGTGTAGGTCAGCTTGTTCTGCTTGGCATAGGCGTATTCGACGTAGCCGATCGCGCCGCCGGTCTGCGAGACGTTGTTGGCGACGCCTTCGTTGCCCTTGGCGCCGATGCCCACCGGCCATTCGAGCGCGGTGTTGACGCCGACCTTCGACTTCCAGTCGGCGCTGACGTCGGCTAGGTAGTAGCTGAAGTTGAACGTGGTGCCCGAGCCGTCCGAGCGGTGCACGACGGCGATCGCCTGGTCGGGCAGCTTGGCGTCGGGGTTGAGCTTCTTGATCGCTTCGTCGTTCCAGTTGGTGATCTTGCCGGAGAAGATGTCGGCCAGCGTCGGACCGTCGAGAACCAGTTCGCCCGGCTTGATGCCCTCGAGGTTGACGACCGGAACGATGCCGCCCATCACCATCGGGAACTGCGCCAGCCCGGTGGAGTTGAGATCCTCGCCCTTCAGCGGCGCGTCGGAAGCGCCGAAGGTCACGGTCTTGGCCTTGATCTGCTTGATGCCGCCGCCGGAGCCGATCGACTGGTAGTTGAGACCGATGCCGGTCTCCTTCTTGTAGGCGTCAGCCCACTTCGCATAGATCGGATAGGGGAAGGTGGCGCCGGCGCCGGAAATGTCGGCTGCCATCGCGGCGGAGATGCTAAGGGTTGATGCCGCAGCCATTGCAATCGCAACGGCCGCCGAGCGGATGAAATGTCTCATGTGGCCTGCTCCTGTTCGGAAGATGGTCTCTCGGCACCCGTTGTATCGGCGCCCGGTGAGGGCAATAGCTCTCGATTATTACAGTCGCATGACAGTTTCGTGTCAGCCCAGTAACGCCCGAACGGGGATGTCTGGAGAGGTCCGCGGCGGCCTCGCGGGACCGGCCGGAGTTTGCCGCGGGAATCAGTAACTTGTCTGACTTTTGAATCAAAATTATCCCGGCGGCCGGGTCACGGCCGCCGGGAAATAAAATCCGGACGAGAGCGCGTTGCCTGTACGCCAGAGCGGATCATGGCCTGGCCATCGCCGAAAACAGGGTCCGTTGGGGTAGAGTCGACGCTGTTTCTTGTTGGCGGTCGCCGCTCCCGCCCGTAACTGAAAGGCGGAATCGATACGCCCATTGTCCTGGCTTGGCACATGCTTTGATATGGTGCGATCGCACCATACGTATGCGTCAATGCTCCTCGCGGGGTGCCGCCGGTCTGTCTCGCGCTTAGCCGGCGCTGCGCCGGACTTCCGCTTCGGCGCTCAGCCAGCGCTCGAGCTTTTCCAGCAGCGCGCGCGGGCTGATCGGCTTCGGCAGGTAATCGTCCATGCCGGCTTCCAGGCAGCGTTCGCGGTCGCCCTTCAGCGCATGCGCGGTAACGCCGACGATCGGCACATGCGTGCCCATGTCCTCCTCGAGCCGGCGGATAGCGCCCGTCGCCTCCAGCCCGTTCATTTCCGGCATCGACACATCCATCAGGATCATGCGTGGATTGAGCTTGCTGAAGGCGTCGAGCGCCTTGCGGCCGTTGCCGACGATCTCGAATCGGTAACCGGTCTCGCCGAGGATCTGGGTGAACACCAGCTGGTTCACCTCATTGTCCTCGGCCACCAGGATGTCGAGCCCGCGCTCCGCATCGGCGGGGCGCGGACGCGCCCGCCCCGGCGGCGGCTGCAGCATTGCGCGATCCGATGCCGCCGTCGGCGCCGGCGCGGCTTGCGGGAGGCTGCCGCCGCCAATGGCGGGTTGCCCCGCGGCGCTGCTGTGGCGATGGCGCTGGATGGTCGCGACCAGCGTTTCCAGGAGGATGGAGGAGCGCGCCGGCTTGATCAGCTGCGCGTCGATGCCGAGGTCGCGATAGGCCGTGTTGGCGAGCGACTGGTCGACCGAGGTCAGCATGATGATGGGCGTATGCGCCAGGCCCGCCGTGTTGCGCACGATGCGCGCCATCTCGGCGCCGGTCATGCCGGGCATCTGGTAGTCGAGCACGACGCAGTCGACCGGCACGCCATAGGCGGCGGCGGCAATCAGCACCTTCAACCCTTCGGCGCCGCTTTCGGCCGCGCAGGAATCGAACGTCCACGACGCCATCTGCTCGCTCAGGATCGAGCGGTTGACGGCATTGTCGTCGACGACGAGCACGCGCGCGCCGGTGACGTCGATCGGCATGATGCGCTGTCCGCCCTGCTCGGCCCTGGGCAGCGTAACCGTGAACCAGAAGGTCGAACCCTTGCCTTCGGCGCTGTCGACGCCGATCTCGCCGCCCATCATCTCGACCAGCCGCGAGGTGATGGCAAGGCCAAGACCGGTCCCCTCATGCCGCCTGGTCGAGGAGGTGTCGACCTGGCTGAATTTCTCGAACACCAGCTTCAGCTTGTCTTCCGGAATGCCGATGCCGGTATCGGTCACGGAAATGGTGAGCTTCGTCCCCGCGGGGATCCGGTCGCCCGTCACATCGACCAGAACATGGCCCTCGTCGGTGAACTTCACGGCGTTGCCGAGCAGGTTGGTGACGATCTGCCTGATCCGGCCGACATCGCCGACGAACTGGCCGTCGAGCCCGGGCTGGACACGGACGATGAGCTCGAGGTCCTTCTCCTTGGCGCGCGTCGATACCAGCGTCGCCACGTCCTCGATCGCCTCGGCGAGATTGAAGGGCGCCGGGTCGAGCACCAGCTGGCCGGCATCGATCTTGGAAAAGTCGAGGATGTCGTTGATGATGGTGAGCAGCGCGTTGCCGGATTTGACGATGATGTCGGTGAACGTCTTCTGCTTCGGATCGAGGTCCGACTTTGCCAGCAGCTCTGCCATTCCAAGAACCCCATTCATCGGCGTGCGGATCTCGTGGCTCATATTGGCGAGGAACTCCGACTTGGCCCGGTCGGCAAGCACGGCGCGCCGGCGCGCCTCGCCGAGCTCGGCCTCGCGCTGCTTGAGCTCGGTGATGTCGGTGGTGGAGCCGATGAGATAGAGCGAGCCGTCCGAGGCGATCATCGCGCCCTTGCGCGCGAACTGGTGCCTGACGCTGCCGTCCGGCATCGTCACCGTCTCCTCGATCTCCTGCGTCTCGCCGGTGCGCAGCACGGCAAGGTCGCTGGCGACGAAGGCTTCGCCGTCCGCGCCGAAAATCTCGACATCGGTCTTGCCGATGGCTTCTTCCCTGCTGAAGCCGGTGAGATCGCACCAGCCCTTGTTGACGTAGAACTGCCTGAGATCCGAGCGCTTGGCGTAGATCGACACCGGCACGTTGTCGATAAGGCTGCGGAACACCTCGTTCTCGCTCATGCTCTGCCGGAGCACCTGCTCGCGCGCCTTGACGTCGGTGATGTCGGTGCTGGAGCCGACCAGATGCACGGAGCCGTCGATCGCCACCAGCCGGCTCTTGCGCGTCATCAGCTGCCGCACCGTGCCGTCGCGGTGGGTGACGGCTTCCTCGATCTCGCGCCCCGCGCCGGTCGTCACGACTTCGGTGTCGTCATTGCTGAAACCGTCCGCCTCTTCCGTCGCGAAGAGCTCGCGATCCGTCTTGCAGAACACTTCGTCCTTGGCGAGGCCGGTCAGCGCGCACCAGGCCTTGTTGACGAATTCGATGCTGAGATCGTCGGCCTTGATGAAGGCGGCCACCGGCAGCTCGTCCATCACGTGCCGGTAGAGGTCGATCTGGCGCATGGAGTCGCCCAACGCCTTCTCGCGCGTCTTGATGTCGGTGATGTCGACGCGCACGCCGATGAACGTCCCGTCGTCGGTGCGCATGTCATAGACCTGGTACCAGCGCCCGTCGGCGTTGAGGCGTTCGTAGGCGGAACTCGGCAAACGGTACCGCTTGAGCATGGCGTCAAGCCAGCGCTCGGTGTCGACGCCATACAGACCGTCGATCTCGGCGTCGCCGCTCGAGCGGAAGTAGCCGACCGAATGGCCGAGCGACAACGCCTCGCGGAATGTGCGGCCCGGCTGCCAGGCCGGCTTCAGCGCCGGCAGCGTATCCTGCAGCTTGCGGTTGGCGAAGACGAAGCGGTCGTCGCGATCGTAGATGATGACGCCCGCCGGCAGCGACTCCAGCACGATGGCAAGGTTCCTGTGCGCGTCCTCCGCTTCTGTCTCGCGCTGTTTCATGTCGGTGATGTCGACATAGGAGATCAGCCGCTTGCCGCCGGGAAGCGGCGCCAACGAGGCGATCAGCGTGCGGCCGTCCTTGCGCGGCAACTGCCTGGATCCCGAGGTTCCAGCCCGGATTTCAGCCTCCCGCTCGGCCACATGGCTTTGCCAGGCCTGTTCCTCGCCGCCGAACGGATCGGCATCGCGGCTGGCTTCCATGAGGTCGCGAAAGCGGCTGCCGGCCGGAGCGCGCCGCGGATCGATCTTCCAGAAATCGTAGAACGCCCGGTTGACCACCTCCGCCCGCAATTCGGCATCGAGAACGATGACGCCGATCGGCATCGAATCGACCATCAGGCTCAGATTGGCAAGCGCCTCCGAAGGCCCGGCCATGTCGTGGACGTCACTGGGAAAAGCCCCGTTGCCGCTCATATCCGCCTTGTCGAAATTCCGCGCGCTGTCCGCCCCGACAGTCCCGTCCGTATCCGCCATTCCTACCCCCAAGGCCGAACCGCGCCGGTTCGTCGACGGAATGTGCCCGACAAGCATTAACGATCCGCTAACCATAATTATTGCAACCGCCTGCCCCCGGTGCCGTTGCCGCAAATTCCGGTCGCCGCCGGCTGCGGTAATCCGCCCGTTGGCGATTAAGGCAATGACGCATTATAAGGTGCCTGAGGTGTTGCTAATGTTTGGTCGAATCACGGCTTTCGTCTTGTGCCCGGTGCTGCTTGCGGCGGGCGGCTGCGTGCGCAGCGACGACGGCACGGTGATCGTACCTAGCCGGATGGATGTCAGGCGTGTGTGGGACGAGGCGCCGCCGGGAACGACCGCGTCGCGGCAAATGGCCTCGGACGTGTTTCCTCTGCCGCCAGGCCCGCCGCCGGATCCCGCTGTCCGGCGTCATTCCAGGCCCGCTTCGGCAAGGCCCTCCTACAGCCGGGATTTGCCCGGCCCGTCTTCCGGCGAGCAGCCCCCCCTGACCTGCCGGAATGTCGGCGAAACTGGCAAGCGCTACCGCGTCGTCTGCGAGTAAATTTGCCTGGTCAACACAGCCGGGCGCCTCTGCCGCAAGGCAGGGAACGGCGGCCCGATCAAGTCGCGGGGAAGAAGGCCGGCCCGACCACGCACACCGGCTTCGCGTCTGCCGGGACGAGGGCCTCCGACTAATGCATGTCGCGCAAAAGTGACCTCGGTTTTGCGGCAACGACATGCATCAAACAAAGGACCTAAAGCGCGTCGCCTGAATCCGTTTCAGCGCGACGCGCTTTAGGTCGGCGATGGCCAAACCCGCGGCGCGATCACGGATCACTGATGAAACCTTTGATGGGCGACAAGCGTTGTTGGCGTTGATGTGAGCCGCGCTGCGCGGAGGAGACTGAAGATGTCCATCCACTTCACCGTCTCTGGCCTGACCAGGAACCTGATCCATTCGCTTGGGCTGGATCATGAGCAGGCGCCGAGACCCCTTACCCCCGAACAAAGCCTTCTCTTGGATTGTTACCTTGCCGGGCAGATCCCGGACTCCGCCTGGAGCGATTACGTCTTCGAGATGCCGGAACTGGAAAAGCACGCCCAGATTCGGCGCGCACGCGGTTTGACCTGAAAGCAATTACAGGAAAGGTGTGAGCGGTTAATGCATGTCGCGCAAAAGTGACCTCGGTTTTGCGGCAACGACATGCATCAAACAAAGGACCTAAAGCGCATCGCCTGAATCCGTTTCAGCGCGACGCGCTTTAGGGTCGGCGCCTTCGCCGTAGCCTATCGTCCGGAATTGCGTTGGAACAAATAGTCAAGCCTGCTGCTACTTCTTCGGCGAGTCGAACTGCAACGTGAAGACGTTTCCGGCAACGCCTTGCGCCAGCGACGGCGAAAAGCTGAGCGGCAGGCAATCGTTCAGGGCCTTGGTCGCCGCATCGACATAGGCCTTGCGCGCCTTGTCGTCGCCGCCGACATGGATGGCGGTCGTCCTCGGCGGCCCGATCAGCGTGCCGTCGCGCTTGAAGCTGAAGCTGAGCGTGACCGAGGAATTGTCGGAATTGGCCGGCGGTGTCCAGCAGGCGAGCAAGGCGCCGCCGACCTCGTTCATGCTGTTGAGCGACGCGGCGGCCGATGGAAAGGGCGCAATCGACAGCGTGACCGCCATCACCAAGGATCTTGCCATGTTCATCGCGGGTTCCTCGTTGCCATCGCTCAACCGCCTGGCGGCATCGTACGATCCATGACGAGGATGAAAACAGGATTTCAGCCTGCCCGTCGGCGCCGCAATCATACTGTCGTGATTGCGGCGCGATGGCCGGAAAAGCAAAAGGCCGGCACGGAGCCGACCTTTCCCTTGCCTCGTCATGGCGCCAGTACATCCGTGGTCGCGGCGAGGACTGCGACCAGTAGACAGGCCTTAGGTAAACGAAACCTTAACCCCGAAGGACTGTTACGCCCTGGCCTGCGATTTCACATGCGCGATGTAGCCGCGCACGTCGCCGGCGGGTTCGGCGTAAGCCTTGCCGAGCTTCTTCTCCAGCGCCGCCATGTATTCCTTCGCCCATTTGGGCAGCGCGTAGTCGATGACCGCCAGGAATTCGAGCGTTGCCGCCAGCCTTATATCGGCGATCGACGGGTTGTTGCCGCCGATGAACGGCTTGCCGTCGCGAAAGAAAGAGTGAAACACCTCGAGCGGCTCGGCGATCGCGGCCATTGCCGCCTTCTGCGCTTCCGATTTCTTGTCGGGGTGGGCGTCGCTGTGACCGACCTCGCCGGCATATTGCGGGAAGCCGAGCGCCGGGTAGGTCGCGCGCGCGACGTAAGGGTAAAGCGTGCCGACCAGATAGAACATGGCGCTGTCGACCATCGCCCGCTTGGCCGGCGCCTTGGGATAGAACTTATCCAGCCCGTGCTTGTTGGCGAGGTACTGCATGATGGCACAGCTTTCCCACAGCACGCCGCGCGGCAGGCCCTTGTCCTCGATCATCGGCGTCAGATGCGCCGGATTGCGCGCCAGGAACTCGGGCGAACGCGTATGGCCCCAGGCATCGGTCTCCGCCGGATCGAGCCCGGCCGCGCGCGCGAACACCCGCACGGTCATGTTGTTGACGCTCGGCCTCAGCATGCTGAGTTTTACACCCGGCTTCTTAGCCGGCTTCACTTTGGCCTTAGGCACGGCCTTTGCCGTCGCTTTAGGCGCGGCCTTTGCCGTCGCTTTAGGCGCGGCTTTTGCCGTCGCTTTAGGCGCGGCTTTTGCCGTCGCTTTGGGTGCGGCCTTCGCCGTCGCTTTGGGCGCGGCCTTTGCCGTCACCTTCGCGGCCGCCTTGGCCGCGGGTTTCTTTGCACTCTTCGTTGCAGCTTTTGCCATGTCGGTCCTCCCTCTGGCCCGGTTAATAAGGATTTTTTGCCGCCCTGTTTTCCGACAGGGTTTCGCGTGACCGCTCGACCAGCGCCTGGATGGCGTCGGCCAGATGCAGTTCGGCGATGTTGTAGTCGCCGCGCGCCACGCGGATCTTGTGCGCCTCCATCAGCACGTCGGCATGGGTGAAGCCGGCCGGCGGGTCGAAGCGGTAGGAGGCAAGCTCGATCAACAGTCCCAGCGGATCCTCGAAATAGATCGAGTCCATGAAACCGCGATCCTTGACGCCGCTGTGCTTGATGCCGCGCTCGTCGAGCCGCGCGACCGCCTGCAGGAAGGTGACCCGCGACACCGAGAACGCGATGTGGTGGACGCAGCCGATATCGGTCGGTGTCCGCCGCCTGACCGGGGTCCGGCTTTCGTCGGTGAAGACGGTGATCAGCCGCCCGTCGCCCGGATCGAAATAGAGATGGCTTTCGCTCGCCTTGTCGAGATTGGGCTGCTCGAAGATGAAAGGCATGCCGAGCACGCCCTCCCAGAAGTCGATCGAGGTCTGGCGCCCGGCACCGACCAGCGTGATGTGATGAACGCCTTGCGACTGCAGCTTTTGCATTGGCTCCTCCCGCCTGCTCCCGCGCCTTGCCGGCTGGCGGATTTCCAAGGGCCTGGCCGCGCTCGGACCAGCCCTAGGCACGCGACCGCCGCCCGGTTCTCGTCGCGCCCCGAATTCCGCATCTTGTCGGATCGCGGCCGGAGCGTCGATGAGGGGATGCTAATTCAATCCGAGGCGTTGCGCCAGAAGCGCTGACGCTTCACGGGATTGGCGCGGGCGTCTCGACCCCTCAGGTCGGGATCCAGGCCACGGTCCTGCCGGTATCGCTCGGAACACCCCCGATTCCGGCGGATAAATGAGGCGAAATAGCACCCAGGGGTACTTCCAGGATGTGCGCGATTGCCTTGAGGGTCTTGGCGGAGGCCGTCTTTCCGGAGCGCTCAATCTGCGACAGCATGCTCGGGGTTATTCCGGCCTGGGCGGCGAGCTGCCTTCCGCTCAGGCCGCGCAGGACCCTGACGGCGCGAACCGGGTTCTCGCCAGCGGCGATCCTGTCGAGGACGCGCTTGGGCAAAGGACTGGTGGCGGCAGGCTCGTCAAGCTCGCTCACACCCGCCATCGCGGTCCGCTTGAGTATGCGGAACTGGGATTCCGGCAGCACGACCATGCGCTCTTTCGAGCCCGGGTGCTTGATGAATTGAACGTTTAGCTTCATGGCAACCTTCAACCTACCTTCTTGGGCGAGGAAGGGACATCTGCCGAAAGTCAGGGCGACGATGACGAAAGTCATATTCGTTTGCGGTCGGTTCGGGCTTACGTCAAAGTGGACTGCCGCGCCCCGCGGTTGTTTTTGCGAGAACGAATGATCGATATCGGCACAGAATTACTGCCGGCCGCGCGAGCGGAAGTCATCGGGCTTGCTGTTTTGCGGGCCGACAGGACAGTTCAGCAAAAAGTGGGGCGCTTGGTCGAGTGGCTCCCCGCCCTTGGAGCGGACTGCTGCCTGTGCACGCTGCTGGTCGGCATGGAGGCCGAGATGGCGGCCTTGTCCGAGGGACGCCGCGACCTGATCGCCTTGTCGGGCGTGCGGGCCGAATTGCCGGGGCTGGACCGCCCCGTCACCGCTGTGATCCTGTGGAATGGCGATCGATCGCACTACGTCGTGATCGCGATGCCGGACTTCACGGCGCGCCAGGCCGAGATCATGTTCGAAAGCGAGCGGCGCGCCCGACGCTTGATGGAGCAGCAGCTCGAAGCCGCCAATTCCGAGGTGCGCTTCGCGACGCTCGCCCGCACCCGCCTTCGCCTGGCGCGCGACCTCCACGACACGCTCGTGCATTCCATCATCGCGTTGCTGACGCAGATCCGGTTGACGCGGCATTTCCTGGCGACCGATCCAGCCCGCGTTGCGGACGGGCTCGCGATTGCCGAGGAAGCCGCGATAGCCGGCCTGGCGCGGGCGCGCGACGCCATCGCCCGGCTCAGGATGCCCGACGACCTCGAACCGGGTTCGGATATCGAGAAGATGCTGTCGGACTTCGCGCAGCAGACCGGCATCGAGGTCTCCACGCAAATCGATGACGGAGCTCGCCCCGGGCTGCAGGATCACGAGACGACGATTCGGCGCATCGTCGGCGAGGCGTTGCGTAACGTCGAGGCGCATGCGAAGGCGCGACGGGTCCGGTTCGACGCGGTCGTGGAGAGAACCGAAGCTGGCGGAAGGCTCATTGTCGATGTCCGCGACGACGGACGCGGCTTTGACGGGACCGTTCCCAAACAGGGGCATTTCGGGCTGATTGGAATGGCCGAATTCGCCGAGCTCGCGGGGGGACAATGCGCGGTCGAAAGCGCGCCGGGGGCAGGTACGCTGGTTCGGACATCCCTGCCCGTGACCGCGTCGGCGACGAACGACCGACCCAGCAGCGGCGAGCGTATAGCCAGATGACCGATCCGCACCTCAAACCCGAAAGGATACGCGTGCTGATCGCCGAGGATCAGACATTGATCCGGGAAGGCCTTGCCACGCTCCTTGCCCAGCAAAACGACGATTTCGAAATCGTCGGCGCCGCCGCCGACGGCGAGCAGGCGATCGAGTTCGCGCGCCGGTACCGTCCGAACGTCGTCCTGATGGATCTGCAGATGCCGCGCGCCGACGGCGTCACGGCAACCCAGCGTATCCTGCGCGAATTTCCGGGAACCGGCATCGTGGTCCTGACCACCTTCGAGACCAACGACCTGATTTTCGAGGCCGTCAGCGCCGGAGCCAAGGCGTATCTGCTGAAGGACTCCAGGATCGACGAGATCGCGGCGACGATCCGAACCGTGGCGAACGGCCAATCCGCGCTTTCACCCGGTGTCGCCGCGAAAATCCTCGAGGAATTCAAGCGATTGCGTCCGCGCCACGCCCCGGCGAGCGCGCCGGCGCGCGGCGACCTCACAGCGCGCGAGAACGAAATCCTCAAACTGATCATCGAAGGCAAGAGCAATGGCGAGATCGGCGCACAACTGCATTTGGCCGAGGGGACGATAAAGAACTACGTCAGCACGATCCTCGAGAAGTGCGGGGCCAAGAACCGGACCGAGCTGGCCATCAAAACGATAGGCTGAACGATCTTGCGGGTTAACACCCGTCCGGCACGGCAGGGCCGTCGATGCTCAGAAAGGCCCGCGGCTCGGGGTTTAGGGGAAGCCACGGGCAGTCTGGTTGCCTGAGTTCCTGCTCTTGGCGGCAGGTCAGGGGATGGCGACGGCAGCCGGTGCCTCGCTGAGGCCCTCGACAGCTATTTCCTTGCCTGATTGCGAGCTTCGATTTCACGAAGCGCCAGTATGGTCAGGACCATCTCGGCGCTGCCAACCGACGGTCGTGGCGCAAGCAGGCGTATGAGCGCGTTGAGCTGCTCGGCGTCCATTTCAGCCAAATGGCCTTTCACGGTCCGCATGGTCTCGTCGAGCTTCGTCAGCAATTCCGCAACGATCGTCATGTCCGAAGCCTTGCCCATGGTTCGCGGGCGATTTTGTTAGAGGCGGAACGCTGTGCTGAAGATTTCCGCTGATCGGCCGAGAGGGCTTGCGGATTGAGAAACGACGCAGTCTGGAGCGGGATTAAGGCGGCCGGACCAGGGTCCGGCCGCCTCGAACGATTCTGCTATTTTCTCGCGAGCAGGTCGCGGATTTCGGTCAGAAGCTGCACGTCGGCGGCCGGCGGGGCCGACGCGGCGGCGGGCTTCTCGCGTTCAAGCCGCTTGCGCATATTGTTCACCGCCTTGACCATCAGGAAGATGATGAAGGCAAGGATCAGGAAGTTCAGCACCACGGTGATGAAGCTGCCATAGGCAAAGACCGCGCCTTCCTTCTTGGCATCGGCCAGCGCGGCCGAATGGACGTTCGATGAAAGCCCTATGAAATAATTGTTGAAGTCCAGCCCGCCGAAGATCGCGCCGACGATCGGCATGATGATGTCGTTGACGAGTGAATCGACGATCTTGCCAAAGGCGGCGCCGATGATGACGCCGACGGCCAGGTCCATCACATTGCCCTTGGAAATGAATTCCTGGAATTCTTTGAGCATCCCCAACTCCTCTTAGCCCATTTGCCTGTTCGCGCCGTCAGGCGAAGGCGCTCTCGCGCCTGAAATGCTTGACGAGCAGATAGTAGAAGACCGCGCGATGTTTGTTGCGGTTGGTGCGGCCGTACTGGTCGATGACCCTGGCGAGCCCCGCGTCCAGGCCGGCATCGGCCGCCAGCCCCAGTTTTTTGACGAGAAAATTCTGCTTGACCCGTTCCAGCTCCTCCTTGTCCGAAGCCGAAACGGTGGATGCATCCTTATCGTAGATCGCCGGGCCGCAGCCCTTCGTCACCTTCGTCAACAGATCCATATCCGCCGTAAGGCCGCACTTCACCCTCAGGTCCGCCGCATATTTGCCGATCAGTTCGTCTTGCTTGCTCACACGCTTGCCCTCTCGTTTCCGGCTGAACAGCGACGTTGCCATTGAGCCGCGCGGCCTGGTTGCCGCAAAGCCATGTCTGGATTTGTCTTGTCGCCCGTAGGTGTCAGCCGCGGCGCGTCGCGAGCACCCCGTCGGGGCTGGCCTGGTCGACCGCGGCCGGAAGATGCTGCGCCAACACGGCGGCCACCTGATCCAGCGGAATCCCGAACTGGCTCGCCAGTTGCTGAAGACGTTGGTCGCCAAGCGCCGACTTGATCTCGTCGGGCGCGATCGGAAGATTGGCGCCGTTGGTGCTCAGCCAGGATTCGACGCGGTCGCCGAGACCCGACTTCTGCAGCATGGCAAGCACGCCCTGATAACCGCCAACACTGGTCAGCGCATCGGCCAGGAGGTTCGAGCCTCCGCCCTGCTGCCCGCCCTGCAACGCGCTTTGCAGACTGTCCAAAAATCCCATCCGGAAACCTCCCGTCGAAAATCACGTCCGCCGTCGCGCAACGTTCAGACGTGCTGATCTAGGTCGTTTCGTCGGGTCGCGACACCTGACGAAGGTCAGGACCGGAGATGACGAAGGTCATATTCGGCGGCAGCCGGACAGCCTCGATCCGATCAGGCTCGAAGGATGACTGGCGTGAGGGTAGTCATTGCGATAGGTGACGATGGACATGGCGGCGCGAATGCCACGCTCGACCTATGACAGCCCGGCGACGGCAATAAGTCGATTGCCTGTCGCACGAATTAGGATTTGATATAACGATCGTCACAGTGTCAGTGAGCGTGGAAAACCGGGGAACGAACATGAAAGCCGCCGAGCAAGCTGGAAAAGCCAAGGATGGAGCCGCATCCGCCAACGGATCGGAAGCGACAATCCATCCCGACGCGACGATCGATCAGGTTCGCAATCTCCTGTTCGGAGGCGCGCAGCGATCGATCGAGAGCAACCTTGCCGGCCTGCGCGAGGAAATGCAGGCCACCATCAAGCAGCTCCAGGCGGACTTTGCCAAAGAGCTCGCGACCCTGCAGGCGCACGTCCTGGAACTTGAGCGGGAGACCGAACAGAAGCGGCTCGCCTCGCAAAGGGACATCGGCGCCGCGATTTCGGAGCTTGGAGCAACCATCAGCGGGCTAGGGTCCGGCCGCGCGGGAAAGTAGCATGACGTCCGCCGCCGGCCAGAACCGTGAGATCGAGCAGCTTAGAAAACTGCTCTTTCAAACGGAGGCGGCGCGTCTCGAGGCGCTGGGGGCGGACGTCGCCCTGCTTCAGCAGTATATAGGCAGCCCCTCCCGCCTGGAAACGGCAACGGCCGACATCCTCGTCGCAGCGCTGGAGCGCGCCGAGGTCGTTCGGCCGCGCGAACTGGCGAACGTCATCGCGCCATCGGTGGTCTCCGCGATCCGCAGCGAGATCAGGAACTCACGCGACCTCATGGTCGATGCGCTCTACCCGATCACGGGCAGGCTGGTCAGCGCGGCCGTGGCAAACGCTTTCAAGGAACTCGTCGCGCGGCTGGAGCAGCGCCTCAACGCCCTGACATCCACGGAGCTGTGGATCGGGCGCATCAAGTCGCTGGCGACGGGCCGTCCGATCAGCGAGTTCGTTCTGGCAAATGCCAGTCCGCCGCGCGTCAACCGGCTGCTCATGATCGAGCGCGGCAACGGACGCCTCGTCGCGGACTGGAAGCGCCAAGAGACCTCTGACGAGCGGGCCGACCTGCTGAGCGCGATGGTCGCGGCGATCCTGGAATTTTCCGTCCAGGCCCTGGCGGGAGAGGGCAATCTGCAGCAGCTCGATTTCGGCGGACGCGAGATCGTACTGCGCGCCTCGCCCCGGTTCATCCTGGCGGCGGAATGCATCGGCCCCCTTCGCCCCACCGACGACGCCAGGATCAATTCGCTTTTCTTCGACACGATCGAGACCATGGATGGCGGCATCGGCTGCGACGCGGCCATGCTGGCGTCGCTGGCCTCCTCCATAGAAGCGGGTCCTGCAGTGGAGCCGAAGCCGCGTCGGAGCGCAAAGGTCGTCCTGTTCGTGCTCGCGGCTCTCGTCGCCGCCGGGTTGGCATGGCTGGCGAGCGTCTATTGGACCCGCACGATGCTGGAGCGCCGCACCAACGATGCGCTCCAGGAACTGGCAGGCAAGGAACCGCTGCTGGAAACGTTTCCGCTGCGTCTGGATTTCGACCACGGCAACCGCAGCGTCTCGGTCTCCGGCATAGAGCCAAGCCAGGTGCAGACGACTCCGCTGATCGACGCCCTGGCCAAGGCCGCCACGCCCTATCGGGTCGTCGGCCGGATCGGCGTCGTGCCGGGCACGGAACAATTGGCGACGCTCAGCGCCGACATCGACGCCCTGCGGCAATCGGCGACCGGCCTCCAGGCGGGCATCGACGAAAACCGCCGGGCGCTCGCTGAACTGCGGCAATCTCTCGCCGGCTTGCAGAGGTCCGCCGGCGAAACCGGCGAAGCGGTTGCCGGTCAGCGGCAGTCCCTCGCCAGCTTGCAGGCCCGCATCGATCAGGCGCGCGTGCCGAGTGAAGAAGAGGCGAAATCCCTTGCCGGCCTGCAGGCAGGCCTTGACCAGACACGGGCAGCGCTCACCGAGGAAACAAAATCCAGGAACCAGCAATATGATGCCATGCGGTCGATCGCCGACGGCCCCGCCGAGCGGCTCGATCGCTTCATGACCGCGACGGCAATCTTCTTTGGCGACGCCGACGCCTTTGCCGATGACAAGGCGGCCGACCAGCAGATCCGCGATCTGGCCGGACTTCTTGCGGGCAACGACCTGAGGATCCGGGTCGTCGGGCACGCGGATGACACCGGAACGGAAACGACCAACCGCGCGGTCGCCCGCAAGAGAGCGGATCAGGTGGTGAGGAAATTGACCTCGCTCGGGATCGAGCCGTCGCGGTTGTTCGTGGTTTCGCGCTCGTCATCGATGCCGATTTCCGACGTGCCGAGCGAAGGCAACCGCCGCGTCACCTTCGAAAACGTGTTCCGCGCCGAGCGCCCTCAATGATGCTCAGCGCAAAGGTCATGCTGCTTGGCGACATGGGTGTGGGCAAGACGTCCATCATGTATCGCCTCGTGCACGATCGCTTCGACGGCGAATACAAATCGACGCTCGGTGTCGAGGTGCTCAGCTACGATGTTCCGGCCGATCCGGTCCGCGGCGGCGACGCGGCGCGCCTCGTGCTATGGGACACCGACGGCGATTTCGGGACGCGCATCTTCGACACCGTCTACGTGACCGGCGCGTCGGCCGCCATCGTCGTGTCGGACGTGACGCGCCCGCAAACCGTGACGCGCATGGTCGAGCTGGTTCGCAGCTTCGAGACGAGGTTTCCGGGCAGGCCGTACAGGGCCCTCGTGAACAAGATCGATCTCGCCGAAGCCCCCGGCAGTGCCGAAGAGATCGGCCAGCTGCCGCGATCGAGCGTCAAGTTCGTGAGCGCCAAGAACGGCGAGGGAATCGTGGAGGCCTTTGCCGAGCTCGCCGAAACGATACGGCGCCGACAGCTTTAAATTTAGATCGGTCGGTGTGGCTTTGCCTTGACGGTCGCGGCTAACGACCTCAGCCGGGTCAGTTCGAGACAATTTCGTAGTGAAGAAGCTGGGCGTCGCCGAGCGACGATGTCCGTCCAGGCGAGATGACGCCGGAGCCGAAGAGGAGAAGATCTTCACGGCGCACGAATACTTCATGGCCGGGTCCCATCGACACGAATGTGCCCGACGAGCTTCGCTCGATGAACCGGGCCTTGCCGTTCGAAATGGTGAAAGTCGCGTGGTGCCGTGAGACCCAAGGCCGCTGGACGACGATATTGCATTCGGGAGATCGGCCGATCGTCACCGATTCGTTGTTTCGGCAGGTTCGCAACTGATCTCCATAGCGGATAACCAGATTGATCTGCCGCGGCAGGGCGGAGCGCCTGTCGACAAAGGTGCCCTGGCTGGTGATGTGCGTGCTGGGAACCCCGTCGTCTCTCCCCAGCGTATAGACATCGAAGAGTTCTTGCTTCCCCTTGAAGGCCATTTTGTCGAGAAGCCGCAAGGCACCGCGGCTGCCTGCGGAAAGGGCTTCGAAGAAGCTCTGGCTGATCAACACCTCCCCGGGATTGGCCGTGCTGGACAACCTTGCGGTGACATTGACAACGTCGCCGAATAGCGCGCCCCGGGCGCGAATGACCGCCCCGAAATGCAAACCGATACGGGCGCTCAACGGTCCTTTCGTCAGTTGGCTGCTGATTTGGCAGACAGCCCCCAGCGCCGCCTCCGGTCTCTCGAACAGGCTGAGCACGTCATCGCCCTTCGAGTAAATGAAATCACCACCGTGCCGGCCGGCGATCTCGCGTATCACGTCCAGGCAATCCGACACCTGCTGCAGGGCGGCATCGTCGCCGATGCGCTCATAGAGCGGCGTGCTGCCCACGACATCAGCCAAGAGGACTGCGGCTAGAAGTCTTTCCTGATCCATCGACCCGTATCCGCCCCGAGAACGCGGCGTGTATAACATAACAAAGTTGCCCTTGACCTATCCATGCAGTTCTCGGTGACGGGAATGGATTCAGGGCCGGGCGTTCATGACGCGGCTCGATTGTTCGAGATAACAGCTTGGTGCTTGGCGAGCTACTCGGAAGGGCTCCGCTGACGCTGTTCCTGCGTAGGCAGTTCGCGCAGCGTTGCGGCTTCATGACCTCCAAACCGAATGCTTTGGTAGCGCCGATCCACGAGAAGGCCATGCCGGTGATCCTGACTACGCAGGAAGAGATCGAGACGTGGATGACAGCGGCATGGTCGGAAGCAAAGGCGCTCCAGCGCACGACCCCTGATGACGCGCTGGTCATCGCCGACAAGCCTGCGACGCAGATCAAGTTTCCGCAGCAGGCGCAAGCACAAGGTTCGATGTTATGAGACGGACCAACCCGTCGAGGGCTCCGGCCAAAACGGGCGAAAACGCCGCGCAGGGTATTGTTGCGGGATCGCTAATACTACGGTCTGGTTTTAGCCGTCTTGCCCCCGAGTTGACTAGGCTCGGCGGTCAGCCCAACTCACCCCAACGCGGACTGCCGGGCCGCATCAGGCAAACCCTTTTGCCAGTGTCTGTCTAAGCCGTTGCAGGGGTTTTCTGCAATCGGGCGGCGGCAGTGTAACGTCCTCCGTTCGTACGGCGAGTGAATTAGCAGTCACTGATATAATGACATTCAGGTCGGCGTTTTGTTCCTACCCCTAACCCCGCGCCGGCCAGGCCCGGCTCGCGCGCGGCACCCCCCGCCTTACGCGGCCGGGCCGCCCTAGGGGCCGCTACTGTTACCCCGATGGACTGCCCACCCGATGCGCGGTCGAGTGTCGCTCGAAAATTGCGAGCTTGTGCCTATAAGTCATTCGCACAGTTGCAGAGCAACCCTCACATCTGAAGGTTGCGACGCTCTTGATCCAAGAGCCTTTCTTGACAATCTTCCTATGGCACTCCGGGCAATCAAACATCAGGTTCTTGTCGCCCAGGTCATTTGATAAGGGCATCCCCCATCCCCAGCCAAGCACGTACCCCAACACCTTTGCTCGGATTGATCGCATACACGATCCTTTACAACTGTAAGCTTCGTCACACTGGCGCGCATGCGGCCAGGATTGAGCTGCTGCGGTCCAGCACAAGCTTGTGTGGGCGCTCGCCAGTGGCGCAGGCAGACCGCCCGGCGTGATCTTATGCCGGTCGTTTCGTGAACGAAAAAGGCGGGCCTTGCGGAGCCCGCCGCCGGCTTGAGGGCGCCCCGCGACGGGCCGGCAGACGGGTACGCACCCGTTGTTTCCGCTCAAGCTCTCGGGTTGCTAATCGCCAACTCGTCCAGTTCCCGACTATTGGGTCGAGCACCTCATCACAATGAAGGGCGACATGCGCAGGCAGCTATGGGATCCATTCTGAAATATTCACGGGGAATTTCTAAGATGGACGCAGTAGGCCTTTATCGATGTCCTGGAAATCCGCCCTTTGCCTGCATCCTGGATAAGGCCAACTGCAATTACATGGCCCAGGACGCCTACCGTGCTGGGGGGATCAAGCCGGACTTTGACGCATTGCCGTGGGAAGCTGACTACAGGGCCGCAAAGCAAAATTCTAGAAAGGCATGACAGTTGGAATGCGGCCTCGCCAGCCACCGGCGCGCTTGCCAAGGGCTTCCGCGATCACACCATTTCTGGCATCCGCCACTTTAGTCATACTGCATATGCGGCGGACCACGGTTCGCCAGGCCGGCGCACCCTTAGGCAATCTCCAACGAGAGGCGCCGGCCACCCCTAGCCCGCTGCGGGTGATGGTGGCACATCTTGCAGCGGGCTATCGGTGAATATTAGCAATTTCTTGACTAAGCCGCCTGCCGTGCCAGAGTCCATAGGATGGACATTCCGTTAGCGCCTACTAAAAAAGCGCCAATGACGGGCGGAACGATTCTCCGTGTTTGCGCTTTCTGGGTGCATGGCCCCGCTGCCACCAATCCAATCGCCTCTGCTTCCTGATGGGAGCCCCGACCGCCCCATCAACTGCGAAGTTGCCCTCGAGCCCGCGTTTGAAGCTTTGGTGAAGGCCTCCCTTGTTAGAGGCTGGTCGGCGCAGGAAGTCTCCGAAACGCTGCTCAAACTCGCGACAGAACATGCGGAAACGGTTATGGGGCGCGAAAGAGTGGCCGCGCGGCTGTACCGTTGGCGCGTCAGCAGCTTGCTGGATATGTACGTTAGCCAATTCTTCGGCAGACTTAGGTGAATGCCTCGCCCGTCTACTACTAATGCATGTCGCGCAAAAGTGACCTCGGTTTTGCGGCAACGACATGCATCAACGAAGGACCTAAAGCGCGTCGCCTGAATCCGTTCCAGCGCGACGCGCTTTAGACCCTCGCCACATTTTTTGGAGCATTCTCCGTCGCGGGGAAAAGGGCTTGGACAAAGTACGACAGCCGGTTCCGACCAATGGCTCACGCGCACCGGTGCTAGGTGCTCCCGCCGACTGCGGTTGGCGAGCGTACCGCGTGGCCTGATCTTCGTCGCCGTAGCCGCTGCAAGCGCCTTCGTCACCGGAATGGCAGCGTCGTCGCGACGCATCTTACATTGCAAAATTGCAGCGCTCGGAAGGCTTATTTGACCGTTTTTGACGGTTCCGTCCGCCGTAACGCTAAGTGATTGAAAATATTTGGTACGCCCAAGGGACGGGTCACAATCGTTCAATTTCAATGCCTTAACTTTGCTAACCTTTCGAAACCTCGGCATTGAAAGAAAATACGAATTTCCACTGTCTGCTAACCCAGCCGGTTCGCGCCCATCAACGTTCAGTGCTCATTGGCGCTCGCCCATCACCTCATAGAAATGCAGAAGCCGCCACCCTCGGCAAAGGGCAGCGGCTGAACTAATCGGATGCTCTGCTTGAGCGGTGTATTCATACCGTGTTTTGCATCCGATCACAACTCGAAGGATCGAATGCGCCATGTCGAAAGCCGCACCATTTTCTCAGCCGACAGGAACGGATGTCGGCCTCGGAAGCAACCCGGTAAATCCTTGTCCGTCTGCCAAGAAAATCCCTCATGCTGGGCACGGTGGCCAGTATGACCTGCCGTTGCACCCGTCCCTCACCGACGATGCAATCAGTTTCATTCTCTCGGCGTCAAAGATGGAACTGCGTCACCGCTACATCCCCGAAGCCACCTCCCACCGGAACAGAAAGGCTCAGGCCAAAAGCAACTTCTCCCCGGAGCTACGGGACTTCCGCGACTTCCTGCTTTACGTGGGGCCGATGCCCCAGCCGGGAATGACGCTCGACCGCATCAACAACGATGATCCGCAATATGCGTGGAACAAGGTGCGCTGGGCGACGAAGAAGGTCCAGAACAACAACAAGTCAGACACCGGCACGTACACATGCTCGACAACGGGCAAGACGTTCACCACCTCCGAACTGGCGCAGCTTCAAGGTGTGTGTTTGGACACGATACGGAAGCGCAGAAAACGCGACTGGACGGATGACGAGATCATCTGGGGAAAAGAGCCGAAGCCTGTTCCCGTATCTCCCAAGGTCAAATCGTCCGGCTACATCCCCGCGTCGTCAGTGAAGAACCTCCATGCCAACTTCATCGCCTTCTCGGTCCCGCCACTATGGGGCTACCCTCGATTAGATTTCCCGGCTGGCATCTACAGCGCCAAGCAGCGCCAAAGCATTTGCCACCCCACGATGGATGACCACCGTTTTTCCACGGAGGCCCGAAACTTCCAGTGGCATCGGCAGCATGGAGATGGCGAATACATCCCCACGACCAAGGGCGAGCTGATCCGGTCCCTGCTAAAGGGCGGTGACGGCCATCTTTTGGCGGGCCTGAAGGACGATGGAGTGGATTGGAAGTTCGCGAGATCGGTCACCCGCAACCCGCATCTCTATTTCCCGAACCTATCCGCACACCATCGGGAAATAATCCGGGATCATTACCCCGAGTGGGTGACGAAGATGGAGCAACGTTTCCAGAAACTGGCAATGCAGGATGAAGCCACAGCGAAGACTTTTACCGCCTTGAACGATCAGCTCAGCGCACAGATGTAACCGGATCAGGCCGCAACCGGAACAGACCATGAGACGTTAATGCCACACAAATGCCGGGACGGCGGCTTAAGAGGTTCACGTCCCAGCTGCGACCTCTCGACCATGCTTGTTCTATTACGAGGACGAACTTTCGCCTGTGAAATCAATTTCACATGCAAGGTCAAATGGCCAAAAGCGCGGGGATGCAGCGAGACACGGTCGTCCCGGAATAGAGACAACCTCGGCAAATCTCGGCTAGAGGTGTCCATCCCAGCAGATAGCTTATGCATGTCAGCCTGTTGGCCACTTCAGCATCTTCGGATTTCGGTATGTCCTCAGGGTTGGTAATGCGAGGGCATTGTCCGAGAAAGACATCCACGCGAAGCCAAATGTCCGGGGATGTCTCTGTATGTCACTCAGCCCGGACTAGCTGCTAGTACAGCAGTACACCCGTTCCCCCTCATCCACGCACTTTGGTTCGATATTGCCGACTTTAGTGATTGAAACGACAGTTATGTCGCCGTTTGCGCTCGTCTTGCACCCCATGCACTGCTGTTTCGAGGCGCACAACTTGTCGATCAGCGTTGCATAGGTTGGCGCGGTCGTGTCCAAAAAGAACAGCTTTCCTAGCGAGGCTTGGTCCTGATCGGAGCCTTTGAGCTGTATCGAAAGATGTGCGTTTGTGTCTTTCTCCAGCTGCGCTACCAAATTCCTCAGTTCACCACCATGCGAGACGGAGGCTGGCTGACTTGGCGCGTTGAACTTGTATAAGGCGTAGAAAATTAGGCCGCCGAAAACAAGAATGAACAATATCGCAATAAACCCGGAAAGGACGGGGCCTATCTGTGAAAACGAGAAGCCGAGCCTGTCGCTGCCGTATTGATAGAACAGATAAAGCGCGAGGCCGGGGATGCCAAAGCTGACCAGTG
The DNA here is from genome assembly GCF_057784215.1 of Mesorhizobium sp. CNPSo 4661. Lineage (NCBI taxonomy): Bacteria > Pseudomonadati > Pseudomonadota > Alphaproteobacteria > Hyphomicrobiales > Phyllobacteriaceae > Mesorhizobium > Mesorhizobium sp. CNPSo 4661. Next base: position 130,091 of record NZ_JBWGIO010000005.1, on the reverse strand, counting down.
CGGTTATCGTCTGAGCCATTGGGTTCCTACTAGTTGCAAGTTCCGTTTTTTTCAGAGGTTTGCGCGATTATCATTATGTGAAAGTCGCCTACTCCGGCGTCAACACAGCCATCTTTGTTAAAATCTTGAACCATGCTTTGCAGGAGCACGGGACTAGTGAAGATGGTTCCAAATTTGTCGGCTAATTCCTTGAACCGCTCCGGGGGCACCGCTGTGGCCGCCACGGTGGCCAGAACGCTGCCAGTTACTGGTTCCTTACTCCACGCATCGAGTGCCCCAAATGCCGTTTTCGAAGACGCAAAATCAATTTTATAGCCTGCAGCCTGCCATTTGTTCGGATCGTTGAAATCGGCGGAGGCATCAGATGTTGGGAAGGTTATAGTGCAATAATCAGCGCTCTCGCTCCGAGAGCAAGTGCCAGAACCCGCAGCCTCTGCCTGATGCTGGTCGCATTTGCATGTTTTGGCCATTGCGGCACCGTTAAAACACCCAAGCACAAGCGCGCTTGTGTAAAAAACTTGGAGCAAACGCATTGTTATCCCCCTAGAGCGACGTTGAACTTAGTGGTGGGGAATAGTTAAGACAAGCCAGATACCAGATTGTGCACTAGGACTTTCAGGCATGTCTTGTGCGGAAGTCGGGCAATGGCGGGGTCGTGAAAAGGTAGGCCCGCCCGGATGCTATGCTCCACAAAGAGCGAGCGGGCAGGTCGGAGGGTAGATGCCGGACACAACATTCGAGGAAAAGTCTCATCGTCGGCGTTCTCTTCGTGAGAACCCAACACGACGTCGCGAGATAGCGCAGATGATTGCAAATGCGATCAATGCCACCGTCACCAACGAATACATCTCTGGCATGCAAGAGCCGGTGATCACGACCTCAATTAGGAACAAACTTGAAGAGATGTCTCAACGCGGCGATCTGAACGTAGAGGGGTATTCTCTTGCCGTTTTCGGATGTGAGGCAGTGGCCATGGGGAAGTTGTCACAGGAAAGAAGGACAGGGATCGATCTCTATTTCGGCGTCGAGATATTTGATGACGGGTACATATCCAAGGGTTTGCTGATACAGGCCAAGAAGGCTAACGCACTGGGCGGATCAAGACTTATAGCTCAGTGTGAAAAGATGACACGGCTCAATCGGGAAGCTTACGTCTGGGTATATGAACCGGACGGTGTCCGTATCGTTTCGGCGTCGAGCATACTCGGGCGGCGAGACACCAGCGTCACCAAACTCAAGCGGGAGGATATGGTAGACCACATAGACGCAATTCTGGAATGCTCTAAAGGCTCGCCAAGCTTAGCTCTGCCTTCAGGACCAAACAAACGGGCAGCGCTTAGTGCAATGATGAACCAATTGCACGCCGAGGCGGCTTTGGAACTGGTCATCTCTAACGGTTCGACGTTAGTAATCTAGCCGATAGCGTCCAGCAGATAGCGAACGGTTTGGTCGATTTAGTTCGCAGGCTTCGTCCTAGTCTGTCATGCCTAATGGTGGGATACAGGTTGTGGTCCTCCCGAAGCTGGGAGACCGAACATGTTCCAACCTCTACCATTATTCAACGCCGCCGATCCCGCCTTTCGGGTGTTGGCCTTCGACCACAACGTCCCAACCACCGAGCCGCTGCAAATATCTGCATGGGTGGCGATGAGCGCACTCCAGAAGGGCATCCGCCGGGGTAATGTCGATCTGGCCACCCGCGCCGCCGCGACCCTGTTAAAGGTCGATCCGGCTAAGCTATGGCGCAGGCTCGCGGGCATCGCGTTCGAGGATGTGGGATTGGCGTCCATCCAAACGGTCGGCCTCGTCATGGCTGGTACGGCAGGCAAGACTGTCCGCCAGCAGTTCGGCGGCGGGGAATGGGCAGTTGCATCGCTGTTGGTAAAGCAGATGTGCGAGGCAAGGAAATGCAGAGCCGCCGACGACCTCCTGATCTCGCTGTCGTATCACCATGAGCTTGAGGCTCTCCGGGGCGATTTGGCGCGCGACGAGCTTGTGCAGCTTCTTACCCGCGTCCGGGAGCGCGCCGCGCTTCTAGGTGCCTCTCTCGCTGCGCTACACGCATCCGGGACGCGATGGACGGGACATGTCGCGGGGAAGGCAGCAGACGCCACAGCAACATTCACCGCCATGCGGTCTGCCGGGGTCGGGCATGACATACTTGCACTGGCCGAGAGGGGCTTTCGCAAAACGCGGGAGGCGCTTCCCGTGCTCCTCCCGCTTCTGACCCCCGCGCTTCCATCGGGAGAGCTTTCAATCGCAGATGATGAGTTCCCAGTCACCGTTGTCGGGCGTAACGGCATTCCGACCTATTGCCTCGACGGCTTCAGCTATGAGGGCAAGTCGGCGCTCACCCGGTTCCTGAAACGGAACACGGCTACGGGCCGCTGGCTGAGTAAACATGTTCCCGCCGAGAGCCGTGTGGCGGTGTTGCATGGCGCGATCTTCCGTGTTGACGGTGGACTGGTTCGGCAGCGTGCCCAATGGCCATGCGCGGCGACCCTAAGGCGGCTCGCCGACCACGGCTTCCACGGCATGAAGCTACACAATCCTGCCGGGTTCCTCACCATGGTTCGCGCCGACCTCCCCACGCTGGACGAGGAGCGCGCTAATGTTCGCTGAGCGCCACACCTCTACCGGAAACCTACCACGTGTCGCGGCGAGCCATGAAGCACTGCCGGACCTGCCCGCCGATGTTCAGCGGCTCGTCACTGCCTCGCTGGCCGATGCCACGAAGAAGGCGTACCGGCTGGATATCGATCATTTCGAGGGGACTGGTAGGCGGCTCCCTGCGACCCCTGAAATGGTCGCGGCGTATCTGGCCGAAGGCGCGGAGACGTATGCCGTGGCCACCTTACAGCGGCGGCTGGCCTCGATCAGCAAGGCCCATCGTGCGATCAGTGCGGAAGACCCGACCAAGAGCGAGTTGGTGAAGGCAACATTGCGCGGCGTGCGCCGGACCATCGGGGTCAAGCAACGGCAGGCGCAGGCGCTTCTCCGCGATGATCTGTTTGCCATCCTCGACCGGATTGGAAGCCGCACAAAGGATGTCAGGGACCGGGCCATGCTGTTGTTGGGTTGGGCCTGCGCGCTACGCCGCTCCGAACTGGTTGCGCTGGATGTGGAGGACATCGCGTTCACGGGTCAAGGCGCGCTGGTCACGATCCGCAAAAGCAAGACTGACCAAGAGGGGGCGGGACGAGAAATTGCTATGCCGTTCGGGCGCACCCGTCATTGCCCAATTGCCGCTCTGAAACTCTGGCTGGGGGTCGCGAGGATCGAGACGGGACCGATCTTCCTTGGTTTGGACAAGCACGGCAACATGCTTCCCGAACGGATTTCCGGTGAAGCCGTCAGCGATGTCGTCAAAGTCCGTGTCAGTTCAGCGGGCTATGATCCCGCCGCCTTCTCCGCTCACTCCCTACGCAGCGGCTTCGCGACCTCGGCAGCCATGGCGGGAGCCACCAGCTACAAGATCAGGCAGGTCACTGGTCACCGCAGTGAGGCTGGGCTTGCGCCTTACCTGCGAACGGTCGATCTCTTCGATGACAGCGCAGCGGCTCGACTGATTTAAGGGAATTACCCCTTGATTGGTCCGACGCGTTTAAGGATTTCACTGACGATGCGCGCCAGCTCTTTCGGGCTGGCTGTCGGCTCCGAAAGTGCGGCAAGCTCTTGATCAGTGGGCCGAATAGCATGTGCACCCTTTGCGACAAGTGTTGAGCCAAGAAGTCCTGCTGAAATTTGAGCAGCCGCGCCTCCGGTGGCTCCGACGGGGAGCAAGAAGCATCCCGCGTTTTCGGCGAGCTTAGCTTCTTCCAGAACACCATCTGCTACGCCGTCCGGCTTTTGACCTCCTACAAAGACCACGACACCGGATAGGCGAGAAAGTTCCTGTCTCAAACTGGTCCACTGGTCCTTGTCGGCCTTTCTCTTGCCGAACGGTTGAGGAAACGGCCTCGCGATCAGCCGTCTCTCAACATCCCAAGTTCCCGCCTCTCTCATCTGATCTAGAAAACCCGCGATTGATGCCGGTCCCACAAGAAAACCGGACCCGCTGACCAGCGTCCGCCCTAGCTTCGCGATTTCACGCCCGATCCTGCTCGCAGTCTCGTATGAGCGCGCTGCCTCTGTGCCAGCGTCATCTAGCGGCCAGCTTCCGCTGACCCATACTCGGTGGGCAGCCACCTCACGTTCAATTTCTTGGAGCAAATCTGGCACTTCGTCATAGCTGTCGATTTCGACGGCCACTAATCCGTATCGCCTCAGGTCCTTGGCCCAAAGCCTGTGTTGCGCGAGCCGTGCGGCGTGTTCTGCCTCGGTATCGAAGTCTTCTCGTTGTGGCGGCCTCACAATCGCGAAATGCTCGGGTGGGGCTTCTGTGAAGCTCTCCCGCATTAACGACAGCACGTGACGGATGTTAGGGTCTGTTAGGCTCAAACCAACGAAAAGCATCGACATGCTCGTCAGGTGAGCCTGTAGAAGCGGCAGGAACGCGCCACGACGCTTTCGGAAGAGTTCGTAGTCGTCTGTCGAAATAACTACATCGTCCAGACGGTCAATCGAGCCGTGCATCTTGTAGAGGCGTGTTGCCCCCGGCGTAATCCTGAGTGCTAAGTCACTGGCAGCAGAAACGACGTCCAGGGGACGCCGGATTGATGCGAATGCTCGCTCAATAAGCCTATCGTAATTTGTTGTCCAAATATGCCGCGTGGGTAGACGCGCAATAGTTTCCAAAACTGATGGGACCGGATGGTCAACGCCAATTTGCTCCTTAATCACGGAACGAACCCGTGTTGCGCCGCCGCTCTCTTGGATACTCCATTGAGCAAGCGCCGAAAGATCATGCACGTCTGTAGAACGCACCCCCAGCTCATCCCCAATTTCACGCAACAGTGTTGCCCAAGAGGGGTAACCTGCACCCATAGAGACGCCTGCGCCGATGAAGACACAGCCCGCATCGTCGATGAGTGCAGAGGGAAACTCTCTTAGGAGCCTCCTCTTGGCGCTGGCGGCCATCCTCTATCGGCCAGCAGCGCGAGCTGCCTGCTCGATCCAAGCGCCAAGACTTGCGTGATCTCGATAGTCGTAAACAAGCGCCCCCGCACTCGCCAGAAGTGGCGGTACCGTGCCGCGCACATCGGTCAGTCCGTGGCGGTCCTTCAAGCCGTGGATGTGAACGCCTAGTATGCCGTTGCGTCGTGCAAGGGACTGCCTGATTTCATAGTTGATGAACTTGCGGCCTGCGGTTGCGCCGCCGATGCAGATGACGGTGACGCTGGTGTTCTCCAGTGCGTTGTCTATCATCCGCTGGATAACGGCGTCCCCCTTCTTTTTTGCTTCCTCCCAAAGCGACGCGTCGTGGAAGCCAGCAGCGGCGCTGCCAACTACTTCGCCGATGTTTCGTATTTGATTTACACGCCAAACGTCGCGTTGGTAGTGAAAACTAAAAAAGACCCGTCTCGCCATTTTCTACCCCTGTCTTGCGGATGTATAATTTTGCTTGCAATCATTGTCTTGTACAACCCTGCCGGTTCGTCTTCCCCAAGGTTTTCAACCGGGATAACTTCAATTATCGAGAGCCATTTTCGGGCATCGGCAGGTGCATAGCATGGCGGATTTTGGAAGCCTCAGGCGATGCCCTCATTGATCCCGTGGCCAGTAGCCGAGGAAATTTTTGGGAATTTGTCGCTGGCCCAAAAGATGGGCAGCTACAGCCCCGATTTGCTAATAGTGGCAGAGGCTGCCTTCTGCTGGCTTGTGAAATCAATTTCACAGATCGCCTCAGGCGGTTGGTTCGCTCGTAGGCGGCACCGGGCCTCGCACGAGTTTCTCGACCAAGCGCCTAAGTTCGGAAGGTGTTGTGTGACCGCCTACGATCTCATGATAGCTTATGCCAGCCCGTCGCAGCGCCTCCTTTTTAACGGCGTCCCGCGCTGCTGCGGTACCCTGATGATGCGCATGACCTTGGTATTCGAGGGCATGTCTAGGCAGACAGTTCTCGTCCACAAGCAGAAGGTCCACCCGTTTCGAGTTGATGCAGCTGTAGGCGTCGGCGTTGGCGCTCCCTGCCACCCCGGATTGCAGCTGATCACCATGCGATCAAGTTCCTTGAAAACGCGCACTTCGCTCCTGTTGAGGAGCGGTTGAACAGTGAAGTTCGCACCCATGACAATCCGCAACTGGTCAGCAGGGTCAGTTAATTTCGGTGGCGGGGGAACTGGCTTCGGGGCGGTCCACAAGCCGCTAAGGATGTCGCCCCCACTGCGCTCTTTCGCCCAGCGCCAGCGGTTCTTTTGCCTCCATGCCTGCCTCCGCCTTCTCGAAAGGAAACGCTCCAAGGCCATACCAGCGAAGACGCCAGCCAGCAGTATGCCAAATAGCGGAAAGATTTGCTGCGCTTGCTCGCTGAATTCGGGTGGCATGCAAGTAAGATACCTCGTTGGCATCGAACCTGACTATAACAGTAAAGAGACCCACCGTCAGCAATGCCAGTTTTGCTATGATTTGCTATCAGTGTGCCGAACAGCAGGAGCACCTAGCCGTGGAAAACAGAACTCCTTTGCACATACGCTTTCGGGAGCAATATCGAGCAAATCGTTACGCCCGTCACCTGTCGCGGGACGAACTAGGCACCCGTTTTCGTGACATTATGCGCAATCTCCTGACGGTGACGCCAAATGCCAAGATCGGCGTACACCCGGTAGACGAGCAAAACGGCCCGATGTGGCAAAAGTTCACGCACGTGGCCGAAGAAATGCAGCTTAGATATGGGCCTTGGCCCTCAGGCATGGGACGGGATATTCTGCGGCGCGACCAATTGCCTAGCTATGCGTCCAATCTGGCCAAACAAGCTGTGGAACGCATCTCGGTACTGGGCCTCCGGCGGGGCGACGTATTCATCAAACTGGGTAAGCGCGTCCACATGGAGCAGCTGTACCATCGCGGCCAACTACGCATCCAGCCTGCCAGCTTCTTTTCCGAACCGAGCCACAATCAGGCAATCCGCGACGACGAGCTTTCCCTGTCCTTTTCCATAGCGATTGTGCACGATGACAATGGAAAGCTCGTTCCGTACTCGCCGCGAGCCGATGGCGCTATCGAGCATCGCCTTGATGTCAGGTTCGATGCGCAATCAGACTACTACCTCTACTGCATCACCTCCTCAATTGAACCGCGATTGGTGGTAGACTTCAATGCGGAAGCATGTGTCGTCATCCGCAATAGGGGTGCTTTTCGCGACCGCCTGAGGCGGGCAATGGTTGCTTATGATCCTAAGCTGGAAATGCAGGAAGGGCCTGCGATCTACGTCGATCCCCTTGCTCCCACCTCAGCGCGTCCGTTTGTTCCGCTCAGCAAATACTTTGGCTACGCCTATCAGGATGAATATCGCTTTTGCTGGCTCCCTCAGTCCCGTGTGTCCCGGCTGAGCCACATCGACCTAGAGATTGGCAGCCTTGAGGACATTTCGGAATTGATCTTTATGGAGACGGAATAGCTCCTTCGGGGATGACAGGTCCTAGGACGAAGCGCTGGCGGATTTTGAAGGCTCGTGCGATGCCGTGCCGATCCTGGGCAGGTAGCTGGCCCGGCAGTAACAAATTGCGCTTGGCCCAGAGCCGAGCCGTCTACGGCTCTCCCTCCAAACGGCCCCGCAGACGTGGTTATGGCGAAATCGCCATTTCGACTATACGTTAGGTGATGCGTACGGGGTGGGTGGCGATGACTGCAAAGGGCTTCTGGAAGTTCAGCTCTGAGAATTGGGAACGGGTTGTCTTCTCTGTAGTGGGCCTTATCCTAATCGCCTACTCGCTGCGCCTGGTGTACGCCGATCAAATAGCAAACGGCGGCATCGTCTTTGGCCTGGGATTTTTAAGCTTCATCTACGCGAATGTTTCCCGCTTCAAACGGTTCAAGGGGTTGGGCTTCGAGGCTGAGCTTTGGGAGGACAAGCAGAAGGAGGCGGCTGACCTAATCGAACGGCTTAAGAACGTCGTTGCCATTTACACGCGAGAAGTGATCCTCGGCAGAGTAAAGGCAGGTCGCATGGCTAATGGCGTCGATTGGAGATCACATTGGCAACTGTATGATGATCTTGTTACTCAGCATAGTGTCCTCGGCCAGAAGATCGACTTCTCCGGCGTGAAAAAGGTAATGGACGACTATTTCTTGTTCGACATGTCCATGCCTCTCGTCAACCACATTCGTAAGCAGGTGGACGGTGGGAGAGCGAGGGCCATGCGCAAGATTGACGAGGAGTTTGGTAGCCCTGTGAAGGATGTGGACGGCTATAATAAGAGGATAGCTGCCTATCATGAGATTGTGGGAAAAGTAGACGACCCGTTCAAAATCTCTGCAAGGAGCAATCTTGCAGGTCATCTGCTCGCGGTCTGGCAGGATGCAAAGGCTCGCCTAAGGCGCGAATTCGATGTGGAGATCGAGCTTGAGCCGGACAAGCTGGAGCGCTTGCAAAGGATTTCGGCCCTCTATGAGAGCCGACCGGTAGAGGTCACCGACGTACTGATTGATTGGACCGCCCTGCGAGATTAGGGGGCGCAGCACCACAGCACATGAATACGGCCAACGAAATGACCCAACGACTGACTTCTGAAGAGCTAGGGCGTCATGGTGAAAATCTCTTCCCGCCTCTGTGCTCAGGGCTGGCAGTTAATAAGGCCAATCAAGACCTTACCGGCTGGGACTATCGGGTAGAACTCACAAACAAGTATCTCGACACCTCAACCTACGCCGATAAAAGACCTCCCCTACCTGCGTTCAATTTTCAAATCAAATCGATGTGGGCACCCGCCAAAAAGTTCTCAGCCCCGCTTCTGTCAATGGAGCGGCTGGCAAAGGCGACCGACCCCTCGTTCGTATTCGTGATGCGATTTAACTCCGATCTCTCCATTCGCGACACATTTGTGGTGCATCTCGCAGGTGCTCCGCTAGACCACGTCCTGAAAAGGTTGACGAAGGAAAGTAGCAGCGGACGACCTGTTACCAACAAGCAGACGATCACGTTTACGAAGAACGCTGATTGGCATTCCGTTCCGTATGAGGCCAACACCGATAAATTACTACAATGTATTCAAAGAATGTGCGGCGAGTATGCGACAGGTCATGACTACTACGAGACTAAGCGCCTACAACGCGAAACGTCCGGTTATGATGGAAGCCGGATTTCTCTGAAGATATCTATCCAGGCTAAGACGGAGGAGGAAATGGTCGAGGGCTTCCTTGGCCTCAGGCCACTGCGGGTGACCAAATTTGCGAGTTTTGAGAAGCGGTTCGGTATCGAGCGGCCGCACCATTTTCAGTTTTCTGGCATTGGCGAGATGTCGGTCACACCGATTGATAAGCCGGACTGCAAGATAATCTTCCGTCGCGCCAGAAATGGATTTCCAGTCGTTAGGCTAGGAACCGCTGTTACTCCGCCATTCTTGCCCTCTGCGCCTCAGAAGATACGATTTGTCATCTCGTCACCGCCGGTTTCGCTTGACGTTAATTTTGCTGGCACCTTTACCCTAACGGTCGCAGATTTGCAGGCCGAGAAAAGGCCCGTAGGCTGGTGGATCGAGGTCTATCAAATTCTCAATATGATGGCATCTGAGGAGTTCTTCCTCGAATTGTATTCGCCGGATGGCAAGAAGGTATTCAACTCCAATCTGGGTACTGGTGCCCAAATTGATCGGGACGACGCCAAGCACTTTGCAGCAGTTTTGCGGGCGCTGGAGCGAATAGAGCGTATCACTGCGAGGATCGGCGTTACCAACTCCCAGCTTAGTCTTGCGGACATAGAGGCGGCTGATATAGGCGTGCAGGCCGTACTGTCGCTGATTGATGAGATCGGAAAGCCCTTCCACGCCAGGCTCGACGCCAAGAAGGCGTCCGTCGAGGAACTGATTGGAGTGCCTAAACCGGGCATTATGGTTCAGACCATCCAGGTCGGTGACACGAACATCATGTACTGTGCAGTCGCTGAGATGACTTTGACCTGTGAGGAGACGGACGAAACCGTACTGCGAGCTGTCACCACCCAAAATGGGTACCTCGAAGCGGGCAACAGCATGACTTTGAGTGAGTTCGCCCAGCAATGCAGCAAGGAAGTTGCCCCGGTCTATCGGATCATCGGTGGAGATCAAGCAACTCAAGGGCCTGTGGCCGAACCCTCGCCTCTAAGTGCGCGAAAGGCATCCTGACCTGAATTGGGATATCTATGGGCATCAAGCTTGTGGTCGCAGTGACAGATGGTGACTGGTTCAACCAGTTGCGCCGTCAACCACAACTGGTGGAAGTGAATTTCTGGTCGCCATCGCCGAAGTCGTTTCGCGCGCTTCAACCCGGCGAGCTATTCTTGTTCAAGCTCCACGCCCCAATCAACATGATCGTCGGCGGCGGCGTCTTTGCCTCATCGACGATCATGCCTTTATCGCTCGCATGGGAAGCATTCGGGATCGCGAACGGCGTTACCAGCCTCACGGAGATGCGGTCTCGCATCCTAAGATATCGCAAGATCGATCCCGCGACGGCGGGACCGATAGAGATCGGGTGCCGTATCCTTACGCAGCCGTTCTTCCTCCCTGAAAGTCGATGGTTTTCGCCGCCAGCATCGTGGTCACAAAACATCGTAAGCCTTCGTGGCTATGACACGACGGAACCAGAAGGGAAAGCGCTGTGGGAGGCCGCCCAGGCGTCTGTGACCCCTTTGGTTGGTCCACATTCGCTTGCAGAGGAGCAAGCGCGTTACGGTGAACCGACGTTGATCCGCCCACGCCTTGGCCAAGGAGCATTCCGCCTCGTCGTCACAGACCTCTATGGCCGTCGGTGCGCGATCACCAAGGAGCGCACCCTACCAGCCTTGGAAGCTGCCCACATACGACCATACGCGGAAGGCGGAGAGCATTCCCCGAGCAATGGCATCCTCATGCGGCGGGACATCCACAGCCTCTTTGACCAGGGCTACGTGACCGTCACACCCGAGCACCGGTTTGAGGTCAGCCGCCGCATCCGCGAAGAGTTCGACAATGGTCGGCACTACTACGAACTGCATGGCTCAGCTATCGCATTGCCAGCGATCCAAAATGCGAAACCGGATAAAGAAGCGCTGAGGTGGCACAATGAGAGCCGGTATCTTGGATAGACGTCGCCGGATTTTTCGACGGCTTTTCTGTTGCCTTGCTGAGCAACGGATGAGTAGCTGGGGGCCTGCGAAACTTTTGTGGCCAGTTTGTCCGGCGTCGTTTTCGAAGAAACCTTTTGCCATTGTGTATGCAAGCATGGCTGTTGCCATTGCCCTGCTTGTAAGTGCCCAAGCTGGCGCGAAGGAGTGCCCTCTGGGTCATGCTGCAAACGAGCAGGATGGCTGGAAATGGATTGCAAACAACGCTCGTAGGACGGCGGATAGCTATGCCGTGCAACGTGGCAGGCCCGAAGCCACACCCTCCTTCGGAGATGTTTCAGTCTACTACCAGTTGGATGGAAAATATCAGGGAAGCTATCTTGTTGGCATACTTGACCGAGGCACCGTCGGAATAACGTTCATGATGCTCTATCCCCGCTTCGATTTTTGCAGCGACATTGCCACCCTCGATGATGAACGAACTGACCTGTTTGAGGTCGTAGTTGCAAAATTCAACGGACAGAAATTCTGATTAGGGTGTCCATCTCACCTCAACATCCGAGACTATCAGGGCTGACTAGTTGAGGCTCCCAATCGCTTCTACCTCGCGGACAATTTCGTGAAGGTCGAAGCCGATGATTTCCGAAAGTGCAATAAGCTCGATCAAGTCCAGTCGGCGGTCTCCATTCTCAATGTTGGCAATGAATGGCTGATGGCGTCCTAAAGCGTGGGCTACGGCTGCCTGCGTCAACCCAGCAGCTTTCCGCTTCTCGGCGAGCAATTCTGCCAGCCTCCGATGCCGCGTAGAGTGTAGCGTTTTGGCCATCCGCCCGTCGAGCAATTGCGCTTCGACATGCGGTTAATTCGGATATCGGATTATCCAAAAATCAGATATCTACGCTCTTGGGGATCAATTTGGGGTGGGTCATGCAGTCGTTCCCTCGCCTTAGTCGCGTGTTTGGCAAGGTCGCATTAGTGGTGGCGATTGGCTCGGCAGCTCCGTTGTCATTCGCTGCTGTTAATTTCATTGCTAGGCTCGCGGGAAGTGATGGGTCTGTTCCGAATGCAGGCACAACTGACCCATCGGGGGCAGCGGGCTATAGCGTCGGGCATCTATCCTTTTTGCTCTACCTCGTCCCCTTGGTTCTCATGGTCTTGTTCACGATCCGTGTTCTATTCAAATTAGACATTGCACAGACAGTGGCGATGGCGAGGGATGCATTCGAAGACGTTCCCTACTCGCTGAGGAACTTCGGGCTTTTTGCTCGGCTGGCCGCAGTCATCGCTGCCGTAGCTTTGGGCGTGTACAGTTGCTCTCGCCCGGATGCTGCCAATGATCGAATTTCAGCCATCCGAAGTTGCTATTTGTCGTTGGAAGAAAAAGTGAAGCGCGACCTGCGAGACCCCGACAGTTTCCAGTACATAGAAACCCGTTACACAGACGATGGCGGCTACCTCGGTTTGGTTGTGAAGTATCGGGCGAAGAATGGCTTTGGCGGCTACGCTGTCAGCTACGCAAGTGAAACCTGCAACATTCCGTCCAGTTGACGGGAACCACAATCGGCGGAGACGAGCGAGTACATTCGGTCTTGCAGGCGTACGTTGTCCCCGGAGGCTATCCGCTCCCGCCCAACCGCTGTGAAATCAATTTCACTTCCGTACGAACGCGAGACCAACGTACTCCGTGAGAGCTGCAAACTCTTTCTGAGACGTAGTTCCGCTCAAAGTTGAGAAATGGCCTTGGGGCACTCTCTACCCCGCCACGGGCTTCAATCCTTGGCTCTGATACCCATTGTGGGTACAGTAACAACAACCCAAAAAGAGGGCACGCTATGGACATCAAAGACATGAAAATTCGTCTCCCTGCTGACCTAAAACAAACGCTTTTGGATCGAGCGAACCGCAATGATCGGACTATCAACGGCGAGGTGCTTCAAATCCTAAAGGCCGTTCTGACCCCGGAAAATACAAAGGCCGCGTGAAGATGAGCGAAGTCTGTCGCGCAGCAGCGAGGTGAGACGATGGCCCTGAATTTTGTAGCCGCCATGAAGGCTTCGGCAGCGGCCAAGAAAGGAAAGTTCAGCGTTGTTGCCTTCAAGCAGATCAGTAAGGCGCTCGCAGCGCAGGGGAAGACCGTGACGGGTGTCGAGCATCACCCGGACGGCTCATTCACGGTCATCGCTTCAAACCCAAACCAAACCCCGGCAAAGGCCGCATCCACCATCTATTGGGATGACAAGGTGCTGAAAAATGGCTCGCCATAAGAAGCCGAAATACGTACGCGACTATAAGGACCGTCACGGCAAGCTACGCATTTACTTCAACCGCCCCGGACAGCCGCAAATCCCATTGCCGGGACCAATCTACAGCGAACCGTTCATGGTTGCGTACCAGAAAGCCCTTGCTGGCGTCGTACTGGCAAAGGAAGGGGCAGGGGCGGCGAAGACAATCAAGGGCACCTTCAATGATCTGATCGCTCGCTACTATGCATCGGCAGGCTTCACGTCGAAGGCCCCTGCCACGCAACGGAACTACAAATCCGTGCTGGAGCCATTCCGTATGGAGCATGGCGACGGTCCCGTCGCTGGCGTGCAGACCATCCACCTTGATGCCATCCTTGGAAACGTGGCGAAGCGTTCCACGTCATCCGCTCACAATCTGCGCAAGCGCCTGTTCCTGCTTTTCCGGTTGGCGGTGAAGTGGGATTTCCGAAACGACAACCCCATGCTCCTTGCCGACCGGGTTCAACATAAGGCCAAGGGCTACGAGACTTGGACCGAAGCTGACATCGCCAAATTCCGTGCCAAGTGGAAGGACGGGACGCCGCAGCGTATCGCAATGGAAATCCTGCTTTACACCGGCCTCCGCCGTAGCGATGCCGCACGCCTTGGCCCTCAGCATGTTCAGGGTGACTATATCGTCATCACTGCCCGAAAGACGGGTGCGGAGCTTTCCATTCCCGTCCACGCCGAGTTCCGGGCGGTTCTGAAAACCATCCCGCACAAGCACCTTGTGTTTATCGCCACCGAACGCGGCGCGGCGCGATCCGAGTTCGGATTTACGAATTGGATGATTGAGGCAGCGAACAAGGCCGGACTTCCCCCGCACCGTTCCCCGCATGGCCTGCGAAAGGCCGCATGCCGCCGCCTTGCCGAGGCGGGTTGCACAGTGTGGGAGATCATGGCCATCACAGGCCACAAGGACATCAACGAAGTGCAGACCTACGTCGCAGCGGTGAACAACAAAGCGATGGGAGCAAGCGCTATCACCAAGCTACACGGTGCAGCGTGAGAACGGCGGGAGAACGGAAATCTGCTAACCCTGACGCCCGGTTAGCACAAATCGCCCGCAACCGATTGAAATGATAGGAGGGATGCGAAAAAATGGTACGCCCAAGGGGAATCGAACCCCTGTTCCCGCCGTGAGAGGGCGGTGTCCTGACCGCTAGACGATGGGCGCGCTCAAGAACCGGCTACATAGGCTGGCGGCGGGGAAAAAGCAACCGAGCAGATTCCGGAAAAGTGTCGTGCGGTTTTCCGACAGAAATCCGCGACAAACAAAAAGACCCAAGCGGGGCATTCGTTGGCTTGCCAAGGAATGCCCCGCTTGGGCTTTCGACCGCTTTGCGCTTTGACGAGTGGCCTTGGTCAGCCCTGCCGCTTCGGCTCGATCAGGTCCCAGAGATTGCCGTGGAGATCGGCGAACACCGCCACCGTGCCATAGGCCTCGTGGCGCGGCGCTTCGCGGAACTCGACACCCCTGCCGAGCATCGCTTGGTGGTCGCGGGAAAAATCGTCGGTTTCCAGGAACAGGAAGACCCGGCCGCCGGTCTGGTTGCCGATGCGGCTTGCCTGCTCCTCGCCGGATGCTTCCGCCAGGAGCAGCCGCGCGCCCTGGCCGTTCGCCGGCGCGACGGTGACCCAGCGCTTGCCGTCGCCGAGATCGACATCCTCGGTGAGCACGAAGCCGAGCCGCTCGACATACCAGGCGATCGCCTCGTCGTAATTGCCGACGACCAGCGCGACGGTCGCGACGCTGCGGTTTCCGGCAAAGCCGCTCATGTCCGCGGCAAACTCGTTTGTCCGCATTGCGGGCTCATTTGTTGCGGGCTCATTTGTTTCGGATTGGGAACTGGCCGATGATGCGGCGCTCTGCGATGTCGTAGACGAAGATCGAACGACTGCCGTCGGCAAGCTCGGCGTCGATCGACAGGCGGTTGCCGGAGAGCGACTGGCTGACCACCTTGGCGCCGACCGGCAGCACGATGTCGCCGGAGAGCGGCGCTCCAGCGGGCGCCTGGACCTCGCCGGCCGGCGCCGGGCCGGCGACAGGGGCGTTGCGGGCTTTGTAGACAAGCGCCCCGATCACCACCATAAGGGCGAGGAACAGAAGGCCGAGATTGACGATCATGAAGCGGACGAGCTTGCGGCGCACGTTCTCGGCCGCGGGGTCGAGCGGCTTTTCCTCATCTTCATCGGCGATCGGCCGGGCCATGGCTAAACAATCCGCAACGGGTTTCGATGAGCGCTCATAACGAAGAGACCCCGATATTGATAGAGGACGAATTGGCGGACGAGGAATCCGGCGAAGCCGTCGTGCTCGAAGCCGGCACGGACGCCGCCGGCCAGCGGCTCGACCAGTGGCTTGCCGGCCGGCTCGGACCGGAGCTCTCGCGCAGCCGCGTGCAGGCGCTGATCAAGCAAGGCGCGGTCTCCATCGCCGGCAAGCCGGTGCTGGAAGCCAAGCGCAAGCTGATCGCCGGTGAGCGGATTGAGATCCTGGTGCCCGCGCCGGAGCCGGCCGAGCCGCAAGGCGAGGACATTCCCCTCGACATCCTCTACGAGGACGACGAGCTCATCGTGATCGACAAGCCCGCGGGGCTGGTCGTCCATCCCGGCGCCGGCAACTGGACCGGCACGCTGGTCAACGCGCTGATCCATCACTGCGGCGACAGCCTGTCCGGCATAGGCGGCGTCAGGCGGCCGGGCATCGTCCACCGGCTGGATAAAGAGACCAGCGGCGTCATGGTCGTGGCCAAGACCGACCGGGCGCACAAGGCCTTGTCGGAGGCATTTGCCGACCACGGCCGCACCGGCGATCTCGAACGCGCCTATCTGGCGCTGGTCTGGGGCATCCCGCAACGGCCGGCCGGCACCATCGACGCCGCGCTCGGCCGCGCCGCCGACCGCGTGCGACGCGCCGTCGTTCCCGAAACCCGCGACGATGCCCGCCATGCCGTCACCCATTTCAGCGTCGTCGAACGCTTCGGCGAGGACCAGCAGGCTTTCGCCAGCGCAAGCCTGGTCGAATGCCGGCTGGAGACCGGCCGTACCCACCAGATCCGCGTCCACATGGCCCATATCGGCCACCCCGTGATCGGCGACCCGGATTACGGGCAGGCCTTCCGCACCAAGGCCAACCGTCTGCCCGAACCCTTGAAAACCAAGGTCACCGCCTTTCCGCGGCAGGCCTTGCATGCCTGGCTCCTTGAATTCCGGCATCCGACCACCCATCTGACGATGAGGTTCGAAGCGCCGATGCCGGGAGACATGGAGGAACTCGTCGGCGACTTCCGAAAAATTTGAACCGACCCGCCACCAACAAGCTGCAAACCAGCCATCAAAAAACCTGACCGGCGTTGTTCACTTCAGCGTGACAGACTGTTTAGCGTTGAACAAATGCCTGTCTTTTCTGGTTTTGTTCCTATATATAGAGGTTGTCATGGATGAGCCTTTGGCATCCGTGACGAATGCCCGCCGCGTTTCGGGGGCATCCACTCCAAAGAGAGAGGGGGCGCTATCATGGCCCAATCATTACCCAGTATCGTTTCCGGTGAAGGCGGTCTCGCCCGCTACCTGGAAGAAATCCGCCGCTTTCCCATGCTTCAGCCGCAGGAAGAGTACATGCTCGCCAAGCGTTATGCCGAGCATCAGGACACTACGGCTGCCCACAAGCTCGTCACCAGCCATTTGCGGCTCGTCGCCAAGATCGCCATGGGCTATCGCGGCTACGGCCTGCCGATCGGCGAGGTGATCTCGGAAGGCAATGTCGGCCTCATGCAGGCCGTTAAGAAATTCGAACCGGAGCGTGGTTTCCGGCTCGCCACCTATGCCATGTGGTGGATCAAGGCCTCGATCCAGGAATACATCCTACGCTCGTGGAGCCTGGTCAAGATGGGCACGACCGCCAATCAGAAGCGCCTGTTCTTCAACCTGCGCAAGGTGAAGGGCAAGATCCAGGCGCTCGACGATGGCGACTTGAAGCCCGACCAGATCGCCGAGATCGCCACCCGCCTCAATGTTTCCGAGGCGGAAGTGGTGTCGATGAACCGCCGCCTGTCGGGCGACGCTTCGCTCAACGCCCCGATCCGGGCGAGCGAGGGCGAGTCCGGCGAATGGCAGGACTGGCTGGTCGACGACCACGAAAGCCAGGAAGAGATGCTGATCGAGCAGGACGAGCTGGAAAACCGGCGCTCCATGCTGTCGGGCGCTCTGTCGGTGCTCAACGAGCGCGAGCGGCGCATCTTCGAGGCACGTCGCCTCGCCGAGGAGCCGCTGACCCTCGAAGAGCTGTCGGCCGAGTTCGATATCAGCCGCGAGCGCGTGCGCCAGATCGAGGTGCGCGCTTTCGAGAAGGTGCAGGACGCGGTCAAGGCCGCCGCCAAGCGCCAGACCCAGGCGCTGCGCACCATCGAAGCGCAGCCGGCGGCGTAATCAGCTCAAGGTATCAATGGAAAAAGGCGGCGCTTCGGCGCCGCCTTTTTTGTTTTTGGCGAAGGCGGCGAATTAGCCCTTTCTCCCCGTCACTATACGGGGAGAAATGCCCGGTTCATCCTCCGTAGCTGCAGCGCAGCTGCTGCGAAGGAGGGCAGGGCAATAGGGGCAGCGCCGAGGCTGCGAGGTTGTCTTTTCTAGTAATTGCCTTCGCGAGGCAGGCGCGCTCCATCCTCGACCGCCGCGCCGCCCCTCATCCGCCCTTCGGGCACCTTCTCCCCGTGGAACGGGGAGAAGGAAAGGCTCACGCCGCCGGCTGCTTGGTCTTCCTCAGATAAGGCAGCACCGTCTCGTACGCCCCAAAACGCTTGATCGCGTCCTCGTTGGAGACGGCGGCGGTGATGATGACGTCGTCGCCCTGCTTCCAGTTGGCCGGCGTCGCCACCTGGTGCTTGGCCGTCAGCTGGATGGAATCGATGACGCGCAGGATCTCGTCGAAGTTGCGGCCCGTGGTCATCGGGTAGGTCAGCACCAGCTTGATCTTCTTGTCCGGGCCGATGACGTAGACCGAGCGCACGGTGGCGTTGTCGGCCGGCGTGCGGCCCTCCGAGCTCTCGCCGGCACCGGCCGGCAGCATTTCATAGAGCTTGGCGACATGGAGGTCTTTGTCGCCGATCAGCGGATAGTTCACCGTATGGCCGGTGGCGGTCTTGATGTCGGCCTGCCACTTGTCGTGGCTGGACACCGGATCGACCGAGATGCCGATGATCTTGACGTTGCGCTTTTTGAAGTCGCTTTCGAGACCGGCCATGGTGCCGAGCTCGGTGGTGCAGACCGGCGTGAAATTCTTTGGGTGGCTGAACAGCACCGCCCAGCCGTCGCCGATCCAGTCGTGGAACTTGATGGTGCCCTGCGTGGTCTCGGCCGTGAAATCCGGCGCGATATCGTTGATACGAAGACTCATGGCCTATCCCTACCCTATTTTGAAAAATTGTAGCCGGCTTGCGGCTGGCCGTTGCCGGCTCCGAAGCCTAGCACCATCACGGCACCGGTAAAACGCCGCACACGATGGCGGCGGCCCTCACGGAACAAAAATTTTCGCTGCCATCGGTGAGCCGCGGCAGGATTTTCTACTTCCGATAGAGGAGAAGCCGCTCAGGCCTTCTTTAACGCCAGCGTCGCCGCGAGATCTTCCATGCGCTGCGCCAGCGCGCCGAGTGCCGTGGTCAGCACGCTGTCGCTTTTGTCGGCCTTGGTCAGCGCCTCGTCGCGGGTCTTGCGCAAGGTCAGCACTTCGCTCTCCATGCCCTTGACGCGCTTGGTGAGCTCCGAGAGCTCGTCCATCACCATGATGCCGGCCATGACGGTGAGCCGCTGGTCGCCGATCTCGCCAAAGGAATCCTTCAGATGCGAGACATAGCGGTCGAAGCGCTCGGCAAGGTCGATCAGATGCTCTTCCTGGCCCTCGTCGCAGGCCATCCGGTACTGCTTGCCGTCGATGGAAACGGTGACCTGTGCCATTGACCCTACCTGTCCAGAACCGCCCGGATGGTTTCCATGGCGGTCACCAGCCGGCGCGACACTTCCTTGTTGGCATCTTCCAGCCGCTCGGCGCGCGCTTCGGAATTGTCGAGCTCCTGTGCCAGGCGCGAACGGTCGGCGTTCATGCGCTGCACCTCGGCCTCGGCTTCCGAATAATCGCGCTCATGCTCGAGCTTCGCCGCCACGGCGTTTTCCAGCCCTTCCATGGCTTTGCCCAGCCTGGCGATGACTTCCTTGAGGGTCGTTTCCCCGGTCATGGCCTCGTCCTATGCCCTGCCCATCACCGAATCGCTCGCGTTCAGAACGCGTTACCTCGGAAAGATTAGGCACCGGGTGAAGGGCGCGTCAACAAAGCTCTCGCGACTGTCCCCCGCTATCGCTAATGTAAGGCGCTCGATGCCATCACAAGCCCGGCAAAATCCACCCCGATTTGTTGACTAAAAGGCCGTGCCTGCTATGTGTCGCGGCATCTTTTCCAAGGGCTCTCCCCAGGCTCCAACCCACTTCCGGAGGAAGCATGACGTCGCGTGAACAACATGATCGGATGGCCAACGCGATCCGTTTCCTTTCCATGGATGCCGTCGAGAAGGCGAACTCCGGTCACCCCGGCCTGCCGATGGGCTGCGCCGACATCGCCACGGTGCTGTTCAGCCGTTTCCTGAAATTCGACGCCAAGGCGCCGCACTGGGCCGACCGCGACCGCTTCATCCTCTCCGCCGGCCACGGCTCGATGCTGCTCTATTCGCTCCTCTACCTCACCGGCTATGAGGATATGACGATCGACCAGATCAAGCATTTCCGCCAGCTCGGCTCCAAGACCGCCGGCCATCCCGAATACGGCCATGCCGCCGGTATCGAGACCACCACCGGTCCGCTCGGTCAGGGCCTTGCCAATTCGGTCGGCTTCGCGCTCGGCGAGCGCATCATGAACGCCGCCTTCGGCAACGACCTTGTCAACCACTACACCTATGTGCTGGCCGGCGACGGTTGCCTGATGGAAGGCGTCTCCCAGGAAGCCATCGCGCTGGCCGGGCATCTGAAGCTGAACAAGCTGATCGTCTTCTGGGACAACAACAACATCTCGATCGACGGCCCGGTCTCGCTGGCCGACAACACCGACCAGGTCGCCCGCTTCCAGGCTTCCGGCTGGAACGCCAGCCACATCGACGGTACCGATCCGGAAGCGATCGCCTACGCCATCGAGGCGGCGCGCCATTCCGACAAGCCGACGATGATCGCCTGCAAGACCACCATCGGCTTCGGCGCTCCGACCAAGGCCGGCACCAACAAGGCGCATGGCTCGCCGCTGGGTGCCGAGGAAATCGCCGGCGCGCGCAAATTCTTCAACTGGGAATCACCGCCCTTCGAAATTCCCGCCGACATCCTCGACGCCTGGCGCGCCGTGGGCAAAAACAGCACCAAGGCGCGCGCCGACTGGGAAGGCCGCCTGGCCAAGGCCGAGCCGACGCTGAAGGCTGAGTTCGAACGTCGCCTCGCCGGCAAGCTGCCGTCGAATTTCGACGCCGTCATCGCCGACTACAAGAAGAAGCTCTCGGCCGACAAGCCCAAGGTCGCCACCCGCAAATCGTCGGAAATGGCGCTGGAAGTCATCAACGGCGCGGTGCCGGAAACCATCGGCGGCTCGGCCGACTTGACCGGCTCCAACAACACCAAGACCAGCCAGACCAAGAACATCACGCCCGACGATTACGGCCAGCGCTATGTCCATTACGGCATCCGCGAGCATGGCATGGCGGCGGCGATCAACGGCCTGACGCTGCATGGCGGCCTGATCGCCTATGGCGGCACCTTCCTATGCTTCTCCGACTATGCCCGCCCCTCGATGCGACTGGCCTCGCTGATGGGCATCCGCTCGATCTTCGTCATGACGCATGACTCGATCGGCCTCGGCGAGGACGGCCCGACCCACCAGCCGGTCGAGCATCTGGCGGCGCTGCGCGCCATCCCGAACCACAATGTCTTCCGTCCGGCCGACGCGGTCGAGACGGCCGAATGCTGGCAGATCGCGCTCGAATCCGAAAAGACGCCGTCGACGCTGGCGCTGACCCGCCAGAACCTGCCGACGGTGCGCACCGAGCATTCGGCGAAAAACCTCTCCAACCAGGGCGCCTACGAGCTGGCCGCCGCCAGCGGCGAGGCCGTGGTGACGATCTTCGCCACCGGCTCCGAGGTCGAGATCGCCCTCGGCGCGCGCGACCTGCTCGAAAAGCACGGCCATCCGACCCGCGTCGTCTCGGTGCCCTGCTTCGAGCTGTTCGACCAGCAGAGCGAGGATTATCGCAAGAAGACGATCGGCAACGCCAAGGTGAAGGTCGCGATCGAAGCCGGCATCCGCCAGGGCTGGGACCACCTGATCGGCACCGACGGCATCTTCGTCGGCATGCACGGCTTCGGCGCCTCGGGCACGATCGAACAGCTCTATCCGCATTTCGGCATCACCGCCGATGCCGCGGCCAAGGCGGTCGAAGCCCGGCTGCACGGCGAGTAGGAATTGCCTCGGGCCCGGCAGCGCCGATAGACGGTTTTGCCGGGCTGGACCAACCTAATCGATTTAAATGCGACGTTCTGCGGCTGGATTCTTGGGCCTTCCGCCGTTATGAAGCTGCGGACCCATCCGCTTTCCAGCCCCAAGGGAGAGAACAATGACCGTCAGAGTTGCCATCAACGGATTTGGCCGCATCGGCCGCAACATCCTGCGCGCCATCCATGAATCCGGCCGCAAGGATATAGACGTGGTCGCCGTCAACGACCTCGGCCCGGTCGAGACCAACGCGCACCTGTTGCGCTACGACAGCGTGCATGGCCGCTTCCCGCATGAGGTGAGTGTCGATGGCGACCAGATCTCGGTCGGCAAGGAGAAGTTCAAGGTCACCGCGATCAAGGATCCGACCCAGCTGCCGTGGAAGGAGCTCGGCGTCGACATCGCGCTCGAATGCACGGGCATCTTCACCGCCCGCGACAAGGCCGCCGCGCATCTGACCGCCGGCGCCAAGCGCGTCCTCGTTTCGGCTCCGGCCGAAGGCGCCGACCTCACCGTCGTCTACGGCATCAACCACGACAAGCTGACCAAGGACCACATCGTCATCTCGAACGCGTCCTGCACCACCAACTGCCTGGCGCCGCTGGCGGCGGTGCTGCACGAGACCGTCGGCATCGAGAAGGGCATGATGACGACGATCCACTCCTATACCGGCGACCAGCCGACGCTGGACACCATGCACAAGGACCTCTACCGCGCCCGCGCCGCTGCGCTCTCGCAGATCCCGACCTCGACCGGTGCTGCCAAGGCGATCGGCCTCGTGCTGCCCGAGCTCAAGGGCAAGCTCGACGGCATTTCGATCCGCGTGCCGACCCCGAACGTCTCGGTCGTCGACTTCAAGTTCATCGCCAAGCGCTCGACCACCGCGCAGGAAATCAACGAGGCGGTCATCGCCGCCTCCAAGGGCAAGCTGAAGGGTGTTCTGTCCGTCACCCATCACCCGAACGTGTCGATCGACTTCAACCACGATCCGCATTCCTCGATCGTCGCGCTCGACCAGACCAAGGTGATGGACGGAAACTTCGTTTCGGTGCTGTCCTGGTACGACAACGAATGGGGCTTCTCGAACCGCATGGGCGACACCGCCGTCGCCTTCGGCAAGACCATCGCCTGATCGCTGCCGTCAATTTACAGTTCAAAGCGCCCGGCTTCGGCCGGGCGTTTTCGTTTGTACGGCCCCGACCGCTAAACTTACCGAAAATCAGCGGCATAAGGCGAAAAACCACGCTGTTGCCTTGCACTGGTCACGTCTTCGCCCCACTCTCCCGCAAAGCCACGGATAGAGGGATTCTGGAGGGGCAATAGCGGATGGAGCATGCGATCTATCTCGTGACGCTGGTCGGTACGGCGCTCATTGTCGCCGCCGCGTTTTCGAGCCTGATCGCCTTCCGCTTCGGCGCTCCCCTGCTGCTGCTCTTCCTCTGCATCGGGCTTGCCACCGGCGTCGACGGCCTCGGTATCGAATTTGACAATGCCCGGCTGGCTTATTTTGCCGGCTCACTGGCCTTGGCCGTCATCCTGTTCGATTCCGGTTTCGGCACGCCGCTCAACGCGCTCAGGCAAGCGGCCGGGCCGGCGCTGTCGCTGGCGACGATCGGCGTTATCCTGACCACAGCCATCTTCAGCACCGCCGCCTCCTATGTTTTCAAGCTCAGCTGGCTGGAATCCTCCCTGCTCGGCGCCGCGGTCGCCTCCACCGACGCGGCCGCCGTGTTCTTCCTGCTGCGCGCCGGCGAAATCCATCTGCGCGAGCGCGTGCGTGCGACGCTCGAAGTGGAATCCGGCACCAACGACCCGATCGCCATCTTCCTCACCATCACCCTGGTCGAGATCATCGCCGCGCATGCCAACCCCGAAGCCAATGTGCTGGCCACCAACCTTTTGCTCGGCTTCCTCGCCAATATGGGGCTCGGCGCCGTCATCGGCGTCCTCGGCGGCTTCGGCATCGTGCGGCTTGTCGAGCGGCTCAATCTCGACCACGGCCTGCTGCCGATCTTCGTGCTGACGCTGTCGCTGATGGTGTTCGCGGCAGCCGGCGCCATCGGCGGCTCGGGCTTCCTTGCCGTCTACCTTGCCGGGCTGATCGCCGGCAATTCCGACATCCGCGCCGTCACCATCCTGAAGCGTTTCCAGGACGGCATGTCGTGGCTGGCGCAGATCATCATGTTCCTGATCCTCGGCCTGTTCGCCACGCCCTCGCAATTCCCGGCAATCCTGGTGCCCGCGGTACTGCTCGGCCTGTTCCTGATCTTCGTGGCGCGCCCGGTGGCGGTGTGGCTCTGCCTGGTCCCGTTTCGCCTGCCGCGGCCGGAGGTCGCCTTCGTCTCCTGGGTCGGCCTGCGCGGCGCGGTCTCGATCCTGCTTGCCATCACGCCCTTGCTTGGCGGCCTCGAACATGGCCGCCTGATCTTCAACGCCGCCTTCATCATCGTGCTCGTGTCGCTGGTGGTGCAGGGCTGGACGGTCGGTCCGCTGGCGCGCCGCCTTGGCCTGATCGTGCCGGCGCGTCTCGGGCCGCTGGACAAGGTGGAGCTCGAATTGCCGGGCTCGGCGCATCATGAGCTGCTCGCCTATCGCGTCGCGCCCGGCAGCCCGGTGGCGCGCGGCGAGCGCATCCCGCGCTGGGCCAGGCCCTCCCTGGTGCTACGCGACGGCCGCTCGATGCGCTTCCAGGACATGGGCCGGCTGGCGGCCGGCGATCAGGTCTACATCTTCGTGCCGGATCGCTATCCGCGTCTGCTCGACAAGCTTTTCGCCAGCCGCGCCGTGGTCGACCCCGAGGATGCCGATTTCTTCGGCGCCTTCGCCCTCGATCCGGCCCGCTCGGCAGCCGAACTGGAAGCAGCCTATGGGCCAGGCCTGACCGAAGCCGAGCAGAAGCTCACCGTCGCCGCGCTGGTTTCGGACCGGCTCGGCGGCCATCCCGAATATGCCGACCGCGTGGTGATCGGCCCGATCGAGCTGATCGTGCGCGATGTCGATGAAAAAGGCAGGATCACCGGGCTTGGCCTATCCTTCGAGCCGACCGCGCCGGTGGCGCGCGTGCCGGTTTTCATGAGCGCCGGCGAGATCGGCGACCGCATCGCGGCCATCATCCGCAACTGGCGCAGGCCGGCGGAAGAACAGGCGGTCGAGGACCTGCCAATCGAGACCGTGGCGTCCGGGCCGGACGGGCGGAAGGCAACCGGCGAAGGCTGATGTCTCACGGCGACATCATTTTTGCGCGTGCGCCGTCAACGCGACCCTTGCATCGTCCTTCGCGCCGGGTATGGTCGCCGCGTTTTCGCTAGAGCAATTCCAGGAAAAGTGTAGGCGATTTTCCGTCTGGAATTGCGTCAAACGCACTAAGAAGGAACGACCATGGCCGGCTTCAAGACACTCGACGATATCGGCGCCGTCAGCGGCAAGCGCGTCCTGGTGCGCGTCGACCTCAACGTTCCCGTCGCCGACGGCAAGGTGACCGACGCCACCCGCATCGAGCGCATCGCGCCAACCATCGCCGAGCTCTCGAAAAAGGGCGCCAAGGTGATCCTGCTTGCCCATTTCGGCCGCCCCAAGGACGGCCCCTCTGCCGAGTTCTCGCTCGAGCCGATCGCCAGGGCCGCGGCTGACGTTCTCGGCCGCCCGGTCGGCTTCGCCGCCGACTGCGTCGGCGACAAGGCTGCGGATGCCGTCGCCGCCATGAAGGACGGCGACGTGCTGCTGCTCGAAAACACCCGCTTCTACAAGGCCGAGGAGAAGAACGAGCCGGGCTTCACCGAAAAGCTCGCCGCCAATGGCGACATCTATGTCAACGACGCCTTTTCCGCCGCGCACCGCGCGCATGCCTCGACCGAAGGCCTGGCGCGTCATTTGCCGGCCTATGCCGGCCGCACCATGCAGGCCGAGCTCGACGCGCTGGAAAAAGGTCTCGGCAATCCGGTCCGCCCGGTGGTGGCCATCGTCGGCGGCGCCAAGGTCTCGAGCAAGATCGACCTTTTGATGAACCTCGTGAAGAAGGTCGACGCGCTGGTGATCGGCGGCGGCATGGCCAACACCTTCCTGGCAGCGCGCGGCACCGATGTAGGCAAGTCGCTCTGCGAGCATGACCTCGCCGGCACCGCCAAGCAGATCATGATCGAGGCGGCCGAAGCCGGCTGCGCCATCATCCTGCCCGCCGACGGCGTGGTGGCCAAGGAATTCAAGGCGGGTGCCGCCAGCGAGACCGTCGCCATCTCGGACGTGCCCGCCGACAGCATGATCCTCGATGTCGGCGCAAAGACCGTGCAGAGCGTCAACGACTGGATCGACCGCGCCGCGACGCTGGTCTGGAACGGGCCGCTCGGCGCCTTCGAGATCGAGCCCTTCGACCGCGCCACGGTGGCGGCGGCAAAACATGCGGCGGCCCGCACCAAGGCGGGCAAGCTTGTGTCGGTCGCCGGCGGCGGCGACACGGTGGCCGCGCTCAACCATGCCGGCGTCGCCGACGACTTCACCTATGTCTCGACCGCCGGCGGCGCTTTCCTCGAATGGATGGAAGGCAAGCCGCTGCCCGGCGTCGAGGTGCTGAAGCGCTGAGCCGTCAAGACTTGGCGAGCGGGCACAGCGATCGAGGACTTTCAATCGATTCGAGCTTTTCGGGATCATTCCTTTGGCAGTAGTGTTCTGCTAGCGCGGAACAAACGCACCGTAGGAGAAGCCCCATGAGCGAACGTCTCGAAGATATCGCCGCCGCGATCGTGGCCGATGGCAAAGGCCTTTTGGCCGCCGATGAAAGCTCCGGCACCATCAAGAAGCGCTTCGACGTCATCGGCGTCGAGTCGACCGCCGACAATCGGCGCGACTACCGCGAGATGATGTTCCGCGCCTCCGACGCGATGACGAAGTACATTTCCGGCGTCATTCTCTATGACGAGACCATCCGCCAGAAGGCCGCCGACGGCACGCCGCTGGTCGATATCATCAAGGCCGCCGGCTCGATCCCGGGCATCAAGGTCGACGCCGGCGCCAAGCCGCTGGCCGGTTTCCCGGGCGACACCATCACCGAGGGCCTGGACGGGCTGCGCGAGCGGCTTGCCGACTATTACAAGCTCGGCGCCCGCTTCGCCAAATGGCGCGCGGTGATCGATATCGACACCGGCAAGGGCGTGCCTTCGGCCAATTCGATCGCCTCGAACACCCACGCGCTGGCCCGCTACGCCGCGCTTTGCCAGGAGGCCGGCATCGTGCCGATCGTCGAGCCGGAGGTGCTGATGGACGGCGCCCATTCGATCGACACCTGCTACGACGTCTCGAAGGCGACACTGGTCAAGCTCTACGACGAGCTTTACGCGGCGCGCGTCGTCCTGGAAGGCTCGATCCTGAAGCCCAACATGGTCATCTCCGGCAAGAAGTCGGGCAGGACCGACAGCCCCGAGGAAATCGCCGAGAAGACGATAAAACTGTTCCGCGAAGTGGTGCCGGCCGCCGTGCCGGGAATCGCCTTCCTCTCCGGCGGGCAGGAGGACGAGGAGGCGACCGCCAACCTCAACGCCATCAACGCCATCGGGCCGCATCCGTGGAAACTGACCTTCTCCTATGGCCGCGCGCTGCAGGCCGCGCCGCAGAAGGCATGGAGCGGCAAGGCCTCGAACGTCGCCGCCGGCCAGGCCGCCTTCACCCACCGCGCCCACATGAACCATCTGGCGGCACTCGGGAAATGGAAGCCGGCGCTGGAGAAAGCCGCCTGACGCTATCCCTTCGCAGCGCTTAAGAAACCCGGGCCGATGGCCCGGGTTTTGCTTTTTGCGAGCCGCGTTCCCACTTGTGGGGCTGCGACCGCTATCGACCATGTCGGATCGCGCCGATGTCGAACGTCCTTGGCAGGAGAGGACAGGAGATGGTCATGCATCGCAATGCCGTGGTTTCGCGGGAGGACTGGTTTGAGGCGCATCGCAAGCACCTCGAGCGCGAGAAGGAACTGACACGGTTCCGAGACCTTATCGCCGCCGAACGGCGGCAGTTGCCCTGGTTCAAGCTGCGCAAGGACTACGTCTTCGAAACCGAAGCAGGGCCGAGGCGCTTTGGCGACCTGTTCGCCGGCAAGAGCCAGCTCATCGTCTACCATTTCATGATGGCGCCGGGCTGCGATCACCGCTGCCAGGGCTGTTCGTTCCTCGCCGACCATATCGACGGCGCCGACCAGCATCTGAAGCATTATGACGTATCGCTGGTCGTTGTCTCGCGCGCGCCGCTGGCCGAGATCCTGCCTTACAGGCAGCGCATGGGCTGGAAGTTCGACTGGGTGTCGTCCTACGCGTCCGACTTCAACTTCGACCTGCAGGTCTCCTTCACCGACAAGCAGATCGCTAGCGGCGAAACCACCTACAACTTCGAGAAGCGACCGCTGCGCTCGAAAGACCTGCCCGGCACCAGCATCTTCTATCGCAGCGAGTGCGGCGACATCTTCCTCACCTTCCTGTCGCGCGCTCGCGGCGGCGACGCGCTGATCGGCGCCTATCATTATCTCGACATGACGCCGAAGGGCCGCAACGAGACCGGCCCGTATCACAACCTGATGGACTGGGTGCATCTCCACGACGAATACCTGGACAAGAGTGGAGAGCGACCAGACTGCTGCGGGTAATCGGCCTCGTTCACCTCAGCCGAAACATGCGCTAGAGCATGATCCCGAAAAGTGGGAACCGGTTTTCGGAGAAGATCATGCTCCAACAAAGAGTTAGATCGTGATGGCGATTCAACGAAACGCCATCACGATCTAATGGCTTTGTCTTTACGGTAACGGAACCGCCATGCAGCGTCTGCTTGCCCTTCTCACCTGGCTCGCTTTCCCGGTCTATGTCTGGCAGGGCCTCGGCGTGCGCCGGCGCACCAGCCGCATGCTGCCGGCGCGAGGCCCGGTCCTGCACGAAATACCGGGCGAGGCGCCACCGGTCGCGTTGCTGGTCCTGGGCGACTCCTCGGCGGCGTCGGTCGGCATCGAGCAATCCGAATACGGGCTTGCCGCGCAGCTTGCCGGCCTGATCGCTGAACGCACCGGCAGCGCCGTGCGCTGGCGCGCCGCCGGCTTCAATTCGGCGACCTCCGGCCAGATCCGCGACCATGTCCTGCCCAACCTTTCGGCCGATCCCTGGACGCATATCGTGCTTGCCATCGGCACCAACGACACCAAGAATTTTCACTCCGTGCCGCGCTTCAAGAAGGAGTTCGGCGGCCTGCTCTACGCGCTGCGCGCCAAATGGCCGGAAGCGCGTGTCGTGTGGTCGCCGGTGCTGGAGTTCACCCGCGCGCCGGCAATGCCGCCATTGCTCGGCAGGATCCTCGATATACGCGCCACGGAAATGAACCGCATGGGCGTGCGGCTCTGCAACGAGCGCGGCGCCATTGCCGCCG
The DNA here is from genome assembly GCF_057784215.1 of Mesorhizobium sp. CNPSo 4661. Taxonomy (NCBI): domain Bacteria; kingdom Pseudomonadati; phylum Pseudomonadota; class Alphaproteobacteria; order Hyphomicrobiales; family Phyllobacteriaceae; genus Mesorhizobium; species Mesorhizobium sp. CNPSo 4661. The sequence goes on along the minus strand of NZ_JBWGIO010000005.1, from coordinate 100,786 downwards.
CGCGCCTGCCGATCACCAATCCCGAGGCCGGTTTCGCCTCCGACGGCTTCCACGCCTCCGAAGCAGGCTATCGCGCCTGGGCGGAGCATCTGCTGGATTTCGTGCTGGGCCAACTGCGCTGAGGTACGTTGAGATTCAGGTCAGGGCGAGCCGAGAATTGCGGCTTCCGAGATTGTCGGTTTGTCGGGCAAGGCTATCAACGTCCGTTTGGGATAGTCAGCGCAAACGCTGGTGACGAGCTGAAGGCTCCTGAACCTCGTCATTCTAGGGCGGAGCAAGGAGCGTAGCGACGCGCGCAGACCCTGGAATCCATTCCGTTACCGAGACCGAAGCGTGCAACGGTGCAGAATTCTGGACCGCCGCGGCGCTTCCAAGTCGCGGCATGGATCCTCGGGTCTGCGCGCGTCGCTACGCTCCTTGCTCCGCCCGTGGATGACGACCGCGATAGGCGTCTCGGCCAATCGCCAAGGCCTGGGATCTGCCAAGGCACACTACCCAACCGGTCAAAACTTCTGCGTTAAGGGACTAAGCCCAGTGCCCAAGCACCGCCGCCAGTGAGATCGCGGCCATCGCAAGCAGCGCCAGCTTCCAGAAATCGCCGCGCCGCTTCAGTCCCGGCCATCCCAGCGGCTTGATGACCTGGATCAGCATGATGCCGCAGATGACTAGGGCGAGCAGTTTCGTCATGCCGCCTTTGACCAGCATCGATGGCGGCTGTCAAAGCCGTTCTTAAGGCGCCTTTCGGGCGGAACACTCCTGACAGGAATCGGGCTCGCTCGAACCCCCGAAGCGGCACCGCATCGCCTTCTTCGGCACCCTGCCAACCTCCTGACAGACTGCTGTCAGGAGGGGTGTGAGATACTCTCCTCATCAAACAGAGAGGAGTCAGGTCATGAACGGTTTTACCATTCTGCGTAGCGTGCAGCATTATGTCGGCAGGATTCGCACCGTGCGCAACGAGATCCGCACCCAGCGTTTCCTGAACACCTTGCCGGCGGACATCCGCAAGGACATCGGCTGGCCGGACCTTTACACCGGCCGCGTCCGCGAAAACTGAAATTTTGCCGCCCGCGACTTGGATTGTGGCGGCACCGCGCCCAGATGTAATGGCGGCCAGTGATGTTGAGTTCAGGAAGAAGCCTTTGTCTGCCGGTAGTTTCGCCGCAGCCTCCTGACAGTATGTTGTCAGGAGGAATGCGGTAATTGGAACAGCTTCGATCCTGACAGCAACGAACATGATCCGACGATCCGGAGTAATCCGCGCATGGTGAAAAGCTGGAACGACAAGCTGAACACAGCGGGCATCAACGGCATCAAGCCGTCGCCGCGCACGGTCGGCGATGTCGTCGAAGGCCAGCCGATGCTGGTGCCGACCGCGCGCCAGGTCGACGACTTCATCCGCTCGATCCCAGAAGGGGTCGAGATGGATGTGCGCGCGCTGCGTACCGCTTTGGCCATCGAGCACGGCGCCGAAGTGACATGCCCGGTGACGATCGGCTATCATCTGCGCACGGTTGCCGAGGCTGCTCACGAGGATCTAGAGCACGGCATGGCGCTGAGCGACATCGCGCCGTTCTGGCGTGTACTGGATGCCGAGACGCCAACCACGGGCAGATTGTCCTTCGGCGCGAAATTCGTTGCCGCGCAGCGCAAGCGCGAAGGGCTGAAGCCATAAACCCCGGGGGATCTATCGATGCGTCGTGCCGACAGGCTTTTTCAGATCGTGCAGCATTTGCGGGGCGGCCGGCTGGTCACCGCGCAGAAGCTCGGCGCGTGGCTCGAGGTTTCCGAACGTACCATTTACCGCGACATAGCCGACCTGCAGTCGACCGGCGTGCCGATCGACGGCGAAGCGGGCGTCGGCTACATGATGAGGGAGGGTTTCGACCTTCCGCCCCTGATGTTCACACGTGACGAGATCGTGGCGCTGGTTGCCGGCGCCCGCATGGTGCGCGCCTTCGGCGGCGCCGCAATGGCAAGGGCCGCTGACGAGGCGCTGGTCAAGATCGGCGCCGTGCTGCCCGACACCGAGAAGGACCGCATCGCCCGCACCGAGATCCACACGCCGATGTGGGTGGTGAGCGACGCCGCGCGCGAGGCCATCGACCTCATCGAGCGCGCCGTCGAGAAACGCCAGGTGCTGACCATCGACTATTCCGACGAGGCCGGCCGCGGCACCGCTCGCGACATCAGGCCTTTGGGCCTGTGGTTCTGGGGCAAGGTCTGGACCCTGGTCGCCTGGTGCGAGATGCGCGACGACTTCCGCGCCTTCCGCATCGACCGCATCGCCTCGGTCGTCATTGCCGGCCGCATCTTCAAGCCGGAGCGCGGCAAGCAGCTCGCCGATTTCTATCGCGCAGTCGAGCGCAGCGAGGATTACGGCATGGCGCCCGACCGCGCCGCGCGGACGTGACTTCCTCCCAAGCCATTGTCCAACAGAAAAGCCCGCTCGAAGCGGGCTTTTTTGTTGAGCGCCGGGAAGGCTTACTCCTGGTCGTCTTCGTCCTTGTCCTTCGACTTGAGTGCCGAAAGCTTGGCAAAGACGGCATTGGCGTCGAGCTCCTGATCCTCGTCCTTCGGCTTCTCCGGCGCCGGCACCAGCCGTTCGGTGAGCGCGGCGGGCAGCAGCGTATCGCCGACGGGCTGCGCCGGCTCGCGGCCACGCGAGGCGCGGTTGACTTCGAGGTCGAGGTCGATCTGCGAGGTGAGGCCGAGCGTCACCGGATCCATCGGCTGCAGATTGGCCGAGTTCCAGTGCTTGCGCTCGCGGATCTGCTCGATCGTCGACTTGGTGGTGCCGACAAGACGCGAGATCTGCGCGTCCTTGAGCTCGGGATGGTTGCGCACTAGCCACAGGATGGCGTTCGGCCGGTCCTGGCGCTTCGACAGCGGCGTGTAGCGCGGGCCCTTGCGCTTCGATTCCGGCACCCGCACCTTCGGGTCCGACAGCTTCAGCCGATGGTTGATGTCCTTCTCGCCGCGCGCGATCTCGTCGCGCGTCAGCTGGCCGGTGATGATCGGGTCCATGCCCTTGATGCCCTGCGCCGACTCGCCGTCGGCGATCGCCTTGACCTCAAGCGGATGCAGCCCGCAGAACTGCGCGATCTGCTCGAAGGAGAGCGCGGTGTTGTCGACCAGCCAGACGGCGGTCGCCTTGGGCATCAGCAGCGAATTGGCCATATCAAAAATCCTTCTCGTTCGCCCGCGTTCCCGCGCGGGCGGTGGTTTTAGAGCCACCAAAATGGGAAATTCGCGGCCTGTATAAACGCTCCCTCAAATTTTCGCAATGTTTTTGGGAAAGGGCTGGTCCAATGCATGTCGCCCAAAAAGTGTTCGGCGGTTTTGGGAGAACGACGTGCACAAAACAAAGTCTTAAAGCGCGTCGCCCGAATCCGTTTCGGCGCGACGCGCTTTAAGGCCCGAAAAAGACAAAACCCGCTGGACGAGGTCCAGCGGGCTTGGAACCGGAAACAAAGCAAGCGTCTCGACGGCTCTGGCTTGCATGTCCAGCCCGGCCTTGCGGTCGGGCCGTGTCTGATTACACCGCCTGGCGGGCGATGCGCTCGATGTCGGCGCGGTTGATGCCGAGATCGCTCAGCTGGCGGGAATTGAGCTTGTTCAGCTCGCGCACGGTCTCGTTGTACATGCGCCACTTACGGAAAGCACGGATCGGGTTCATTTGAATTTCTCCAGTCGTTTGATGAAATCGTTTGATGCCGTGTAAATAGGCATGACTGCCCAAGAAATGAACGGACGCTTTTGCATGGCCGCAATGCGTTTTGTGCATTGCACCATTAAGCCTTCGTTCAGCTTGGAACCGGGGACGCGCGAGGGCCGAGATGTATCGAGTTTCAGGTCAGGCCGAGTCGAAAATGGTGGGCTTCGAGAACCGGAGCGGAGCGTACTTAAAGTACGTGAGCACCAGAAGCGCAGAAGACCGGCATTTGCAGACCGGCCTCACCTGAAACTCGATACATCTCACCCGACGTCGAGGACGATCTTGCCTATGTGCTCGCCCTCTTCCATGCGCTCATGCGCGCGCCAGGCTTCGGTCAGCGGAAAGATCATGTCCATGACGGGGGCAACCTTGCGCGTGCCGAGCAGCGGCCACACCTGGGCCTCAAGCGCGGCGGCGATGGCCGCCTTGAACTCGACGGTGCGCGGCCTGAGCGTCGAGCCGGTATGGGTCAGGCGCTTGACCATGAGCGTTGCGAAATTGGTGCTTGCGACAGCGCCGGCCTGCACGGCAATCTGCACGATGCGCCCCTCGACGGCCGCGGCATCGTAGTTGCGCGCGACATAATCGCCACCGACCATGTCGAGGATGACGTCCGCGCCCTTGCCGCCGGTCGCGTCCTTCACCGCGGCGACGAAATCCTCCTCGCGGTAGTTGATGGCCCGGTCGGCGCCGAGCTTCAGGCAGGCGTCGCATTTCTCCTTGCTGCCGGCGGTGGTGATCACATAGGCACCGAAGGCCGAGGCAAGCTGGATGGCGGTGGTGCCTATGCCCGACGAGCCGCCATGGACAAGCAGCGTCTCGCCCTTCTTCAGGCCGCCGCGCTCGAACACATTGTGCCAGACGGTGAAGTAGTTTTCCGGAACCGCGGCGGCCTCCGAATAGGTGAAGCCGGCCGGGATCGGCAGCACGCTGCCGGCATGCACCTTGACATATTCAGCATAACCGCCGCCCGGCGTCAGCGCGCAGACCCGGTCGCCGATGCGCCAGCGCGATATCTCGTCGCCGAGCGCCGCGATTTCGCCGCCCACCTCGAGGCCGGGCAGGTCGGAGGCGCCGGGCGGCGGCGGATAGGCGCCGTTGCGCTGTTGGACGTCCGGCCGGTTGACGCCGGCCGCGTGCACCCGGATCAACACTTCGCCGGGGCCGGGTACGGGCATGTCACGGGTTTCCGGCTTGAGCACCTTTGGCCCGCCGGGTTGCGAGATCGCGATGGCCGTCATCGTGGCCGGTATCTTCTGTCCGTTTGCCATGGCTTTCTCGTCTCCTCGGATGCGTGTCGTCGCTCGTGGTTTGCATCGGCGCCCCTGCCCTATGTATGCTGATTGCCAAATCAGGCAAATGGCCAAGTAAGGGAGGAGCGACGGATGGCGATCTTCGACGACGAACCCAGGAAGAAGCCGCGCCCGCACGAGATCGGCCAGGACCTGTCGCTGCTTTCCGTGGACGAATTGTCAGAGCGCATCGCATTGCTGCGCGACGAGATCGCCAGGCTGGAAGCCGAGCGCACCGCCAAAGGCGCCACCAAATCCGCCGCCGAGTCGCTGTTCCGCCGCGGATAAATTTTTCGGCGTGCTCGCTCGCCGCCGAAAAGCCCGAATGCATCTGTCTTCAGACCCTGCGTCTCGAACCCGGATCAAGCGATGTTTGCAACCTATCGACCGATACTCTCGCTGCTGCGCGGCACGGCCTTCCTGCTCGCAGCATCCGGCCTGCACGGCCTGCTCCTGCCGCTGCGCGGCCAGGTGGAGGGTTTTTCGACGGCATCGCTCGGCCTCATGGGCACGGCCTGGGCGGGCGGCTTCGTTACCGGCTGCTTCTTCGCGCCGCGGCTCGTGCGCCGCGCCGGCCATGTCAGGGCTTTCGGCGCCTTCGCCGCGTCGGGCGCTATCATCGCGCTGCTCACCGGCCTCATAATCGACGAGTATTTCTGGATCCTTTTGCGCGCGTTCACCGGCTTCACCATGGCCGGCGCGTTCATGGTCATCGAAAGCTGGCTGAACGAGAAGGCGACCAACGAAAACCGCGGCACCGTCTTCGGCCTCTACATGATGGTCACCTATGCCTCGATCATGGGCGGCCAGATGATCGTCGCCGGCGGCGACGTGCGGTCGGCCTCGCTGTTCATGATCACCGGCATCCTGTTTTGCCTGTCGCTCATTCCGACGGCGGTGTCGACGCAGTCGCATCCCAAGCCCCTGCAGGACGTCAAGCTCGACGTCAAAGGCCTGTACGCCAATTCGCCGGTGTCGGCGGTGGCCTGCGTCCTGATCGGCATCGCCAACGGCGCCTGGGGCACGCTTGGCGCCGTCTATGGCGCGCGTATCGGCATATCGACCGCCGAGATCGCGCTGATGATGAGCCTTGTCGTCGTCGCCGGCGCCGCCATGCAGCTTCCGGCCGGACGCCTGTCGGATACAACCGACCGCCGCTTCGTGCTGGCCGGCGCGGCCTTCGGCGCGGCCCTGGTCGCGGTGCTGATCTTCCTGATCGCGCCGCGTTCGGGTGTCTTCGTCATCGTGATGACCGCCGCCTATGGCGCTTTCGCCTATACGCTCTATTCGATCGCCGTCGCGCATGCCAACGATCACGCCCGCTCCGAGGACTTCGTCAAGGTTTCCGGCGGCCTGCTCTTGCTCTACGGCTTCGGCACGATGATCGGCCCGCTTTTGGCCGCGGCGCTGATGGGCTCGGTGCGTCCAGAGGGGCTTTTCCTTGCAACCGCGCTCGCACATCTCAGCCTTGCCGGCTACACGCTGCTGCGTATCCGCGCCCGCGCGCCGGTGCCGATCGAGAACCGCGATGCCTTCAAGACGCAGCCCGCGGACCGCGCGGTCACGCCCGAGGCCACGCGGCTCGATCCGCGCAGAAAGATTGAAACCAATAGTTGAGATTCTGAAGACTTTGCCTCACAAATAAAGGCATGATGTTTTCTGACGCCTTCGTGGCGATAGCCGATCCCAACCGGCGCTATCTCTTGGAAGAACTCCGGCGCGGCCCGAAGACGGTGAACGAACTGGCGGCCGGGCTGCCCGTCTCACGCCCTGCGGTTTCCCAGCATCTGAAGGTCCTGCTTGACGCCGGCCTGGTCAATGCCAGGGCCGAAGGCACGAGGCGCGTCTATGCCGTCAGCAGCGCCGGCTTCCTCAGGCTCAACATCTGGCTCGACCAGTTCTGGGAAACGGCGCCGGGGGAATGACTTGAGGGCGCCGAGCCGCAGGCGCGCGAGAAGGTGATCGTGTCTTGGACACCGGGCCTTAGTTCGCCGCCAGGGCTGCGCCGAGCGCGTCGAGCAGTTCGCCGGTCCCATGCTCGCGGGTAGCCGGCGTGTCGATGCCGTCGAAGAAGGCCCCCTGCTCCGTGAGGATAAGCCGCGTCCCGTTGCCTTCGGCGATCAGCTCGATCGTCGCGAGCGAAACCGAGACCCGGGTTTCGCCGAACAAGAGCTCGTAGCTGTAGACGATGCGCCGGTTGGGCACGATGTCCTGATAGACGGCGTTGTAGAAATGCATCTGCCCATCGCTGGGGCAGCCGGCATTCACCTCCTTGCCGCCGACGCGAAAATCCATCTCATGCCGGCTGGGCATGGGGTTGTCGGGGTCGAAGAACCAGCGCTTTTTGGCGGCCGGATCGCTCAGCGCGAAAAAGACCTTCTGGGGCTCCACCGGATAGACGCGCTCGATGACGAAGGTGGAATGGACGACGGATCGTTCGCTCATGGCGGGCTCCTTCAGGTTTCATCCTTGGTTTCAGCGAGGAAATCGCCGAGACGGTCGAGCCGGCCCTCCCAGGCGAGCCGCCGCTCGTTGATCCAATACTCGGCAGCCCGAAGCGCCTGCGGCTCGATCTGGCAGGTCCGCACCCGGCCGAGCTTTTCCGTCCTGACCAGGCCGCTCGCCTCGAGCACGTTGAGATGCTGGACGACGGCCGACAATGACATCGCCAGCGGTTCCGCCAGCTGGCTGACCGATGCCGGCCCGCGCGACAACCGTTCCACCATGCTGCGCCGGGCTGGATCGGCGAGCGCTTGGAACATCAGGTCGAGCTGGGCGGGATCGTGCAGCATGCCGGCTAGCCGTTATTGTACGGAAAGAGCTTGAAGTAAGGTCCCGCTTCCTCGATGACGCGGGCGAAGGACGCACGCGCGAGCAACCGGTCGTGGTAGCGTTTCACCGCCGGGAACTTGTCGCCGAACGGCTCGACCTTGTTGGCATAAAACAGTGCCGGCGATGCGGCGCAGTCAGCCATGGTGAAGGTCTCGCCTACAGCCCAGGTCTTGCCCTGCATCTCCTCTTCTATGATGGCGTAGGAGTTGCGCAGCTGCGCGCGGGCCTCCTCGACGCCGAACGGATCGGTCTTGTCCCTTGGCCGCAGCCTGTCGCCGACGATCTTATGCATCGGATGCTGCACGTAGAAATCATAGAAGCGGTCGGCTTGGCGGACCTTGAGGGCGAGATCAACGTCGGCGGGAACGAGCTCGACCGGCCCCGGATAATGCGCGGCGAGATATTCGACGACGATGGTCGATTCCAGCACCGTGCGGTCCCGCGCATCGTCATGCAGCGCCGGCATCTTGCCGGTCGGCGATACCTTCAGGAAGGCCGCGCGCGAAGCTTCGTCGCCAAGGTCGACGATCACCGGTTCGAACGGCGTGCCGTTCTCGTAGAACGCGATCAGCGGCTTCCAGCAGAACGAAGCCAGCGGGTGGAAATGCAGCGTCAGGGACATTCTCGCGCTCTCTTCGCGTTCGGCTATCGGGTAATACTGAAGTAACTGCTTCACTATTTCCGTAAACCCGTTGAGTCAAGCCGGAACCTCCACGCCTAATGATGTGCGGCGATGGCGTCGACGATTTGCGGCCAGTCGTCGCGATGCAGTTCGTGACCGCCGCCCTCGACCTTGACCAGCCTTGCGCCGGGAACCGCACTTGCCAGCGCTTCGCCATGCTCGATCGGGAAGAGCGGATCGGCGCCGCCGTGGATGACGAGCAGCGGCACGGTCAGCTCCCGTATCGTACGCTGCGGACCGCCGCTTTCGAGCAGGAAATGGTTGGTCGCGCTGGCGAGGCCGCAGGAGCGATCGTAATCCGCCTCGATCATCGCGCGCGTCTGTTCCTCGTCGAACGGATGGCGCGTGCTGGCAATCGCGCGGGCGTCCTTGAGCATGAAGTCGAGTACCTGCCCCCGCTTCGACCAGTCGACATTGGCGCCCTCGGCAGAATGTTCCTTATAGGCTTCGGTCATTCCCGGCAGGCCGGATGTATCGACGCCGAGCGGCGAAGAGGAGATCACGGTGAGCGCGCCGACGCGTTCGGGATATTTCAGCGCCACGCTCTGCGCCAGCATGCCGCCCATCGACATGCCGACGACATGCGCCTTGGCGACGCCATGGTCGTCGAGCACGCGCATGGCATCGTCCACCATGTCCTCGAACGTGTAGGTCGGCGCTCCAGGCGGATATTTGCTCGAAAGGCCGGTGTCGCGGTTGTCGTAGCGGATGACAAAGCGGCCGCGCTCGGCGAGTTGCCGGCAGAAGGCTTCGGGCCACCATTGCATAGAGGCCATGGCGCCCATGATCAAAAGGATCGCTGGATCTTTCGGGCTGCCGAAAGTCTCCGAAACGATGTCGGGGCGCTGTGCTGCGGCGGTCATCTGCTCCTCCAATCCGATTGCATTTTGCAATCAGTTGCACGATAATCAAACTGATATCATAATGCAACTGGTTTTTCTGGAGGGACTGCCATGAGCATCGACCGTCGGTCCGGCTGCCCGATCAATCTGTCGCTCGAGGTGTTCGGCGACCGCTGGAGCCTGATCATCCTGCGCGACATGATCTTTGGCGGCCGGCGCCATTTTCGCGAGCTGCTCAACGGCTCGCTGGAAGGCATCGCCTCCAACATCCTGGCCGACCGGCTGAAGCGGCTGATGGAGCTCGGGCTGCTGACCAAGGCCGACGACCCCAGCCACAAGCAGAAGGCGATCTACAGCCTGACCGAGATGGCGATCACGCTGGTGCCGATCATGGCGCAGCTCGGCGCATGGGGACGCGTCTGGCTGCCGGTCACGGAAGAATTGTCGATCCGCGCCGAACTGCTCGAAAAGGGCGGCCCGCCGCTATGGGAGCAGTTCATGGACGAGTTGCGCCACGAGCATCTCGGCGCACCGTCGAAGACGCCGCAGGGCGCGCCGACCGTGCGCCAGCAATTGCGCGCTGCCTACGATGCCGTGGTCGCGCGAAAGGCTGAAACGACGGCAGGTTGAGGCGGGGCGAAGAAATTTCGTCATTCCAGGGCGAAGCAGGAGCGAAGCGACGCGCGCAGACGATAGAATGACGATGCGATCAATGTGCTTCGCCAATCGCGAAGTCATACGATCAGAAATTCTATGCCGTATCTCAGTTCAGATTGATATCCCGGCTCGCCGACCGCATCGACACCGAGAAGCCGGCCAGAACGTCGAACAGCGCGATGACCATCAGCGTGAAGAAGACGGAGTGCGCCGCGCCCTTCACCAGCAGGAATTCGACCAGGAAGGCGATGAAGACCAGCGTCGACAAAAGATGATCCAGGATCGAGGCATTGGTCGTGCGCACCGATTTCGAGATCTCGATGAAGAGGAAGATCAGCCCGATCAGCACCATAAGGTCGCCGAGCGTCATCGAGAACACGCCGCCCGACATCATGCGGAAGGAGAACATCTCGGTCATCCAGGGATCGTCGCCGCCGCCGAACAATCCGAGCAGGCCGAGATTGTAGAGGACGAAAGGCACGATCAGCAGCGGGATGGCACCGAACATCTGGGCGACTCCAATGGGGCACCCTTTTGTAAAATCCGCCGCCGGCGCGCCGTCAAGGGTTTTCGCCGGCGACGGCGAACACGCTCTAAGACCTAATGAAATAACGGTGTCAGCCGGTTGTCATGCTTTCGGCAAAGCCGGCCAGGTATGGCCGCCACACGCCACAGCAGCCCTGTCGCCAAAACAAAAAGACCGGCCAGGGGCCGGTCTTTTGAAAACGTCACAAACCTATGGAAGCTTCTCAGCTTTCCTTCGGCTCCAGAACCTGGCGGCCGCGATACATGCCGGTCTTCAGGTCGATGTGATGCGGACGGCGCATTTCGCCGGAATTCTTGTCCTCGACATAGGTCGGGGCCTTGAGGGCGTCGGCCGAGCGGCGCATGCCGCGCTTCGACGGAGAGGTTTTTCTTTTTGGAACGGCCATGGATATGCTCCACTACATGGTCAAAATGCCCCGGCAACCCTCGCGAAAGGGCCGCATCGAGGCCATAATCTGAGAAAGTCGGGTGCCTATACACGCCTTGCGCAGTTTTGGCCAGCGGTGGCCGCGAATTTTTTTGAGCCGGCGCCGCTTCGCCCTAACCCTTCCGCAGGACAGAGTCCGCTGGCTGCGCGGCGGTTATCGGATCGGCGTGCCGATGGATGAGCTTCCAGCCGCCTTCCTCGTGGCGAAAGATGCTCGTAGCCCGAAGATGCACTGGGGTGACATCCTTGCGCCCGCCGACCTTGGATTCGAGCCGCTCCACCTCGACGATGTAGGCGAGACCGGGGGTTACGTATTTCGATATGGCGTCGAAGCCGATCGCATCGCCATCCCGGTAATTCGATGCCGCACGCTTCATGGTCTCGACGACCTGCGTCAATCCGCGCGCGAAAGGTCCGAAGGGGTTGCCGAGGGTGACATCGTCTTGTTCAGAGAACAGCCGCTTGGCGGGCTCGTAATCTCCCCGCATGAACGCGCCGAGCGCCCGGTGGTATTGCTCGACGACTTGTTCGAGATCATTGGTGGGATTCATCGATCCGCTCCTTCTGATCGCGGATAAGGCTGACACGAGGTTCGTTATGCCACTCCGTCAGCGCCGCAAGAATCCCCCTTGAGCGAATGAACGTCAACGGCCTTTAGTCAAGGCAACCGACATAGGCGCCGGACCGGCTCGCACGGCGTTCGATCAAGCTCGCAAGACGTCGTAAGCCCGGCCCCGGCTTGGCCGGATTGCGCGCGATCGGGTTGGGCAGGCTGACGGCCAGCAACGCCGCCTGCCTTCGCGACAATTGCTTGGCCGAGACGCCGAAATGGTGTTGGGCGGCAGCCTCGATGCCGTAGATGCCCGGTCCCCATTCGGCGATGTTGAGATAGATCTCCATGATCCGCCGCTTCGACATCACCGCATCGAAGTAGACGGCCAAAGGCAGCTCGACCACCTTGCGCACGCTGCCCAGCGGCCGTGACCACAGAAAAAGGTTCTTCACCGTCTGCATGGTGATGGTCGAAGCGCCGCGCGTCGCCTCGCCGGCCAGTGCGTCATCGACCACGCCGCGCAACTCGCCGAGATCGACGCCGCGGTGGAAACAGAACTGCCCGTCTTCCGACATGATCACCGAATGCGCCAGCACCGGCGCCACATCGTCGATCGACACCCAGCGCCGGTCGTAGCCGGAAAACGTCACGAGGTCCTTCAGCATCAGCGTCGAGACCGGATGCACGAAGGGCGGCAGGTAAAGGAAGGTGAGCACGACCGGGATGGCCGCCAGCGCTAGCGCCACGACCAGGCAGCGCCGGGCGATGCGCGCCACACCGGCGCGGTTCAGGCGCCGACGTCGCGCCATGTCCAGCCCTTCGCTTTCATATTCGACGATCGGTTCCGTCAAGCCGCCCAACCCGTGCCTCGCCCCCTCCGGCATAAAGGCGCAAGGCTTCTTGCGCAATGTCTGTGTGTCGGCTACCGCTCCCGACCATGAGCAAAGACGACCAGATCGCCTTCGAATCCGTGCTTTTCATGCGCGCCGCCGCGGTCGAGACTGAGCTGCGGCGGATCCTCGACGCGCGTCCGCTTTCGGGCGAGATCGCGCGACCCGATCGCCTGATGGCGGCCATGCGCCACGGCGTGCTCAACGGCGGCAAGCGGCTGCGTCCTTTTCTGGTCCTGGAAAGCGCTGCGCTGTTTTCGGCCGACAATGACGCGGCGCTGCGCGTCGCGGCGGCGCTGGAATGCGTGCATTGCTATTCGCTCATCCATGACGATCTGCCGGCCATGGACGACGACGATTTGCGGCGCGGCCAGCCGACGGTGCACAAGGCCTTCGACGAGGCGACTGCGATCCTTGCCGGCGACGCGCTGCTGACTTTGGCCTTCGACATCATCGCCGACGAAGCGACCGCGCTGTCGGCCGAGCGCCGCGCCACCCTCGTTCTCGCACTTGCCCGCGCGGCCGGCGCCGGCGGCATGGTCGGCGGCCAGATGCTGGACCTCGAGGCCGAGCGCAAGCGGCCGGACGAGGCCGGCATCATCACCTTGCAGGCGATGAAGACCGGCGCGCTGATCCGCTTCGCCTGCGAGGCCGGCGCGATCGTTGCTGGCGCACCGCCAGCGGACCGCGAGAGACTGGCCGAGTTCGGCTCGGCGATCGGCCTTGCCTTCCAGCTCGCCGACGACCTGCTCGACCTGACGGCGGACGCCAAGCAGATGGGCAAGGCGACGAACAAGGACGCCGCCGCCGGCAAGGCGACGCTTGCCGCGCTGCACGGACCCGACTGGGCGCGCGACCAGCTGCACGGCCTGATCGACCAGGCGCATGCGCTGCTCGAGCCCTATGGCGAAGCGGCTGAGTTGCTCAAGGAAGCCGCGACCTTCGTGGCGACGCGCAGCAGCTGACGCTGCCCCAAATAGCAACAGACCCAAGGGCTGGATCTCATCCCCTTGCCGCCGCATTCGCGACAACGAACACCGCGTAGAGCGACTGCCGCGCCGTGATGAAAAGGCGATTGCGTTTGGGGCCGCCGAAGGTGAGGTTGGCCACCGTCTCCGCAATGCGTATCTTGCCGATCAGCGTGCCGTCTGGGTCGAAGCAGTGGACGCCGTCGCCGGCGCCTGCCCAGACGCGGCCGGCCGTGTCCACCCTGAACCCGTCGAACAAACCGACCGTGCAAGTTGCGAACACGCCAAGCTCGCGCAGCGCGCCGCCTGCCACGGCGAATTTGCGGATGTGCCTCGGCCCGTCCTTCTGATGCGTGACGCCGGTGTCGCCCACATAAAGAATGCTCTCGTCCGGCGAGAACGCGAGCCCGTTGGGCTTGGCCATGGTGGAGATAACACGCACCACCTCGCCGCTCACGGGGTCGGCGCGGTAGACATGGCAGCCGTCGATCTCCTGCTCGGCGCGATCGCCCTCATAGTCGGTCGCGATGCCGTAGGGCGGATCGGAAAACCACACCGTGCCGTCCGAGCGCACCACGACATCGTTCGGCGAGTTCAAGCGCTTGCCTTCGAAGCGATCGGCGATCACCGTGATCGAGCCGTCGTGCTCGGTGCGCGTGACACGCCGCGTTCGGTGCTCGCATGTAACCAGCCGTCCCTGCGTGTCGACCGTATGCCCGTTGGCGTTGTTGGACGGCGCGCGGAAGACCGAGACCTCGCCATTGGTGTCGTCATAGCGCATGATGCGGTCGTTCGGGATGTCGGAGAACACCAGGTAGCGGCCGGCCGCGAACCAGGCCGGCCCCTCTAGCCAGCGTCCGCCCGTCCACAGCCGCTCTACCGCCACGTGACCGACGAAACAGCTCTCGAAACGCTCGTCGAGAACTTCGAACCCGGCACCTTCAATGTCTCCGAACATGACCACTTCTCCGCGAAAACCGGCTCATCGATAGCCTTCGCGGCGCGCAGCTTTCAAGACTTGACCTGCAAAAATGTTAGCGATAACATCAATCGCAATTCAGTCGTTTGCTTGGCTTGGGAGGAGGCCAAAAAATGCGGCCCAAGCTCATCGAATTCATCGACATCTCCAAGCGCTTCGGCGGCACCTTGGCGTTGAAGTCGGTCTCGCTCGACATCCACGAGGGCGAGATCGTCGCTCTGCTCGGCGAGAATGGCGCGGGCAAGTCGACGCTCATCAAGACGCTCGCCGGCATCCACAAGCGCGACCAGGGGACGATCCGCTTCCGCGGCGAGGACTACCATCATCGCCCGCCGCGTCCGAACCAGCCGCAGAAAGTCGCCTTCATCCATCAGGACCTCGGTCTGATCGAATGGATGACGGTGGCCGAAAATGTCGGCATGGCGCAGGGTTTTTCTCGGCGTTCCGGTCTGATCGACTGGCGCGACACCGAGCGTCGCGCCGAGCGCGCGCTGGCATTGGTCGGCTGCGCCTTCGATCCGGCGACGCGCGTCCAGGACCTGTCACGAACCGAAAAGTCACTGGTGGCCATTGCGCGCGCCTTGGCCACCGAGGCCGACGTCCTGGTGCTCGACGAGCCGACGGCAAGCCTGCCTGCGGACGAGGTCGAGCGCCTGTTCGAGGCGCTGCGGCCGCTGCGCCAGCGCGGGGTCGGAATGATCTACGTCTCGCACCGGCTGGACGAGGTGTTCCGCATCGCCGACCGCGTCGCGGTCATGCGCGACGGCCGAATGGTCGCGGTCAAGCCGGTCGACGAGACCACGCCGCAGGAACTGGTCGATCTCATCGTCGGCCGGCCGGCGCACCAGATGTTCGCCAAGTCGCGCTGGCAGGATGGGGCGGAGCGGCTCAAGGTCGAAAAGCTTACCAGCGGCAATGTCGGCCCAGTAGGTTTCGAGGCGCGCTCGGGTGAATTGCTCGGACTGGTCGGCCTGCGCGGTGCCGGCCAGGAAGCCGTCGGGCGCGCGCTGTTCGGCGCCGAGCGTTTCGACGGCACGGTGCTGCTCGACGGCAAGCGCCTCGACCTGTCCTCGGTCGGCGCCGCCCTTGCCGCGGGCGTCGGGCTGATCGCCCGCGACCGCACCGAGGAGTCTGTGGCGCTGTCGCTCTCCGTGCGCGAGAACATGTATCTCAATCCGTCGGCCGTCGGCCGCGGGCTTTTCTCCTTCATGAAGCCGGCGCGGGAAAGCGAGCTTACCCGGGAGCTCGGCGCCCGGCTGGGGCTGCGCCCCAACGACCCGCATTTGCCCATCGAGGCGCTGTCCGGCGGCAACCAGCAGAAGGTGGTCGTCGGCCGCTGGCTGGCGACGGGCCGCAAGCTTTTGATCGCCGAGGATCCGACGGCCGGCGTCGATGTCGGCGCCAAGGCCGAGATCTACCGGCTGATCGCAACCGCCGTCGAAGCCGGGCTGGCGGTCATCGTCGTGTCGACCGATTTCGAGGAGGTCGCCCATATCTGCCACCGCGCGCTCGTCTTCTCACATAACCGCATCGTGCGCGAGCTGGCCGGCGATGCCCTGACGACGGCGGCGCTGATCAGCGCCGCCTCCGTGTCCGAAGCCGCCTGAGGAGAATCCATGAACTCGATCAAGTCGACGGCGCTGGAGCCGACCCGTTCGGAACTCTCCGGATTGAGCCCTGCCCAGAAGGCGGCGCGCTATCTGCCGGTCTACGGCCTGCCGATCCTGATGCTGCTTCTGATCGTGCTGTTCTCGCTGCTCCTGCCGCGAACGTTTCCGACGCTGCTCAACCTGCGCTCGATCGTCTCCGACAAGGCGATCATCGCCATCCTGTCGCTGGCCGCCATGATCCCGATGGCCGCGGGCCGCATCGACCTCACCGTCGGCTACGGAATCGTGCTGTGGCACATCCTTGCGATCAGCCTGCAGACCGCCTTCGGCATTCCGTGGCCGATCGCGGTGCTGATCGTCATCGCGCTCGGCGTCCTCACCGGCTTCATCAACGGCCTGCTGGTCGAGGTGGCGCGCATCGATTCCTTCATCGCAACGCTCGGCACCGGCACCGTGCTCTATGCTTTAGCCATGTGGTACACCGGCGGCCGCCAGGTCGTCGGCGTGCTGCCTGACGGCTTCCTTGCGCTCAACGGCACGATGCTGTTCGGCCTGCCGATCACCGGCTACTACGTGATTATCCTGGCGCTGGCGATGTGGCTGGTGCTCGAATATCTGCCGATCGGCCGCTACCTCTACGCCATCGGCGCCAACCCGAAGGCGGCCGCGCTCAACGGCATTCCGGTGCAGAAATTCGTCATGGGCGCCTTCGTCGCCTCCGGCGCGCTGACCGCGCTCGGCGGCGTGCTGCTCGCCTCGAAGCTGCGGATCGGCCAAGCCAGCGTCGGCCTCGAATACCTCCTGCCGGCGCTGGTCGGCGCCTTCCTCGGATCGACCACCATCAAGCCCGGTCGGGTCAATGTCTGGGGCACGATCGTCGGCGTCGTCATCCTTGCAGTCGGCATTTCCGGCATCCAGCAGTTCGGCGGCTCGTTCTGGGTCGAGCCGCTGTTCAACGGCGTCACCCTGCTCGTGGCGATCGGCATCGCCGGCTACGCGCAGCGCCGCCGCGGCGCGGTCGTGCCGCCCCGAGCACCGACTGATCAACCACCCACCAGCCAACCAACAAAGACAACCGACAATGCTTAATGGGAGAAACGATATGCAGCGCAGAACATTCCTCCAGCTCGGCGTCGCCTGCCTGGCGTTTGGCATCGCCTCGCCGACCCTGGCCGACCCCATGGCCGCCGCCAAGGCGGTCGTCGACAAATACGCCAGCAAGGTCGAGAAGTGGGACGGCCCGACGACAGGGCCGAAGGGCGCTGCCGGCAAGACCATCGTCGTGCTCGGCGCCGACATGAAGAATGGCGGCATCCTCGGCGTCACCAAGGGTGTGGAGGAAGCCGCGGCGGCACTCGGCTGGACGGTCAAGACCCTTGATGGCGCAGGCTCCATCGGCGGCCGCACGGCGGCCTTCGGCCAGGCGCTGGCGCTCAATCCCGACGGCATCATCATCAACGGCTTCGACGCGGTCGAGCAGAAGCCGGCGATGGAACAGGCCAAGGCCGCCAAGATCCCCATGGTGGCATGGCATGCCGCGCCGACGGTCGGGCCCATCGACGATCTCGGCATCGTCGCCAATGTCTCGACCGATCCGATGGAAGTGTCGAAGGCGGCCGCCGACTGGGCCTTCGTCGACGCCAAGGGCAAGCCCGGCGTCATCATCTTCACTGATTCCACCTACCAGATCGCCATCGCCAAGGCGGACCGGATGAAGAAGGAGATCGAGGATCTCGGAGGCAAGGTGCTCGAATATGTCGATACGCCGATTGCCGAGACCTCGCAGCGCATGCCGCAGCTCACCACCTCGCTCCTGCAGAAATACGGCGATGCGTGGACCCACTCCCTGGCGATCAACGATCTCTATTTCGACTTCATGGGACCGTCGCTGGCGGCGGCCGGCAAGTCCGGCACCGACGCGCCGATCAACGTGGCGGCGGGCGACGGCTCGGAATCGGCCTACCAGCGCATCCGCTCGAGCCAGTTCCAGAAGGTGACGGTGGCCGAACCGTTGAACCTGCAGGGCTGGCAGCTCGTCGACGAGCTCAACCGCGCCATGGCCGGCGAGAAGTGGTCGGGCTACATCTCGCCGCTGCATGTGGTGACGTCGGACAATGTCGAATTCGACGGCGGCCCGGACAACCGTTTCGATCCCGGTAACGGCTACCGCGACGAGTACAAGAAGGTCTGGGGCAAGTAAGCACTACAGGATCAGGACAGGCAAGCGGCCGGCGATCATCCCGCCGGCCGTTTGTTTTCTCCGAACCGATCAGGCCGTGCGGCGAACGATCACCTTGGGCGTCATGCCGAGGACGACCCGGTCGTCGGGCGCTCGCCGCCCGTTGAGCAGGTCGAGCACCAGTTCGGCGACGCGGATGCCGATCTCGTGCGCCCCGACGTCGATCGTCGTGATCGAGGGCACCGACTGCTCGGCAAGGTCATAGGCGCCGAAGCCGGCGATCGCGACGTCATCGGGAACGCGGATGCCGCGCCGTACGCACTCCATCAGCGCGCCGAAGGCGGAAAGGTCCGACACGCACATCACCGCCTGTGTGTCGGGCCAGCGCGAGATCATCTCGATCATGGCGGCAGCACCCTCGCGCATCGAGATCGGCGGCACGCCGGAAGCGATGACGCGCGAAGCATCGAGGCCGCGGTCCTGCAATGCGGCGACGAAGCCGCGCCGCCGGTCCAGGCCGCGCGTGTCGCGCGAGGTGTCGCCGCCGATGAAACCGAGCCTCAAGTAGCCGCGTTCGACGAAATGATCGACCATCAAGCGCCCGGCGTCCGCGTTGGAGAAGCCGACGACATGGCCGATCGGATCGGCCGGCAGGTCCCAGGTCTCCACCACCGGGACGCCGGCATTGGCCAGCATCTTGCGGCAGCGCGGCGTATGCCGGCCGCCGGTGACGATGATTGCTTCCGGCCGTCGCTGCAGCAGCTGACCAACCAGACGCTCTTCCTCCTCGACATTGTAGTCGGTGAAGCCGAGCAGGATCTCCAGCCCGCTGTCGCGCAGGCCCTCGGTCATGCCACGCACGGTGTCGGCGAAATTGGCGTTGTTGATCGAGGGGATCGTCGCCGCCACGAAACCGGAGCGCCGCGACGACAGATTTGCGGCGATGCTGTCAAAGACGTAGCCGAGCTCCTCCGCCGCCTTGAGTATCCGGTCGCGCGTGTCGGCGCTGACCGAGGCGTCGCGCTTGAAGGCACGCGACACTGTCATCGTCGAGACGTTGGCGCGATGCGCTACATCGGCCATGGTCGGGCGTTTTGGCGAAGATTGCATATCCGTACGTTATCGATATCACAACGGAATGCAACGCGCCCTCGCGGCTTATGCGAAGGCGATCTGAACCTTCATCGCTCGGCTGCGGTCATTGGCGAGATCGAAGCCCGATAGAACCTCGTCGCAGGCCACGGTGTGGGTGATCAGCGGCTTCACGTCGATCAGCCCCTTGCGCATCAATTCGACCCCGACGGCGAATTCGGGATGGAAGCGGAACGAGCCGTTGATCGACAGTTCCTTGGTGGTGATCGCCGTCATCGGCAGCGCCATCTCGGCACCGCCGAGGCCGAGTTGGACGATGGCGCCGCGCGGGCGCAGCGCCGCAATGCCTTGCGCCAGCGCCGCCGCGGCGCCGGAGCATTCATAAAGGATGTCGAAGCTTCCCTTGTCTGCAAAATAGGGCGCCAACCCCTCCGGGTCGCTTCGGGTGTTGATTGTCCTGTCGGCGCCGACGCGCATCGCCATCGACAGCGTGAAATCGGCGATGTCGACGGCGACGATTTCGGCGGCGCCGGCGCGCCGCGCGCTGATGATCGACAGCAGGCCGATCGGTCCGCAGCCTGTGACCAGCACCCGCTTGCCAAGCATCTCTCCGGCCCGACGCGTCGCGTGCAGACAAACCGCCAGCGGTTCGGCCATCGCGGCTTCCCCTGCGCTCAACCCGTCGGCCGGCACGCATTGTGTTGCGTCCGCCACCAGCATTTCGCGGAACGCGCCCTGGATATGCGGAAACGGCATGGCGCTGCCATAGAAGCGCATGTTGAGGCACTGGTTGTGCATGCCTTCGCGGCAGTAACGGCAGCTGTAGCAGGGCCGCGACGGCGAGACGGCGACGAGTTGTCCCGCTTCCAGTCCACCGACACCCGGCCCGAGCTTCTCGATTACGCCGGAGACTTCGTGGCCAAGGATCATCGGCTCCTTCAGACGCACCGTTCCGAAGCCGCCATGATTGTAGTAGTGCAGGTCGCTGCCGCAGATGCCGCCGGCGGCAAGACGGAGCAGCACCTGGCCTGGACCTGGCTCCTCGACCGGGTGGTCCTCGATGCGCAGGTCCTTGGCGGCGTGTATGACGATCGACTTCATGGCAGGCGAACTCCTCTTGCGGTTCAGGCAAGCAACGGCTTCCCGTGAAAAATTGCGCGAAACAGTTTCAGAGCACCGGCGTCAGCAGCGGCTGGCCGGCAAAATGAGCAGCAAGGTTGTCGCGCACCAGCTTGCCCATCGCTTTGCGCGTTTCGATGGTGCCCGACGCGTGGTGCGGCTGCAGAAGCACATTGTCGAGCGCCAGGAACCGCGGATTGAGCTTCGGTTCGCCTTCGAAGACGTCGAGCGCGGCGGACCCCATCACCTTCTTTTCGAGCGCGTCGAGCAGCGCGTCCTCGTCGATGTTGGAAGCGCGCGAAATGTTGATCAGCATGCCGTCCTCGCCGAGCGCCGCGATCACATCCTTGTCGACGATGTGGCGCGTGGCGGCCGACGCGGCGAGCGTGACGAACAGGAAATCCGAACGACGGGCCAGCGCGATGGGGTCGGCGACGAACGTCCAATCCGCGGCGAAATCCTTCGGCGCAACGTCGCTGTAGGCGATGTCCATACCGAAGCCGGCGAGACGCTTGGCCACCTCATAGCCGATACGGCCGAGGCCCAGCACACCGGCCCGCCGACCCCAGACGCGGCGCTTGAGCGGGTAGAGGCCCTTGGCCGCCCAACTGCCGTCACGCACCCAGCGCTCGGCGCCGATCATGCCGCGCGACAGGCACAGCATCATGGCGATGCCGAGATCGGCGACGTCGTTGGTCAGCACGTCCGGGGTATTGGTGACACGCACACCGCGCTCCCGGCACGCCGCGAGATCGACCGCGTCGAAGCCGACGCCGTAGACGGAGACGACCTCGAGCGCCGGGCAAGCCTCGATCATGGCGCGGCTGGCGCCGAGCTCGCCGCGCGTGGCGATGGCGCGCACGTGCGGCCCGACCTCGGTGAGAAAGGACGGCTTGTCGTCCGCCGCGAAATAGCGATGCACCACGAAGGCTTCGTTGAGCAACTCCTCGTCCCATGCGGGATAGGGTCCAACCTGAAGGATGTGAGGCCGCTGCATCGGTTTTGCTCCACTTGACTTGACAGCAGATGTTATCGATAACATAAAGCGGGCAGCGACGAGAGGCAATCGGGAAAATGTCGTCCACCTTGTTCGATCTCACCGGGCGCACCGCGCTCGTCACCGGCTCTTCGCAAGGCATTGGATTTGCCTTGGCCAGAGGGCTGGCCGAAGCAGGCGCCAAAGTGGTGCTCAACGGCCGCGACGAGGCAAAGCTCGGCGCCGCGGCTGCGCAGATTCCCGGCGCCGCGACGCTCGCCTTCGATGCGACTGACCACGGCGCCGTGCGCGCCGCGATCGATGCTTTCGAGCAGGCCCACGGGCCGATCGACATCCTTGTCAACAATGCCGGTATGCAGTTCCGCACGCCGCTCGAGGATTTCCCCGCCGATGCGTTCGAGCGCCTGTTGCAGACCAACGTCGCCAGCGTCTTCCATGTCGGCCAAGCCGTCGCGCGCCACATGATCAGGCGCGGCCACGGCAAGATCATCAACATCGCCAGCGTGCAGACTGCACTCGCCCGCCCCGGCATCGCACCCTACACGGCGACCAAGGGCGCGGTCGGCAACCTGACCAAGGGCATGGCGACCGATTGGGCCCGGCACGGCCTGCAATGCAACGCGATCGCGCCCGGCTATTTCGACACGCCGCTCAACGCAGCCCTCGTCGCCGACCCGGCCTTCAGCGCCTGGCTCGAAAAGCGCACGCCTGCCGGCCGGTGGGGCAAGGTCGAAGAACTGGTCGGCGCCTGCATCTTCCTGGCGTCCGACGCCTCCTCTTTTGTTAACGGTCATGTCCTCTATGTCGATGGCGGCATCACAGCTTCGATCTGACCCGCCACGGCGCATGGTCGTCATGGGCGTCACCGGTTCGGGCAAGACGACGGTCGGCGAGGCGCTGGCCCATGCGATCCACGCAACATATGTGGATGGCGACAAGCTGCACCCCGAGGCCAACATCGCCAAGATGAGCGCGGGCATTCCGCTCGACGACGCCGACAGGTGGCCGTGGCTGGCAAAAGTCGGCGAAACGCTGAGGCAGGAGAGCACGCCGATCATAGTCGGCTGCTCGGCGCTGAAGCGCGCGTATCGCGATTTCATCGCCGAACAGGCCGGCGCGCCCGTGCTGTTCATCTATCTCGATGGGTCGCGCGACCTGATTTCCCGGCGCATGCGCGAGCGCACCGGCCACTTCATGCCGACCAGCCTGCTCTACAGCCAATTCGAGACGCTGGAAGTGCCGGGAAAGGACGAGAACGCAGTGGTGGTGGCGATCGACGCGCCGCTGGAGAAGATCGTCTCGGACATAACAGCCACATTTGAGGAGCGACAGTCATGATCCGCATAGTCGCACTGATCGGCGCCGGCGCCATGGGCGGAGCGATCGGCGAACGCCTGCTTGCCACCGGCAACGCCCTCTTTGTGTTCGATCTCGACAAGGCCAAGGTGGAGACGCTGGTCGCCAAAGGCGCCAGCGCCGCGCCCAGCGCGGCCGAGGCAGCCGGCGCAGCGGACTACGTCATCCTCAGCCTCAATTCGGCGGCGATCGTGCGTCGCGCCGTGTTCGGCGACGGTGGCGTCGCGGCCGGGGCAAGACCTGGCACGCTGCTCATCGACATGTCGTCGATCGACCCCGAAGCGACCCGCCAGCTGGCGGCCGACGCCCGCGACAAGGGATTGCGCTGGGTCGACAGCCCGCTTTCCGGCGGTGCGCCGAAGGCGCTCGTCGGCGAGCTGACGCTGATGGCGGGCGGTGAGCCGGACGACGTCGCGGATGCTCACGAGCTGCTGCGCGACGTCGCTACCAACTACACCCATATGGGCCCGGCCGGCGCGGGCCAGACGACCAAGCTGATCAACCAGGTGCTGTGCGCTCTGAACTTCATGGCCGTGGCTGAAGCGACGCGGCTGGCGCTCGACGCCGGCGTGGACGCGCTCAAGATCCCTCAGGCGCTGAAGGGCGGCCGCGCCGACAGCGCGATCTTGCAGGAATACCTGCCGCGCTTCGCCACCCGCGACTACCGGCGCACCGGCCGCATCGACAACATGGTGAAGGATCTCAACGCTGCGCAGGATCTGGCGCGGCGCACGCACACCGCAATGCCGCTGACGGCCGTCTGCGCCGAGGTGCACCGGCTGCTGACGGCCGCCGGACTTGGCGGCGAGGATCAGGCCGCACTGATGGAATTTTTCCGACGCAAGGACGAGGAGCCCGGGACATGATCACACGCTATGCGCTGTTTGAAGGCAAGGTGAAGGACGGCCAGACCCAAGCGTTCCGCGAGGACGTGATCAGGACCGTTCTGCCGAAATGGAAGGCGTTCCCCGGCGCGCTCGACGTGCGTGTCAGCTTTGCCGAGAAGCGCGACGACGGCGCACCTGAGTACCCGATGATCCTGGCAATCAACTACCGCGACATGGCCGCGGTCGAAGCAGCGCTCGCGAGCCCGGCCCGCGCCGAATCGCGGGCCGCGACCGAGGCGGTATTGGCCAAGTATTTCGAAGGCCGAATCCACCACCACGTCACTATCGCAAACGAGTTTCCCCTGGCCGGAAATTGAATCCCTTCGTCAGCCCGGCCGATGCGGAGGCACCGCACGCGTCTTGCCGAAATCAAGGGGCCCGCGCAGCGGCGGCACCTCGCCTGTGCGCGAGGAGACGAAGCCGACTGCTTGGTGGCCTTCCAGCGCTTCCGGTGATGCCGGCACGCCATGCCGCTTCAGATAGCTCGGGCTGGCGCAGGTGATTTCTTCGATCGTCGCCAGGAGCCGCATGATCATGCCGCTGTCCTGCAGCTCGCCGGCGCGGATGACGCAATCGACGCCCTCGCGCACCAGGTCGACCAGCCGGTCGCCTTGGCCGATATGCAGATCGATCTCGGGATAGCGGTCGAGGAACGCGGGCAATTGCGGCAGCAGGAACCTCTGCGTCAGCAGCGGATGCGCGTCGATGCGCAGCAGGCCGCGCGGTTCGGCGCTGCGAAAGCCGGCCTCGGCGTCCTCCGACTCGCCCAGGATCGAAAGGCAACGCTCGTAATAGGCCTGGCCATCGAGCGTGGTAGTGACGTGGCGCCCTCGCAGAAGGTCGCCACCGCCGTGCTCGCGAGCTTCAAGCAGGTCGTCAAGGACAAGCCCGTCCGAATCCATCCGATCGTCAGCCAACTCGTCGATCCCGCGGTGCTTGAGAAGATGAAGGTGCGGCCGGTTAGTGAATCTGAGGCAGGTCCGAAAACCAAATAGGCATTGATGAGCGCATTCGACGCTCGGATATTCTGAGTGAAGCGTTTGGAGATCGGTCAAGAACGCCAGTGAGCTCCCGGTCGCGGGTCGAACAAGCGCCGTTAGTCGCATGCACCGGATTTACAAGATAATGACAAAGTCGAGCGGCCGTGCACCGGCCATGAATGATCGGGAGGCTAGGCAATGGCTTACTTTATGACTGATGCGACGATGGCGTGGGGGGCACACGCGAAGCGCGCCTTCCTTGACGCTGATATCGATCAGCCGTTCGACAATTTGCCCTATGCTAACCCTGATGAGGTGAAGCTTACCGCGCCGGAGAAAGAGCATAAGTATACGATCGGCCACGGCTACCGGGTCATAACGGATCACGCCCCTAAAAAAGCTTTATGGCAGGAGCGGGGGGCCGAGTATGCAATTACTGATATTGCGTCGGTTCTGGGGCAAACCGTCGTCAGCGAGAAATTCAGGCTGCTTGTCGAGAATTATGAGCCGGGCGTCCACCAATTTATTCCCGTCGATATTTACGACAAGGTGGGTGGGACGACCTTCTCGCGCCGCTATTGGTTGAATGTGTGCCGTCGGAAAGATTGTGTCGATCCTGTCCGATCGAAATTTGAATGGATCACCGACTACTCAGGCGTAACGGGCTTCTGGGATGATAGAGCCCACCCCGACTCAAAGCTTTTTTTCTCGAAAGAGAAAATTGGTGACATGCATCTGTGGGTCAACCCTCATTTGCTTGTGCATCAGAACTTCTATGCCTCCTCTACCTTCGTGGAAGCCGCCAAGGCGGCTGGGATTACGGGCATGCTCTCGGCAGAGCATCCGGAGGTCTGAGCCATGCCGGGAGATACCAAAGCCGTGATGACGCCGCCCGATCGAGCGTTTCATTATCACCCGTACCGGCCAGACCGGAAGCAATACCGGCTTCCAAAAAGCGCACATGGGCGGGGATGATTTGCTGGCTCGCTACTAAGAAGAAATCGATCGGGAAGGAAGGGAGCATCGCATTCCAAACCGTGCAGTCGCAGGCGACGCAGCAGGTCGTCACGCCAAGGACAGACGGCGCGGGACACCGACACTATGCGCAGAATTCGTAACGGTCTCTCGATTTCATCTGGCGGTTGCCGAACAGTTAAGGTTCTATAAAGCGGATAGGTGGGGCGCCCTCGCCGGGATCGCCGAAGACCGGCTCGATGCGCACGGGGCTGCCGGCTTTCTCCAGCTCCTCGATGGCAAGCTCGGCGCCGGCGCGGCAGTCGCGGCCGATCGCCCCGTAGGGACCGGTGGTCGAATATAGGATCCCGACCCTGAACGTCTTCACCCGGACCTCAAAAACAAAGGCCCCGCACGCACCCCATGCTTCCATGAGACGCGGCGGGGCCATGCTGCCCTTTGCCCGGCCTTGCCGGACGCGATTTGTTACGCTGGAAAATATGCGCTAGCGAAATAGAACACGAGCAGGCGCATGCTTGTCAACGGTCACGCGCGACCGGGTGCAACCGAGAGCGGCCGATATGCCGGCTCGAGATCGTGCGTCCGACGTCTGGACGGCGAGCCGGTGCGGTCGAGCCAACCGACCGTCGGCGATAGCTGCGGCACCAGGCATCGATGATCCTCACAGCCTCGCCTCGGCGAAAATGCGCGATGCCCATTCCAGAAAGACGCGCAGCCGCGGCGCGAGCTGCCGGTTCTGCGGATAGAGCGCCGACAGCGGCGTCGGCGTCGGCGGGAAATCCTTGAGAACCTCGATGAGCGAGCCATCCGCGATATCTTTTTCCAGCCGGTAGCGTGGCGCCTGCAGAAGCCCGAAACCCAGCCGCGCCAGATCGGCCGCGGTGTCGGAATTGTTGACCCGAACCCGGCCCGGCAACGTGACCTGGCGCACCGTTGCGCCGATCGTGAATTCCAGCGGCAGCACCTCGCCCGTGCGCGAGGAGACGAAGCCGACTGCTTGGTGGCCTTCCAGCGCTTCCGGTGATGCCGGCACGCCATGCCGCTTCAGATAGTCCGGGCTGGCGCAGGTGATTTCTTCGATCGTCGCCAGCCGCCGCATGATCATGCCGCTGTCCTGCAGCTCGCCGGCGCGGATGACGCAATCGACGCCCTCGCGCACCAGGTCGACCAGCCGGTCGCCCTGGCCGATATGCAGATCGATCTCGGGATAGCGGTCGAGGAACGCTGGCAATTGCGGCAGCAGGAACCTCTGCGTCAGCAGCGGATGCGCGTCGATGCGCAGCAGGCCGCGCGGTTCGGCGCTGCGAAAGCCGGCCTCGGCGTCCTCCACCTCGCCCAGGATCGAAAGGCAACGCTCGTAATAGGCCTGGCCATCGAGCGTGGTAGCGACGTGGCGCGTGGTCCGGTCCAGCAGCCGCGCGCCCAGATGGTCTTCCAACTGCTTGACCGCTTCGGTTGCGGTCGAGCGCGGCAGGCCGAGATCCGCCGCCGCGGCCGTGAAACTGCGCCGCTCCACCACGCGAACGAAGAGCCGCATCCTGTCGAGTCGATCCATGCGCGATTGTTCGCCTAATCCGAATACTGCTGTCAATGGAGGGCTGATTATCCGGCTGGCTCGGCGATCTATATCCGCCTCACAACACCGAACGGAGATCGATCATGCAGAAGACAAGAACAGCGATCGTGACCGGCGCCTCGAGAGGCATCGGCGCGGCAATCGCCAAACGGCTCGCTGAGGACGGCATCGCCGTCATCGTCAACTACGCGCGCGGCAAGGACGCGGCCGACGCGGTCGTCTCGGCCATTCAAGCCGCCGGCGGCACTGCCGTGGCCGTCCAGGCCGATATCGGCGAACCGGCCGGCATGGCCGCGTTGTTCGATGCGGCAGAGAAGGCTTTCAGCGGCGTTGACATTCTCGTCAACAACGCCGGCATGATGAGGCTTTCGCCGGTCGCCGAAACCGACGACGCCGCGTTCGAACGCCAGGTCGCGATCAATCTCGGCGGCCCGTTCCGCGGCATGCGCGAAGCTGCAAGACGCCTGAAGGATGGCGGTCGCATCATCAACTTTTCTTCAAGTGTCGTCGGCTTCTACCAGCCCGCCTATGGCGTCTATGCCGCGACCAAGGCCGGCGTCGAAGCCATGACGCATATCCTGGCCAAGGAGCTCGGCCCGCGCCGCATCACGGTCAACGCCGTCGCGCCCGGCCCGGTCGACACGGAACTCTTCACCGACGGCAAGAGCGCCCAGCAGATCGAAGCGATAACGAGATTGATCCCGCTCGGCCGCCTCGGCCAGCCCGACGACATCGCCGGGCTCGTCGCCTTCCTCGCCGGTCCCGCCAGCCAGTGGGTCAACGGCCAGGTCATCCGCGCCAATGGCGGCGCAATCTGATTTTCGAACAAGGAGGCGATCATGCAGCAGACGATACTCATCACCGGCGCATCGAGCGGCTTCGGCGCCATGACGTCCAAAGCGCTCGCCAGGGCGGGTCATCGGGTCTATGCCTCGATGCGCGACCCGCAGGCGCGCGGCGGCGCCGCAGCGGCCGAAGTCGAAAGGCTGGCGCGCGAGGAGAAACTGGCGATCCGCGCCATTGCGCTCGACGTGCTGTCGGAACCCTCGATCGAGGCGGCCGTCAAAACCATCCTCGACGAAGCCGGCCGCATCGACGTCGTCATCCACAATGCCGGCCACATGATGTTCGGACCGACCGAAGCCTTCACGCCGGAGCAATTGGCGGCGCTCTACGACGTCAATGTGCTGGGCACCCAACGTGTTAACCGGGCGGTGCTTCCGCATATGCGCGGGCTCGGTCGAGCCCTGATGATCTGGGTCGGATCGAGCAGCACGCGCGGCGGCACGCCGCCATTCCTGGCGCCCTACTTCGCCGCCAAGGCGGGCATGGACGCGCTGGCGCAGAGCTACGCGCTGGAGCTTGCCCGTTTCGGCATCGAGACGACCATCGTCGTGCCCGGCGCGTTCACCAAAGGCACCGAGCATTTCGCCCATTCCGGCAAGCCGGCCGACACCGGGCGCGTCGACGCCTATTGGTCGGGACCCTATGCCGGCGTCGACGGCCAAGCGCTGAAGGGCCTTGCCGGTCTGGAGCCGGCCGATGCCGATCCCTCGAAAGTCGCCGAGGCCATCGTCGACCTTGTCGCCATGGCGCATGGCCGCCGGCCGTTCCGCGTCCACATCGATCCGTCGGATGACGGCGCGACCATCGTCAACGGCGTCGCCGACCGCGTCCGGGCGCAGCTTCTCGAGCGCATCGGTCTCGCCGATCTTCTCCACCCATCGCTGTAGAACAACCAGCCCGAAAGGACCCCGAAATGCCCTTCGCCAACTTCAAGACGCCCGAAGCCGCCCTGACAAAGGCGCAGAAGGAAGAGCTCATCCACAAGACCACGCAGATGTTCGTCGACTATTTCGGCGAAGGCGTGCGCCCTTACACCATGGTGCTGATCGAGGAAGTTCGCGACGGCGGCTACGGCCGCGCCGACGAAGTCTTCGTTCTTCCCGACGCCTACCGCGCCCAGGATAGAGGCTGATTTGGATAGGGGTCTGATTTGAGCTGGGCGGGCCGCTTGCAGGGCGACCCGCCCGACTTGATCGGTCAATGCTGGTGATCTTGTCCCACCAACGAAATCTTAATGTAAATCAAGCGTAATCCCGACCATTAAAATTGTGCGTATGTGTTGGGGTTGCGCATGCCGGAATATTCTTCCTTCATCCGGTCGATCCGGATCCGCTACATTTCGGGACTGCTTGTCTTCGCGCTGGCCTCGGCCGCCGTCATGTTCGCGCTCAACCGTGTGAATTCGTACCGTCACGAGGTCGATGCCCTCAGCGGCAATTTCGTCATCTTTGCCCGCGACCTGCGCAACGCCACCAATTTCGCCGAGACGACCGGCACCGCCTGGCGCAGCGAGACACGCGACGCGTTGGCGACCGCCGCGCGCGGCCATTCCGAACGCCTGATGGCCGAGATCGGCATCCTGAACGCCCAGCTTGCCGCGATAAGGCCGCGCCTGTCGACGAACACTCTCAACGCATTGGACACCGCTTCGGTCAATGACGACCTGTTCTGGTCGGCGCGCGATATGGTGCGCAACTTCAACCTGATGGCGGTCGCCCAGAAGGTCGACGAGTGGAGCTACCGCGAGATCCGCAACCAGAACGACCTCTTCGCTCAGCCGATGCTGGTGAAGGTGCGCACCGCATTCGACGAGGAGCGCCGCCTCGCCGATGCTTCAAACGACCGGCTGCTGCTATGGGCGAGCGGCCTTTTGTTCGCCGTGCTCGCCATCGCGGCGGCTCTGATCTTCCGGCCGATGGAGAATGCGATCCGGCGCGCCTTCGCCGAGACCGCCGCATCCTTGTTCAAGGCCGAGGCCGCCGACCGCGCCAAATCCGAATTCCTCGCCAATATGAGCCATGAGATCCGCACGCCGATGAACGGCGTGCTCGGCATGGCCGAGCTGCTTGCCAAGACGGAGCTGACGCCGCGCCAGAAGACTTTCACCGACGTCATCGTCAAATCCGGCAACGCGCTGCTCACCATCATCAACGACATCCTCGATTTCTCGAAGATCAATGCCGGCCAGCTGACCCTCGACCCCGCCCCCTTCCGCCTGGCGGAAGCGGTCGAGGACGTGGCGACGCTGGTGTCGGCGCGTGTCGCCGAAAAGAACCTCGAACTCATCGTGCGCGTCGACCCGCGCCTGCCGGCCTTCGTCGTCGGCGATGCCGGGCGCTTCCGCCAGATCGTCACCAACCTGCTCGGCAACGCCGTCAAGTTCACCGAGAAGGGCCATGTCCTGGTCGATGTCGGCGGCGACGTCGTCGACGGCGTGGTCCAGCTCAAGGTCCGCGTCGAGGACACCGGCATCGGCATTCCGGCCGAGAAACTGCAAAGCGTGTTCGAGAAATTCGCCCAGGTCGACGGCTCCTCTACCCGCCGCCACGAAGGCACCGGGCTTGGCCTGGCGATCGGCGCGCGGCTTGTCGACCTGATGGGCGGCAAGATCGGCGTCGAAAGCGAGATCGGCCGCGGTTCCGTCTTCTGGTTCGCCGTGCCGCTGCCGGCGCACGACCAGCAGTCGCGCGACGAGCTCGTGCCGGTCGACGTCACCGGCGCCCGGGTGCTGGTCATCGACGACAACCCTGTCAACCGCGACATCCTGCTGGAGCAGCTCAGAAGCTGGAGCTTCGACTGCGCGGCCGCCGAAAGCGGCGCGGTCGGCCTCGCCTTCCTCGACCGCGCCTGCCAGCTCGGCGCCTCTGTCGACTGCATCATCCTCGATTACCAGATGCCCGGCATGAACGGCGCCGATGTCGCCAGGGCCATCGCCGCCGACAGCCGCCTCTCCTCCATCCCGGTGGTGCTGCTGACCTCGGTCGACCAGGTCGATTTCGGCAGGATGGTGATCGATTTCGGCATCGTCGCACATCTCACCAAGCCGGCGCGCTCGGCGGTGCTGCTGGGCACGGTGATCTCCGCCATCCAGAAGGCGCGCACGCAGGGCGCGAAGGCGCATTTCGTGCGCGAGCCGGTCGCGGCCCAGGCGGCCCCGCCGGCATTCACCGTCATCCGCGGCCCGGCGGTGCCTATGCCCGCCACGCCGGAATCGACGGTGGCGCCGAGCGGCCCGATCGACATCCTGATCGCCGAGGACAATGACGTGAACCAGCTGGTCTTCGGCCAGATCCTCAACGGTTTCGGTCTCAGCTACCGCATCGCCGGCAATGGCCGCACCGCGGTCGAGATGTACCGCTCGCTGCGCCCCCGCCTGGTGCTGATGGACGTCTCCATGCCGGAGATGAACGGCTATGAGGCGACCCGCGCCATCCGCGCGATCGAACAGCAGAACGGCAATCGCACGCCGATCATCGGCGTCACCGCGCATGCGCTCAAGGGCGACCGCGAAAAATGCATCGAGGCCGGCATGGACGACTATCTGCCGAAGCCTGTCTCACCCGACCGCCTCGGCGCCAAGATCGGCACCTGGCTCAGCGAGACCGTGGCGGCGAAGACGGCTTGAGCGTTCTGCCGAACAAGGGCGGCTCTCGATAGGATCGACTGCCGAGTTCCCGCCAACCCCCCTCTGGCCTGCCGGCCATCTCCCCCGCAAGGGGGGAGATTGGCAGTTTCGGCGCTTCGCCCGGCCTTGCAACGTTGGCGATCGGCGAAGGCCGGCGCGACATCTGATCTCCCCCCTTGCGGGGGAGATGTCCGGCAGGACAGGGGGGTGCTGTCCCGCCGACTCTGAATATTTGTTTTCGAGCTTCTACGCGCGCCGGAACGGATAGAGGAATTGCCGCCAATATCCTTTCGGCACCGGATGGCCATGAATGCCATAGCCCTTTGGCCAGCGTCCCTCGGGCAGGTGATAGGTGCCGAACAGCCGATCGAGCAACGGGAAATGGATGGCGAAGTTGACGTCGATCGCCTCCTTCTCGAGGCCGTGATGCCAGTGATGGAAGCGCGGCGACACCAGCACCTTTTCGACCGGGCCGAAACTGGTTCCGATGTTGGAATGGATGAAGGACGAATAGACGTAGACGATCAGGATATAGGTCTGGATCGCCGATTCATCGAAGCCGAGCACGAACATCGGCGTGGCCGTCAGGCTGCGCAGCACGATGATTTCCAGGAAATGCATCCGCGCGCCGGCAATCCAGTCCATCGACTTGGCCGAATGATGCACGGCATGGAAATTCCACAGGAACGGGATGCGATGGAAAGCCCTATGCACCCAATATTGGGCAAGATCGGTCAGGAACATCACCGCCAGCAGTTGCACGATCCAGGGCAGGTCGTGGACCCAGGCACGCACCGAACCGAGGCCGCCTTGCGCGTTGACGAAATTGGACGGCGCGAGCGTCAGGTAGGTCAGTATCTGCACCAGCAGCGACGAGACCAGATAGTAGAACAGGTCTTCGCGCCATTCGTCGCGGAACACTGTCTGAGCCCTGTTGCGGGCGAAAATGCGCTCCAGCGGAACGAACAGGACCCCCATGAACAGGGCGTTCAGGATGAAGAAGTCGAGGCCGAAGAAGACCCCTTCGATCCGCAGCTCGTGACGCGCCGGCAGCATGCCGATGAGCGAGGCCAGGAGCACGGTGACCATCGCCGCCGCGCCGAGCGTCTTTTCCCTTCGCAGCATCATGCTCAGGATGGCCAGGATGTAGCCGGAGATAAGCACGAAATAGAGGACCGGCTTGAAGAACAGCATCTGGTGGATGGGCGCCAGGTCCGGCATCGAGGTCAGCGTCGGGTAGCGCAACACGATGACCATCAGGAGGGCGGTGATACCGGCGAGCAATGCGATCGAGCCGGACAGCCAACCGGAGCCGAACGGTCGCTTGGTGCGCGGCGTTTCGAGCTCGCCGACAACCCTTTTAAGGAAATTCCCCTCCGGCATGATGCCTCCCTTGTAAGACCGCGAATAAAAATACGCGCGGAAATAACTGACCCCGCCCTTACTACCGCAAAGCGCATTAAGATTTAACCGCCGCCGCCCTGACAAGCAGATTCTCGTCGCAACATTAGCAATTGGCTACCGGCGTTGTTGGCGGCAGGGGAAGCTCGAGCCCCTGCAAGGAATGCATGTCGCTACAAGCTGAATGTCTGCTGGATGTGGCGCGCGCACGCCCCGGCATCAACGGTTGCGCAACACCACGCAGGCGCCGCCGACGCTTTGCAGCTTGTTGCAGATGCCGTCGGCCTCGCCGCGCGAGTTGGCGCCGATCCTGACTGCGTAGATGCCGCGCCGGCCGATCGGCGTGCGCACCCGGCTCACCACCGGGTCATGGCTGGCGAGCAAGGCCGGGAACCGGCCCCTGACCTTCAGCCATTGGCCGATCGCCGCGGAGCGGCGGAAATTGCCCGCCACCTGCACGCCCCACGGCTTGACGTTGATCGAGGCCATGGCGACGGTTCGCGACATGATCACTGGCAACCGGCGGCAGGCAACCGCGAAGCTCATCTTGGGATCGAGCGGCTGGACGGTCCCGGCATAGGACTTGTCCGAGAACTTGTCGACGGGCTCGCCCATGACGTCGAAGACATAGCTTTCCGTCTCCATCGGCAGGAAGCCGCCCGAACTCAGCCAGCGCGACACGCGGTTCTCGCCGGCATTGTAGGCTGCGGCGGCAAGCCCGAGATTGCCGTAGCCGGCCTTCATCTCGGCGAGATATTTCGCCGAAGCCGGAATGGCCTGCTCGATGTCAAAGGGATCGGCAAGACCGCGCATCTTGGCGGTGCCCGGC
This sequence comes from Mesorhizobium sp. CNPSo 4661, assembly GCF_057784215.1. NCBI lineage: Bacteria > Pseudomonadati > Pseudomonadota > Alphaproteobacteria > Hyphomicrobiales > Phyllobacteriaceae > Mesorhizobium > Mesorhizobium sp. CNPSo 4661. Next base: position 66,928 of record NZ_JBWGIO010000005.1, on the reverse strand, counting down.
ATGAATTGCGCGATGCCTTCGGCGCCGACCGGGCTGACCGCGTTCGGATCGAAGCGGCTTTCCTTCCAGATCAGCCGGGCGAAGAAATCCCTGGGCAGTCCGCTCTCCAGGGCCTGGGTCTCGATCAGATCGCAGACACGGTTGATCAGCCGTTTGCCGGCGGACCGCGACTGCGGCGGGTCCGCCAGCGCTTGAGCGGCAAGGATCAGCACGCAGATCAGGATCAGCGTCGCGCGCGGCAAAAGCGGCATCGGCCTACTCGGCCGCTGCCTTGCCGTGTCCGTAGCGCTGCTCGATATAGTCGCCGACCATCTTCTCGAAATCCTGCGCGATCGACGGACCGCGCAGCGTCGCCGCCTTCTTGCCGTCGATGAAGACGGGCGCCGTCGGCGTCTCGCCGGTGCCGGGCAAGGATATGCCGATATCGGCATGCTTGGATTCGCCCGGACCGTTGACGATGCAGCCCATCACCGCGACCTTGAGGTTCTCGACGCCCGGATATTTCTCGCGCCACACCGGCATGTTCTTGCGGATATCGGCCTGGATGCTCTGGGCGAGTTCCTGGAATACGGTTGACGTCGTTCGCCCGCAGCCGGGGCAGGCCGCGACGATCGGCACGAACTGCCGGAAGCCCATGGTCTGCAGCAATTCCTGCGACACCTGCACCTCCCGGGTGCGGTCGCCATTCGGCTCCGGCGTCAGCGAGATTCGGATCGTGTCGCCTATGCCCTGCTGCAACAGGATGCCCATCGCCGCGGAAGAGGCGACAATGCCCTTGGTGCCCATGCCGGCTTCGGTGAGACCCAGATGCAGCGCATGGTCGGAGCGGGTGGCGAGCTCGGTGTAGACGGCGATCAGGTCCTGCACGCCGCTGACCTTGGCCGACAGGATGATCTTGTCGCGACCAAGCCCGATCTCTTCCGCCATCTCGGCCGACAGGATCGCAGACTGCACGATCGCCTCGCGCGTCACTTCCTGCGCGGTAAGCGGAAAGCCCTTAGCCTGGTTGTCGTCCATCAGCCGGGTCAAAAGCTCCTGGTCGAGCGAGCCCCAGTTGACGCCGATGCGAACCGGCTTGTCATATCTGATCGCCATCCCGACGATCGCCGCGAACTGCCGGTCCTTCTTGTCCTTGAAGCCGACATTGCCGGGATTGATGCGGTATTTGGCCAGCGCCTCGGCGCAAGCCGGATGATCGGCCAGAAGCTTGTGGCCGATATAGTGGAAGTCGCCGACCAGCGGCACGTCGATGCCGAGCCTCAGCAGCCGCTCATGGATGCGTGGAACCGCCGCCGCGCTCTCGTCGCGGTCGACCGTGATGCGCACGATTTCCGAGCCTGCGCGATGCAGCGCCGCGACCTGGGCGACGGTCTGGTCGACGTCGGCGGTGTCGGTGTTGGTCATCGACTGCACGACGACCGGCGCGCCGCCGCCGACGATCACGCCGCCGACCGATACGCCGACCGACGTGCGCCGCGGGAAGGGAGAGGAAAAATATCCGGTCATGCCGGCCGCCTTCATCTGGGAGTTCCGGGCATGAGGTGGCGGAGCAAAGATGGCTTGTCAATGGCAAGCGGCGGGCAAGGCCGGCAAATCGGCTGCAGCCGTGCGAAAAACGCCGACTCTGCCGATCGCAAGATCTGCGACCGAACTTTCCATCGATTTCAGTTAAAAAGCACCACGCCGGTGGCATTTCTTGCCACCGGCAGTCTCACCGCGGCGGGTTGCGGTGATGGTGCCTGGAAGAGCTTCAGTGTGTCGTTGGGCTACCCTTCAGCTTTTCAATCTCGTCCTTGATTGCCAGCTTGCGTCGCTTGAGATTCACGATTTCGAGGTCGTCGACCGAAGGATGGTTCATCGCATCGGTGAGCTCGCGCTCGATGTCACCGTGTTTCCGCTGCAACTCATCAAGATGGGACGCAAGAGACATGATTGGTTCTCCCTTTCATGGTTTCCTCGATTGCAGCCATCGCGGACGCCTCCACCGCAGGTTGCGACTGTGACGGCACAATGACAGTTTGCCACCAAGCGATCTCGATGTCGAATGCCACGTGGTAGCATTCCACGGCAAAGTGAAATGTGATATGAGCCGCGCGCCGGCCACAACAGACAACCCAACCGGTCCCGCCCAAACAGCCCGATTGGGCGATGCATACGCTAAACGGTAGATAATGTCCGAACAGGAACAGGCTGAAATACGCCTCGAATATTCCCGGCTCAAACAAGAACACGCCGATTTCGACGCCGCCATCAACGCGATGATCGCCACGGGCTGCGACCCGCTTCAGATCCAGCGCATGAAAAAGAAGAAGCTGCTGCTGAAAGACCGGTTGTCGGCGCTGGAAGACCGCATCATTCCCGACATCATCGCCTAGAGCAATTCCGGGAAAAGTGTGAGCGGTTTTCCGCCCGGAATTGCGTAAAAACAAAGAGATAGGGCATTTCGCCGTTTCCGTGAAACGGTGAAATGCCCTAGAGCAAAGCTCACTCACTAAGAGATCGAAAGCCTGGCCGCGCGCTCGCGCAGCACGGCAACGAGTTCGTCGGTCCGCTCCCCGGATGTGTCGATCGGCACCACCAGGCACATCGTCGCCTCGACCGTGCCAGGGGCCGAGAACACCGGCGCCGCAAGGCATTTGGTGTAGGCATCGACCAGGCCTGACGTGACGCAATAGCCGGTGACGCGGGCCCGCGCGATGTCGTCGATGAAATCGTCGAGCAGGAGCTTGCGGCCGTCGGGCAGCACGAGATCGTCTTCAGAGACCATCGCTTCGATCCGGCTTCGGTCGAGGCCGGCAAGCAGCAGTCGGCCGGAGGCTGTCCAGGGCAGCGGGATCTGCAGGCCGGTGGCCGAGCTGATGCGGAACGGCCTTGTGCCCGGGCTCGAATGGATGATCGTGTAACGGCCGCTCTGCAGCATGCAGAGTTCCGACGTCTCGCCGGTCTCGCGCGACAGCGTGTCGACCTCCTGACGGCCGCGCCTGAGCAGATCATTGCCCCGCATATAGGCCATTCCATAGAGGTAGAGCTTCTTGCCGAAATAGACGCGGTTGCCGTCGCCGGCCATTTCCAGGAGCCCGGCTTCGACCAGTTCGCGCACCAGCGTGTAGGTCGTCGAGCGCGGGGCATTCAGCCCCCTGGCCAGCTCGCCGATGCCGATCGCGCGCTGGTTGGCATGCAGGAATTCCAGCATGTTCAAGACTCTGTTGAGGCCCTTCTCGCGCGAGCCCGCCGGCCGCTCTTCGTCCGCGCCTTCGCCCGGCCACCCGGTCAACGTTTCACTATCTTGCATTGCTCATTCCTGGTGTTAGTATCTGTCCTGTACAGGATACACACGTCTCTTGTAAGAGACAAATACTTTGTCGATTACCGGCGCGTGTATTCACAAGGGGAACACAACACGAAAGGAGGTCGCCGTGAACGACACATCCGGAAGACGTGATTTTCTGAAATTGGGTATGGCGGGGCTGGCCACCGCCGGTGCGCTCACCGCAGTCGGCGCCGAGAAGGCGGCGGCGCAGGCTGCGTCCGACAGCGTGCTGCGCACCGCGCTCGATCGCGGCAAGCTGATCGTCGGCACCGGCAGCACCAATGCGCCGTGGCACTTCGAGAACGATGCCGGAGAGCTGGTCGGCATGGACATCACCATGGGCCGCATCCTCGCCAAGGGCCTCTTCGACGACCCGACCAAGGTCGAGTTCGTCACCCAGGATCCGGCGCAGCGCATCCCGAACGTGACGACCAACAAGGTCGACATCACCATCCAGTTCATGACCATGACGGCGCAGCGCTCGCAGCTGATCCATTTCTCGCGGCCTTACTATGTCGAAGGCGTCGCGCTGCTCACGCTGCCTGGCTCCGAGAACAAGACGTTCGACAAGCTCCTGGCGAACGGCGCCGCCACCCGCATCTCGATCCTGCAGAATGTCGACGCCGAGAGCTCGGTGCACTTCGCCCTGCCGCAGGCGCAGGTGCTGCAGATCGACACCCAGGCCAACGTATTGCAGGCGCTGGAATCGAAACGCGCCGACGCCGCTGCGGTCGATCTGTCGACGGTGCGCTGGCTCGCCTCGCGCAATCCGGACAAATATTTCGACGCCGGCAAGAGCTGGTACTCGATGCTGTACGGCGCTGCCGTCCGACAGGGCGATCTCGACTGGCTGACCTTCGTCAACCAGACCTTCACCATTGCGATGTTCGGCCATGAGACGGCGCTCTACGACGCCGCCTTCAAGGAGTATTTCGGCCAGGAGCCGCCGCCACGCCATCCGGGCTTCCCGGTCATCTGACCAGGCCGGCGGAAGCGCGCGGAAAAGCGCTCTTCCGCCTGTTTCTCCTCGACACCGGCCATGCGGATGACGAAGAGCAATTTCAGGAAAAGTGTGAAGCGGTTTTCCGTCTGAAATTGCGTCGAACAAAGAGATCGTTCGTCACCGCGAGCCATTGAGATGGACGCATGGGCTATACGCTCAATTTCAACCTGATCTGGCGGCATTTCGACAAGCTGTGGGGCGGCCTGCTGCTCAGCCTCGAGCTTGCCGTCATCTCGATCGCCATCGGCATCGTCATCGGCCTGGTGCTGGCAGTCTGGTATGTCTCGGCCGGGCGCGTCGTGCGCGCCATCATCGCCGCTTACGTCGAGTTCATCCGCAACGTGCCGCTGATCCTGCTGGTCTATCTGGTCTTCTACGGCCTGCCGACCGTCGTCGACCTTGCCTATAGCGCGCAGACCTCGTTTGTCGTCACGCTATCGGTCTATAGCGGCGCCTATCTGGTCGAGGTGTTCCGCTCCGGCCTGGAGGCCGTGCCGCGCGGCCAGCTCGACGCCGGCAAGGCGATCGGTCTTACCCCATGGCAGCGGCTGATCCATGTGCGCCTGCCGACGATGTTGCGCATCACGCTGCCGGCGCTGTCCAACACCTTCATCTCGCTGTTCAAGGACACCTCGATTGCCTCGGTCATCTCGGTGCCCGAGCTCACCTACGGCGCCCAGTGGATCAACTTCAACACATTCCGCATCGTCGAGGTCTACCTGGTGACGACGGCGATGTATCTGGTCACGGGCTACGCTCTTCTCTTTGCGCTCCGCCTCGTCGAGCGTCGGTTCAGGACGGCACGCTGAGATGCTCGGCCAGATCGCCTATGCCCTGCCGTTCCTCGCCGAAGGCTTCGCGCTGACGCTGTGGGTATCCCTCCTCGTCGTGGTGCTGTCGCTGATCGCCGGCGTCATCCTCGGCGTTGGCCTCGTCTATGGCCCCGCGCCGGTGCGCTGGGCGGTGCGCATCTTCAGCGACACCATCCGCGGCATTCCGATCCTGGTGCTGATGTTCTTCGTCTATTACGGCCTGCCGGCGATCGGCGTGCACCTCCAGTCCTTCTGGGCCGCCGTGCTGGCGCTGACGCTGTTCAAGACCGCCCAGGTCGTCGAATATCTGCGCGGCGCCGTCGCTTCCATCCCGAAGGGCCAGTCGGAGGCGGCGATGGCGATCGGCCTTACCTTCCGCCAGCGCCTTGCCTACGTCATCTTCCCGCAGGCCTTCCGACGCTTCCTGCCGCCCTGGATCAACGGCGTCACCGACGCGGTGAAGGGCAGCGCCCTGGTGTCGCTTCTCGGCATCACCGATCTGATGCAGGCGATCAACCAGGTCATCGGCCGCACCTATGAGGCGATGCCGCTCTATATCCTCGGCGCCCTGATCTATTTCGCCGTCAACTACGCGCTTTCATACGCCAGCCGGCGGCTGGAACGGCGCTTCGCTTTCATCCGGGACTAACGCGATGGCCAAAAGTTCGAACGACAGCCCAGCACTTCTGGATATTGCCGAGGTCTCGAAATCCTTCGGCTCGGTCGAGGTGCTGCGCTCGGTCAGCCTGCAAGTTGCGAAGGGCGAGGTGGTCACCGTCATCGGCCCGTCCGGCAGCGGCAAGACCACGCTGCTGCGCTGCGTCAACTTCCTTGAGAGCTATGACAGCGGCTCGATCCGCATCGACGGCAAGGAAGTCGGTTTTCGCCCCGGCCCTGCTCGCGACTCCGGCACGCGCCAGCGGCGCAGCGAGCGCGACCTGGCCGCGATGCGCGCCGAAACCGGCATGGTGTTCCAGAGCTTCAATCTTTTCCCGCATCTGACGGCGGCCGGCAACATCATGCTCGGCCTCACCAAGGTGCGCGGCAAGAGCAGCACGGAGGCGCGCTCGATCGCCGAGCATTGGCTGGGCCGCGTCGGCCTCGCCCACAAGGCCGACAGCCTGCCGGCCGAATTGTCCGGCGGCCAGCAGCAGCGCGTCGGCATTGCCCGCGCGGTCGCCATGGAACCGAAGATCCTGCTGCTGGACGAGATCACCTCGGCGCTCGACCCGGAGCTCGTCGGCGAGGTGCTGGCGGTGGTGCGCAGCCTCGCCGAGGACGGCATGACCATGGTGATGGTGACGCACGAGATGGCCTTCGCCCGCGATGCGTCGAGCCGCATCGTCTTCATGGCCGATGGCGGCGTTTCGGCCGTTGGACCGCCGAAGGAAGTCCTTGCCGCGGAGACCACCAATGAGCGCCTCCGCACATTTCTGGCGCGCTTCCGCGCCTCGCATTTCTGAAAGCGGATGGCCTTAAGCCATCCAAGGAGTACCCTTCCATGTCGCCTTACATACGGCTCGCCGAACTCGGCCTGACACTGCCGGAGCCGCCGATGCCGATCGCCAATTTCGTTACCCATGCCGAAAGCGGCCGGCTGATCTTTCTTTCAGGACAGGGCCCGCTGCGCGCCGACGGCACGCTCTGCACCGGCAAGGTCGGCGACGACGTCACCGTCGAGCAGGCCTATGAGCATGCCCGCCTCACCGGCCTCAATCTGCTCGCCGTCATGCATGCGGCGGCAGGCGATCTCGGCCGCATCGTGCGCGTGGTGAAACTGCTCGGCTTCGTCAACGCGACCCCGACCTTCAGCGAACACCCCAAAGTGGTCAATGGCTGCTCCGACCTCTTCGCCGACGTCTTCGACAACATCGGCGGCCATGCCCGCTCGGCGATCGGCGTCGGCTCACTGCCACGCAACATCACTGTCGAAATCGAAGCGGTCGTCGAGATCGCGGCCTGATTTAACGGAGTCCATTCACATGAAAACCTATTCTGACGCCGGCTCCAACACCACGATCCGCGAGCGCCTCGGCCTGAGACCGATCATCAACGTCTCCGGCACAATGACGACGCTGGGCGCTTCGATCATCGTTCCCGAGGCGATCAGCGCCATGGCCGAGATCGCTTCGCAATGGGTGGAGATGGACGATCTGCAGCGCGCCGCGAGCGCGGTCGTCGCACGCCTCACCGGCGGCGAGGCCGGTTTCATCACCGCTTGCTGCGCCTCGGGCATCACCATGGCGATCGCCGGCGCGATGACCGGCACCAACCTGCTGGCGATCGAGCGGCTGCCGGACGACACCGAAGGGCTGAAGTCGGAAGTTGTCATCCAGCTCGGCCATATCGTCAACTATGGTGCGCCGATCGACCAGTCGATCCGTGTCGCCGGCGCCAAGGTCATTCCGTCGGGAACGGTCAGCGTCACCCAGGACTATCACGTGCGCGAGGCGATCAACGAGCGCACGGCGGCAGCCCTCTATGTCGTCGCGCATCACACGGTGCAATACGGCATGCTTTCGCTGGAGGAATTTTGCGAGATCTGCCACGCCAAGGGCGTGCCGGTGATCGTCGACGCGGCTTCGGAATACGATCTGCGCAGCTTCCTGGCGCGCGGCGCCGACATCGTCGTCTATAGCGGCCACAAATTCCTTTCAGGCCCGACCAGCGGCATCGTCACCGGCCGGAAAGACCTGGTGCGCGCAGCCTATCTGCAGAACCGCGGCGTGGCGCGCGCCATGAAGGTCGGCAAGGAAAGCATTGCCGGCACCATGGCCGCGCTCGACGCCTGGGAGAAACGCGACCACGCCGGCATCCGCCGGCGCGAGGAGGCGGCGCTCAATCTCTGGAAGGATGCCCTGCAAGGCATTCCCGGCGTCGGTGCTGAGATCATTCCCGACCCGACCAGCAATCCGCTCGACCGCCTGCAGGTCTTCGTGCGGCCGGAAAGCCGCTTCACCGCCGCCGGCCTCGCATCGGCACTGGCCGCCGGCTCGCCGCCGGTCATTGTGCGCAACCACGAGGTCGAGCGCGGCCATTTCTTCCTCGACCCCTGCAACCTGCATCCGGGCGAGGCCGAAATCGTCGCCGAGCAGCTGCGGGCCGTGCTGACGGCCAAGGAGCGTCCCGCCGATGCGATGAAGATCGCCCGCAAGGATTCGGCGGGCTCGCTGCGCTGGCCGGACTAGGTTCGCGGCGTCGACAATCCTTGCGGCTGCCAGCGAATTCCGCTAAGGCGCGCCTTTGCCGCCGGGAGCGAACCCTTGACCGATCAGCGTGCCGACGTCGCCATCATCATGGGCAGCCAGTCCGACTGGGCGACGATGCGCCAGGCGGCGGAAACGCTTGAAGCGCTGGGCATCCCGCACAAGAGGCTGATCGTCTCCGCGCACCGCACGCCCGACCGCCTCTATGAGTTCGCCAAGGGCGCCAAGGCCGCAGGCTTCAAGGTCATCATCGCCGGCGCCGGCGGCGCGGCGCATCTGCCCGGCATGACGGCGGCGATGACGCCGCTGCCCGTGTTCGGCGTTCCGGTCGAGTCCAAGGCGCTGTCGGGCCAGGACTCGCTTCTCTCCATCGTGCAGATGCCGGCCGGCATCCCGGTCGGCACTTTGGCCATCGGCAAGGCGGGTGCAGCCAACGCCGCCCTTCTCGCCGCCGCCGTGCTGGCGCTGAACGACGACAAGCTCGCCGCTCGGCTCGACGCCTGGCGTTCGGCGCAAACCGCCAAGGTCGCCACCGAGCCGACGGACGCGCCGTGAGCCTGGCTCCGGGTTCGACCATCGGCATCATCGGCGGCGGCCAACTCGGCCGCATGCTGGCGATGGCCGCAGCGCGTCTCGGCTACCGTATCGTCGTGTTGGAACCGCAGGCCGACTGCCCGGCCGCACAGGTCGCCAACCGCCAGATCGTCGCCGCCTATGACGATCCGGCAGCGCTCGCCGACCTGGCCGCCGCCAGCGCCGTCGTCACCTATGAATTCGAGAATGTCCCGGTCGCCGCCGCCGAAACGCTCGCGGCAAAGGTTCCGGTCTATCCGCCGGCACGCGCGCTCGAAGTGGCGCAGGATCGCGTCACCGAGAAGAGCTTCCTCAACGGCATTGGCATTCCCACGGCGGCATTCCGCCCGATCGACAATGACGATCAGCTGACCGAGGCCCTCAAGGTGTTCAATGGCAGCGGCGTGCTGAAAACCCGCCGCATGGGTTATGACGGCAAGGGCCAGCGCGTCTTCCGCAACATGGAAACGGCCGGCTTTGCCGGCGTCTGTGATGCGATGGGCAATGTGCCGCTCATCCTGGAATCGCTCGTCGCTTTCGAGCGCGAGATTTCGGTGATCGCCGCGCGCGGCCTCGACGGAACCGTTGCCGCCTTCGATCCGGCCGAAAACGTCCACAGCGAAGGCATATTGCGCAGCTCGACCTTGCCGGCCGCCATCCGCCCGGAAACGGCGGCCGCCGCCAAGGACGCGGCCGCGAAAATCCTGTCCGCGCTCGACTATGTCGGCGTCATCGGCGTCGAGTTCTTCGTGCTTGCCGACGGTTCGCTTCTGGCCAACGAGCTGGCGCCGCGCGTGCACAATTCCGGCCACTGGACGGAAGCCGCCTGCGTCATCTCGCAGTTCGAGCAGCATATCCGCGCCGTCGCCGGCCTGCCGCTGGGCTCGCCCGCCCGGCATTTTGACTGCGTGATGGAAAACCTGATCGGCGACGACATGCTGAAGGTGCCGGCGCTGCTTAACGAGCCCGATCTGATGCTGCATCTCTACGGCAAGGCCGAGTCACGCCCCGGCCGCAAGATGGGCCATTTCACGCGCCTCATCAGGCCGAAATAACGCCCTGGAGCAATTCCACGAAAAGTGTAAGCGGCTGGGCTCGGCGCCTTCGCCGTAGCCTTCCGTCCGGAATTGCATGAAAACAAAGAGATAGGGCGTCTCGCCGTTTCCGTGAAACGGAGAAACGCCCTATTGCATATCCTGGTCGTCGCCGCCCGCGTCCGAGCCCGCGCAGCCTGGATCGCTCAGCTTGCAGTTGGCGCCGGAGGTGAGCTGTTTTATGCGATCGTTGGTGAGCGTCGTCAGGCACTCCGAAACCTCCATCGGATGGATGGAGCCGCCCTCGCTGTCCGCGGTCGTATAGGCGCATTCGGCGTCGCGGAAAGCGATCCAGGCACGCTGCGCCGTCTGCAAGAGCTTGTTCGAGGCCTGATCGTTGCTGCCGACGATGTTCTTGTACGCAGCATTGAGCTTGGCATCGGCGGCCTGATAGTCGGCGTCGGCGCAGATGTTCAGCATCGACTGGCTGTCGTCATTGCGGTCGCAATCCTCGGCAAAGGCGGCCGGGGCGGTCGCAAGCAAGACCAGACAGACAGGCAGAAGCAGGCGGCGCATGTGGTATCTCCGGTCGTTTCGCCGAGATTGCACCATTCCAGCCGGCTCTGAGTCGCGCAATGCCGCGCCGCCGCGATGGCGAATATTTGATATGCCGGCCCACTTGTGGCATTCGGACATCGTCACGTGGTTGACACGGACAACACTCCTCGTTTATGAGCCACCGCAAGTTCAAAGGCGCGCTTTTTTCGGGCGCGCCTTTAAAATTCGGCCCGGGACGGGCCCTGACCGAACAGGCAAGACCATGAAGATCAAGAATTCGCTCAAGGCGCTCAAGGCGCGTCACCGCGACAACCAGCTGGTTCGCCGCAAGGGACGCATCTACATCATCAACAAGACCGCTCCGCGCTACAAGGCGCGCCAGGGCTGAGCTTTGCGCGCGGCTTGATGCACGTCGCCCGAAAGGGAGCGACATGCGAAGACGATGCCGCGCTGATGTCGAGTGCCGGTTCGCCGGCCCTCTCACGCTAAAATCATTTGGACGATCCGCCGCCCGGGATTAGATTCCGGCGATGCGGATTCGTTTTGCATTTCTCACCGCCCTTTTGCTGTCCGGCGCAGCTTTGCCTGCGGGAGCAGAAGAAGTGCAAGGCGCGCTGCCTCCAGATGCCGCGCCGCCCACCGCGACACCGCCGCCGGTCGCTCCGACCAAACAGGGCCGCCTCGACCAGCTCTTCGCCGAGTTGAAGCGCGAGCGCAACGAAAAGGCCGCCGAGCGCATCGCCGGCCGCATCTGGAACGAGTGGAACCAGTCCGGCAGCGCCTCGGTCGACCTGATGATGCAGTGGGCGCAAAAGGCGACGCAAGACCAGAAGTTCGACGTCGCGCTCGACTTCCTCGACCAAGTCGTGACCTTGCAGCCCGATTATGCCGAAGGCTGGAACCGGCGCGCCACCGTCCATTTCATGATGAAGAATTACGGGAAGTCGATGGCCGACATCGACCGCACCCTGCAGCTCGAGCCGCGCCATTTCGGCGCGCTTTCGGGCCTCGCCCAGATCATGGCCGAGACCGGCCACAAGCAGTCGGCGCTGGAAGCCTGGCAAAAGGTGCTGACGATCTATCCCATGATGCGCAGCGCCCAGGACCAGGTTTCGACGCTTTCGGAGGAGCTGGCCGGCGAGGGAATTTAGGCAGTAGGAATTAGGCAATAGGCAATAGGGCTCTGAACGCCCACTACTGCCTACTGCCTACTGCCCAAAACCAAACTCCCTTCACGCCCGTATCTCCCCGCATGAACCTAGTCTGCGCCGCCTTCCTCTTCCTCGTCGCGCTCGTCTTTGCCCTGGCCGGTGTCACCCGCGCCGGCATCTGGTCGATCGAACGCCGCAACCCGCCTGCCGGCGCGTTCGCCGAGATCGATGGCGCGCGTATCCACTACGTCCATATCCCGGCGCCGGCCGGCGCCGACCTGCCGCCGGTCGTCTTCATCCATGGCGCCAGCGCCAATCTCAAGGACCAGATGCTGCCGCTGGAGCCGCTGCTCGAGGGCCGCGCCGAAATGCTGTTCCTCGATCGTCCGGGCTTTGGCTGGTCGGAGCGCGGCGACAATGAAACGCTTGCAACGCAGGCCGACACCATTGCCGCGCTGATGGACCGGCTGGGAATCGAGAATGCAGTCATCGTCGCCCATTCCTTCGGCGGCGCGATCACCACGGCCTTCGCCCGCCAGCATCCTGACAAGACGCTGGGACTGGTCTTTCTCTCGCCCGCCACGCATCCATGGCCGGGCGGCGCGACCGCCTGGTATTACAAGCTGACGGCCGTTACCGTGGTCGGCTGGCTGTTTTCCGAAACGCTCGCCTATCCGGCCGGGTTGGCGCAGATCGGCGGCGCGACGTCTTGCGTCTTTTCGCCGAACGACGTGCCCGATCGCTATGTCGACAAGGCCTCGATCCCGCTGGTGCTGCGGCCGTCCGCCTTCCGCGCCAACGCCCGCGATGTCGCCCAGCTCTACGACTACGTCCGCGCCGCCGCGCCTGCTTATCGCGAGATCAAGGCGCCGACCGTCGTCATCTCGGGCGATCGCGACAAGGTGGTTTATGCGACGATCCATTCCATCGGCCTGGAGCGCGACATTCCCGGCGCCGAACTGGTCTGGGTCCACAATCTCGGCCACAAACCGGACTGGATCGCACCCGACCTCGTGGTCGGTGCGATCGGGAAGGTCGCGGGCAAGGATGTCGATCTGCAAGCGATGGCCAAGACCGTAGAAGGCCGGACCGCCAGCGATGCCTATAACGACGGCAAATGCCCGGACATCAAAGTGCCCGACGCTGAATTGGCGCCGGGCTGAAATTTCGGGAATTGCTTCCCGAATGCCACGGCGAAGACGGTTAGGTATGTCGAGATTCAGGTCAGGCCGAGTCGAAAGTAGTGGCTTCCGAGAACCGGAGCGGAGCGTACTCTAAGTACGTGAGCACCGGAAGCGCAGGACGCCGCTACTTGCAGGCCGGCCTCACCTGAATATCGGCATACCTAATGCGTGTCCGACCCCACATAGGCGATGCGCAGCATATTGGTCGAGCCCGGCGTCCTGAGCGGCACGCCGGCGGTGATGATCACCCGGTCCCCCGGCTTGCCAAAACCTTCTTCCAGCGCAATCCGGCAGGCCCGGTCGACCATGTCGTCGAGGTCGGTCGCATCCGGCGAGACGACGCAATGCGTGCCCCATAGCAGCGACAGCCGGCGCGCGGTGTTGAGGATCGGCGACAGCGCCACGATCGGCACCTGCGGGCGCTCGCGCGCGGCGCGGAGCCCGGTGGTGCCGGACGCGGTGTAGGAGATGATTGCCGCTAGTTTCAGCGTCTCGGCGATCTCGCGCGCGGCCAGAGAAATGGCGTCGGCTCCGGTGGCCTCGGGTTCGGAACGCTGCGCGTTGATGATGCCGGCATAGGTCGGGTCGGTTTCGACCTTGGTGGCGATGCGGTTCATCATGGCGACCGCCTCGACCGGATAGGCGCCGGCCGCGGATTCGGCCGAAAGCATGATCGCATCGGCGCCTTCGAAGACGGCGATCGACACGTCGGAGACCTCGGCGCGGGTCGGCACGGGCGCGGTGATCATCGATTCCAGCATCTGCGTCGCGATCACCACCGGCTTGCCGGCGCGCCGCGCCGCGCGCGTGATCTGCTTCTGGATGCCGGGCACGGCTTCGATCGGCATCTCGACGCCGAGATCGCCGCGGGCAACCATCAGCGCGTCGGAGAGCTCGATGATTTCGGGGAGCCGGGCGACCGCCTGCGGCTTCTCGATCTTGGCCATGATCAGCGCGCGGCCGCGCGCGATCTTGCGGGCCTCCGCCAGGTCCTCCGGCCGCTGCACGAAGGACAGCGCCACCCAGTCGACGCCTGTGGCAAGCACCGCGTCGAGATCGGCGCGGTCCTTCTCGGTCAGTGCGCCGACCGGCAGGTCGGTGTCGGGCAGGCTGACGCCCTTCTTGTCGGAGATGATCGAGCCGGCGACGACGGTGCAGGTGATCGACTTGCCGTCGGCCTTCACCGCCTTCAATTCCAGCTTGCCATCGTCGATCAAAAGTCTGTGACCGGCCTCGACCGAGCTCAGGATTTCCGGATGCGGCAGGAAGACACGGCTGGAATTGCCGGGCTCCGGATTGTTGTCGAGAGTGAACGTCTGCCCCGGAGTCAGCGCTTCCTTGACGTTGGCGAACTTGCCGACCCTGAGCTTCGGACCCTGCAGGTCGGCGAGGATGCCGATGGGACGGCCGACGGCTTCCTCGACCGCACGGATGCGGCCGACCAGCGTGCGCATCAGCTCGTGGTCGGTATGGCTCATATTGATGCGGAAGACATCGGCGCCCGCTTCGAAAAGCTTTCTCAGCATTTCCTCGGAGGAGGAAGCCGGACCGATGGTGGCGAGGATCTTGACCTTGCGGTTACGTCTCATTGACTGTTTGTTCCCGGAGCGGGGGCGATTGGTGCGCCTCCCGTTGCGGGCTCGTCGGTCAGCTGGACCATCCAGCTGGCCTGCTCGCCCGTGTCATATTCCTGAAATCCGGCGCGCTGAAAGCCCCGGGCGACGCAATCATTCACGCCGGCGATCTTGAACTCTTTTTCGGCGACGCACATGTTGATCGGGCCGTCCCAGCGCCCGCCGCGTTCGGCGTCTTCTGCATAAAGATAATAAAATCTTGATGACAGCGGACCCTCGATCAGCGTCTTGCAGGTCGATCCTTCGATGTGCCACCAGCCCTCGGTGATCCAGCCGGCCTTGGCGCGATAGCCGATGCCGACGCCCACCAGATTTTGCGTTGCGTTGCAGACGCGGAAATCGGCCCGGGCCGGCGAGGTCGCGGCTATCGCGAAAAATCCCGCGCCGACGATCAGCAACGGCACGGCCAGGCGCTTGCGCAACCGACCGGCAAAACCCATCGCAGATCCCCTTGCGAACCACATTTGCATCTCTCGAAGCCCCTTTTCAGCAAACTCCGGTCGCATGTCAACGCGCCGTTTTGTTCAATTCCAATCGATTTAGAAGGGCCCGTCGCACAAATTCTCCCCGCGTCGGGGATTTTTTGCAGAAACCTTGGCCAAACAACGGCATTGCGCCGGCGTCCTCTTCGTGGAATGACGATACCACATCGCAGCCGCCATCCCCTTTTCAGCCGATGACCCGATCCACAGTTTTCACGCCGTTCGACATTGTCGAGGGTGACCGCAAGAAAGGCGTCGTGCTTCTGGCCGATCACGCCCGCCGCGACCTGCCCGAAGAGTATGGCAGTCTCGGTTTGCCGGCGGCCGAATTCGAGCGTCACATCGCCTATGACATCGGCGTCGAGACGGTGACGCGTGAGCTCGCCGCCCTGCTAGACGTGCCGGCGGTGCTAGCCGGTTTCTCGCGGCTGCTGATCGACCCCAACCGGGGCGAGGACGACCCCACCATGATCCGTCAGCTCTATGACGGCACCGTGGTGCCGGGAAACTATCCTATTGCCCCGGAAGAGCGCGAGCGGCGGCTCGACCGTTTCTACCGGCCCTATCACGACGCCGTCGGCGCGATGATCGCCTCCGTGGCGCACGCCTCGGGCAAGGCGCCGTTCATCTTCTCGGTGCATTCCTTCACGCCGGTGATGCAGGGTTTTGTCCGCCCCTGGCATGTCGGCGTGCTGTGGGACCGCGACGACCGCGTGGCGCGACCGCTGATCGATACGCTCGCCGAGGACAAGTCCCTCGTCGTCGGCGACAACGAGCCCTATGACGGCGCTTTGCGCGGCGACACCATGTTCCGCCACGCCATCGTCAACGGCTACGCCCATGCGCTGATCGAGATCCGCCAGGACCTGATCGCCGACCGCGCCGGCGCCCTCGCCTGGGCCGATCGCCTGGCGCCGATCGTTGACGCCATCGACCGGCGTCCCGATATACATGAGGTGAAAATGTTCGGCTCGCGCACCGGACCCGTGTGACGAGCCGACAGTCCTGGAGTTCCTCGATGACCGAACTCACTGACGACCAGAAACGCGACTTTGAGGCGACGGCCTTCCGTCGGCTGGTGGCGCATCTGCGCGAACGCGGCGATGTCCAGAACATCGACCTGATGAACCTCGCCGGCTTCTGCCGCAACTGCCTGTCCAACTGGTATCGCGAAGCCGCCGACGCCAAGGGTGTCGCGCTGTCGAAGGACGAGTCGCGTGAGATCATCTACGGCATGCCCTATGCCGAATGGCAGGCGCTCAACCAGACCGAGGCGTCGGAAGCCAAGAAGGCCGAGTTCGAGGCGAGGCGGCCTAGGGATCATTAATGATGCCGATCGCCTTCGCGGCTTCGTCATTCTAGGCGAAGCAAGGAGCGAAGCGACACGCGCAGACCCTAGAATCCATTCCGTGAGGTCTGCCGAAGAGCACGGCGGTTCAGAACATGATCGTAACGGCGCGACCCCGGGGAACGTTCTGCATCGTAGCGAAGCTCCCAGGTCACGGCATGGATCCTCGGGTCTGCGCGCGTCGCTTCGCTCCTTGCTCCGCCCGTGGATGACGATCGGAGGGGCGTTTCGGCCAATCTCCACGGCAGCAGCTTGCCACGAACGTACTCCCTTGGTCCAAGCACTTCCCGAACGCGGTTCTTGACCACAAATTGAATCGATCTAATTTGCCGCGCGAACCCCTTTGCATGGCGGATTCCAGACCATGAGCGTGCAAACCACGATGCAAGCCGCGACGCGCGGCCGATGGGCCGTCGCCGGTATTTTCCTGGCCAATGGTTTCTTGACCGGCAGCTGGGCGCCGCAGATCCCGGTATTCCTTACCCGGCTCGACATCACCAGATTCACGCTCGGCCTGCTGATCCTGCTGTTCGGCGTCGGCGCCGTCATTGCCATGACCTGGTGCGGCCATTTGATCTCCCGGCATGGCTCGCGCACCGTGACGCGTTGGTTCGGCATCTGCGGCAGCTTCGGCCTGCTGATCGTGGCGCTCGCGCCCAACGTTCCCCTGGCGGCCATTGCCATGCTCATCTTCGGCGGCTCGATCGGCGGCATGGATGTCGCCATGAACTCGAATGCCGTCGTGGTGGAAAGAAGGCTTTCCCGAGCGATCATGTCGTCCTCACACGGCTTCTGGAGCCTTGGCGGCTTCGCCGGCGGCGCGCTCGGCGGCTATTCGATCCAGACCTACGGCTATCTTCCCCATGCCGTCGCGGTCACGGTCGTCGCCTTTGCTGTGATCGCCTTTGCTATTCGCTATCTTGTCGCCGAGGACCGGCCGCAGGCCGTCGAGCACCAGAAATTCACGCTGCCGCGGCACACGGCAGTCTATCTGGTCGGGCTGATGGCGCTGCTCACCATGATCTCGGAGGGCGCGGTGCTCGACTGGGCGGCGCTCTTCCTGCACCAGGAGTTGGGCGCCGATCTCGCGGTCGCCGGACTTGCCTATGCCGCCTTCTCCGGCGTCATGGCGCTGATGCGTTTCCTGGGCGACGGCGTGCGCAACCGCTTCGGCGCGGTGGCGACCTTGCGCGGCTCAGCGCTGGTCGCCGCGGCCGGCATGCTGGTCGCCGGCCTCTCGCCCTCGCCTTACTTGGCCATCGCCGCTTTCGCCTTCTGCGGCTTCGGTATCGCCAACATGGTGCCGATCCTCTTTTCAGCCGGCGGCAACCAGGAAGGCATGTCGTCCGGCACCGGCATGAGCGTCGTCACCACCATGGGCTATTCCGGCATCCTGGTGGCGCCGTCGGCGATCGGCTTCGTCGCCGAGCATTCGAGCTTCGGCCCGATCTTCGTTGCGCTATCCGGGCTGCTGGTCATCGTGCTTTTGATGGCAGGCCTCGCTCACCGGGCCGAATTCGCTCCCGAGCCGGATGGATTTCAGGTCGGATCGACCTGAAATCATTCGGCTCTAATGCATGTCGCCCAGAAGTGCGCAGCGGTTCTGGGACAACGACATGCATCAAAACAAAGACTTAAAGCGTGTCGCCTGAATCCGTTTCAGCGCGACGCGCTTTAGGATCAGAGAAATAGAGCATGATGCCGTCCGAAAACCGCTTCACACTTTTCGGCATCATGCTCTAGCCGGTGCCGGCGGAGTAGCGCTTCAGTTCCTCATGCAGAAAATCCGCCACACGGCGGATGCGCATGCTGGTGCGCACGTCGCGATGCATGGCGAGCCACACAGGCAGGACCGGCAGCGGCACATCGGGCAGCAGCTTCTCCAGATCCGGATCGCGGTCGGCCAGCGGCTCCTGGCCGAGGCCGATGCCGTTGCCGGTCCGCACCGCCTCCCACAGCACGATCTGGTTGTCGGTCCGGAAACGGAAATGGCTGCGGCCGACCGGGATGCCGAACGAGGTGAAGCCGCGAATGATCTCGTCGCTGCGGTCGAAACCGACCAAGGCGTGCTCGGCGAGGTCGGCGGCAGTTTCCGGGCGGCCGCGCCGGTCGAGATAGGCGCTTGCCGCGCATAGGCAGAGCGGGATGTCGGTGACTTTGCGCGCCACCAGCTCGTTCTGCGCCGGCCTGACCATGCGGATGGCGATATCGGCATCGCGGCGCAAAAGGTTCTCGACCTGGTTCGAGGCGACGATCTCGACCTCGATGCCCGGTTCCTCCTCGCCGAGACGCGCCATCATGTCCGGCAACACAAAGGCGGCGACCACCTCCGAGGCAGCGATGCGCACCGTGCCCTCGATCGCCTCGACGGAGCCCAGCGCCAGCAGCGAAAACGCATTGGCCTGCTCGCTGACCGTTCGGCCGCGCTCGTAGAGCGTGCTGCCCGCCTCGGTCAGCTCGTAGCCACGCCGCCCGCGCCGGAACAGAGTGACGCCGAGGGCTAACTCGAGCTCGGCGATGTGACGGCCGAGCGTCGGCTGGCTGGCCGTAAGCCTGCGCGCCGCGGCCGAAAGGCTGCCGGTATCGGCGACCGCCACGAAACTCTTGATCAGGTTCCAGTCAAATTCCTTCATTCATTTTTGAATAACACAACGCCAAAGAAGGTCAATTTCAATTCGCTCGTGAACGCCTCACATTAACCGGGCAAACGCAAGCAACGGAGAGAACAAATGACCAAGATCGCAATCCTCGGCGCCAATGGCCGGCTCGGCCGCGTGGTCGGCAAGGCTTTCATCGACGCCGGCTTCGATGTCCGCGCCGTGACCCGCACCGGCAAGGTGCCGGCGGAGCTCAAGGGCGCCACGGCAGTCGCCGGCGACGCGCTCGATCGCGACTCCCTGATCCGCGCCACCGAAGGCGTCGACATCATCTTCAACGGCCTGAACCCGATCTACACCGACTGGGGCAAGTGCATGCCGATGGCCGAGAACGTCATGGCCGCCTGCCGGGCGAACAACACGCTGCATCTCTTCCCGGGCACCGTCTACAATTACGGCTCGCCGATGCCGCAGGTCATCACCGAGGAGACGCCGTTCCATCCGACCACCGAGAAAGGCCGCATCCGCTGCGCAATGGAGGCGCTGTTCCGCGGCGAGGCCGAAGCCGGCCGGGTGCGCACCATTGTGCTCAGGGCAGGCGATTTCTTCGGTGGCACCGGCAGCGGCTCCTGGTTCGACCTCGTCGTCGCCGCAAAGATGAACAAAGGCGTCTACACCGCGCCTGGCCCGGCCGACCTGACGCATGAATGGGCCTACCTGCCGGACTTCGCCGTCGGCTTCGTCGGCCTGGCGAAGAACCTCGACAAGCTCGGCTTCTACGAAGCCATCAACTTCCCCGGCCACGCCATCACCGATCTCGACATGAAGGCCGCGGCCGAGAAGGCGCTCGGCCGCAAGCTGAAGCTCTCCTTCATGCCTTGGTGGGTGCTGCGCGCCGGCAGCCCGTTCGTGGCCATGTGGCGCGAGATCGTCACCATGTCCTATCTGCGCTTCGAAGCGCACCGGCTCACCTCGACGCGGCTCGATGAGGTCATCGGCGAAATCCCGCACACCCCGCTCGACCAGGCGGTGAAGGAAGCGCTGCAGGATATCGGTATCGCCGTGGAACCCGTTCGCCGGGCCGCCTGATCAGACCCTGCCCAACAACAAAAGGATCAGCAGCACGATCAGGATGACGCCGACGATGCCGGACGGCCCGTAGCCCCAGGAACGCGAATGCGGCCAGGCCGGCACGGCGCCGATCAGGATCAGAACCAGGATTATTACGAGAAGTGTCGTGATGGTCATGAGAAACCCTCGCCGTCCAAAGCAATTCCAGGAAAAGTGTCAGCAGTTTTCGGTCTGGAATTGCGTAAACAAAGAGATAGGGCGGTTCGCCGTTTCCGTGAAACGGTGAAACGCACCAATCGAACTTCGAGGGGACAATGCAAAAAGCCGCCCGGTTGTTCCCGAGCGGCTTTTATCCTTAGGATTGTGGGACCGCGCTATTCCGCAGCTTTCGGGAATGCCTCTACCGGCCCGGCGCTCGTCTCGGCAACCTGTTCGCCGGTCGCAGCCTTGCGCTTGTCGCGCCCGAACAGGCGCCGGAAGAAGGCGTAGAACCGGCTGTTCTTGCTGCGCGTGAAGATCATCAGCATCGACGGCGTCACCACCAGCGTCAGCAGGGTGGCGAAGGACAGGCCGAAGACGATGGCCGAGGACAGCGAAATCCACCATTGCGTCGACGGCGCCTTGATCGTCGTCTCGTGGTGGAAGATTTCGAGACCGAGACCGAAGGCGATCGGCAGCACGCCGAGGATCGCCGAGACGGCGGTCAGCACCACCGGCCGGGCGCGCTCGCGGCAGGTTTGCAGCACAGCGTCCATCTTGTCCCAGCCCTCCTCGCGCAGCCGGTCATAGGTGTCGATCAGCACGATGTTGTTGTTCACCACCACGCCGGCGAGCGCGATGACGCCGATGCCCGACATGACGATGCCGAACGCCTCTCCGGTCAAGAGCAGGCCCAGGAACACGCCGATCGTCGCCATGACCACGCAGGACAGCACCATCAGCACGCTGGTGAACTTGTTGAACTGCATGAGCAGCACCAGGAAGATCAGGAAGATGGCGGCCCCGAATGCCTTGCCGAGGAAGGCGCTCGCTTCCGCGCTGTCCTCGTTGGAACCAGCCAGCTTCCAGCGGATGCCGCTGCCGAGGCCCATGTCGGCGACGGCCTTGGTGACTTCCTGTTGCACCGCGGCGACCTGCGCGCCGGAGCTGACATTGGCCTGCACGACCACGGTGCGCGCGCCGTCGATGCGGTTGAGGATGCCGACGCTGGGTTTTGCCTTGCGGACGACGAAGTTCGAGATCGGCACCGAGCCCTGCGGGGTCTGCACGCGAAGCTCGTCGAGTGTTGACAGGGTGCGCCGGTCTTCCGGCAGGCGCAGCCTTATGTCGACCGCCTTGTCCGCTCCGGCGGGCCGGTATTCCGAAAGCTTCAGGCCATTGGTCACCAACTGCACCACCGTGCCCACTGATGTCGGGCTGATGCCGTATTGCGCGGCCTTGGCGCGGTCGACCTCGATCGCCCAGTCGACACCGGGCGGCGGCAGGCCGTCCGAGATGTCGATGACGTTGGGAATCTTGGCGATGCGTGCCGCCACGGCCCGCGCCTTGTCGTCGAGGCCGGCCGGATCGACGGCCGACAGCCGGATCTGGATCGGCTTGCCGGTCGGCGGGCCGGCTTCCGGCACGCGCACCTCGACATCGACGCCGGGAATGCCGGCCATGGCGCCGCGCAGGTCGCTGAGGATCTGATTGGCGGACTTGCGCTGGCGCCAGTCGACGAATTCGTACTGGATATTGCCGACCACGTCTTCCGGAACGTCCTGGCCGCCGCCTTGCGACTTGCCGACGCGCGTATAGACCGACTTGACGCCCGGCCAGCCGAGCAGCCGGTTTTCGGCCGTCTTGGTGGCGGCGTCCATTTCGGCCAGCGAAAGATTGCCGCGCGCATGCACATAGAGCAGGCCGTAATCCGGCTCGACGCTGGGGAAGAACTCGACGCCGGCGCCATATTTGGAATAGGCAACGCTCACGCCGATAAGAAGGCCGATGGTGAGCAGCATGACGGTGATCGGGAAGCGCACCGCCTGCTTGACGATCGCCATGTACCAGCCGTCGCGGTGATCATCCTCGTGATGCTGTGGCGCCTTGGCGAAGATGGCGCCCAGGGTCGGCGCGAACACCAGCGCATAGAGCATCGAGGCCGACAGCGTCACGATCAGCGTGATCGGCATGTATTTCATGAAGTCGCCGATGATGCCGGGCCAGAACAACAGCGGCGAGAAGGCGGCAATGCGCGTCATCGTCGCCGCGATCACCGGCCCAGCCATGCGCCTTGCGGCCAAAGCGAAGGCGTCGGCCTTCGGCATGCCTTCGCTCATGCGCCGTTCCGCGAATTCGGTGACGATGATGGCGTCGTCGACCAGCATGCCAACCGCCAGGATGAGGCTGAACAGCACGATCATGTTGATCGTGTAGCCCATCATGGCGAGCAAAAGGATGCCGATCAGGAACGACGATGGAATGGCAAGGCCGATCAGCAGCGAGGCGCGGCCGGACAGCGCGTAGAGGATGACGATGAACACCAGGATGACGGCGATCATCACATGGTTCTGCAGGTCGCCGAGCAACTGGTTGACGAAGACGGACTTGTCCTGCGTGTAGGTGACATGCATGCCCTCGGGCATCGTCTTGACGTAATTGTCCGACACTTCCCGGACATGGTTCAGCGTGTCGATCAGATTGGCGCCGATGCGCTTCTTCACCTCGATCGCGATGGCCGGCTTGCCGTCGAGACGGGTGATCGTCTCGGCGTCCTTGAAGGTCGAGCGTATCGTAGCGATGTCCTTGGCCTGCACCACGGCGTTGGGCGTGGCGACCACCGGCAGGTTGGCGACGTCCTCCGGCGTCTCGATCAGCGACGGCACCTTGACGGCGTACTTGCCCTCCGAGCCTTCGAGATTGCCGGCGGCAACCAGGCTGTTCGAAGCGCCGACGCCTTGCATCACCTGGTCGAGCTGCAGCCCGTAGGACGACAGCTTCACCGGATCGATGACGACCTCGACGAGGTCGTCGCGCGACCCCTGCAGCGACCCTTCGAGCACGCCCGGCACTTCCTCGATCCGATCGCGCAGCTCGCGCGCCGCCGCCGTCAGTGTGCGTTCCGGCAAGTCGCCCGACAGCGTCACGACCATGACGGGGAATTCGGAGATGTTGACCTCCGTGACGACCGGCTCCTCGGCCGCCTGCGGCAGGTCGGCCTTGGCGTCCTGCACCTTGCTGCGCGTATCCTGCAGCGCGGTGGCCAGATTGGTCTGCGGCTGGAACTCGACCATCACATAGCCGCCGCCCTGGAAGGCGGCCGAGCGCATCTCCTTGAGCCCTTTCAGGCTCTTGAGCTTGCTTTCCATCGGCCTCAGCAGCAGGCGCTCGGAATCCTCCGGCGAGATGCCCTGGTAGATCAGGCTGACATACATCATCGGAATCGGAACGTCGGGTTCCGCTTCCTTGGGCGTCGACTGATAGGCGATCCAGCCCGCGATGAGCAGGAACATCAGCGCCGATATGGTGAGGCGGGCGTTGTTGATGGCGAGTCTGACGATATCCATGACTTCGGCCTGTTATGCTTCGGAGGCTTCGGACTG
Source organism: Mesorhizobium sp. CNPSo 4661 (assembly GCF_057784215.1). Taxonomy (NCBI): domain Bacteria; kingdom Pseudomonadati; phylum Pseudomonadota; class Alphaproteobacteria; order Hyphomicrobiales; family Phyllobacteriaceae; genus Mesorhizobium; species Mesorhizobium sp. CNPSo 4661. The sequence continues at coordinate 43,384 of NZ_JBWGIO010000005.1, read as the reverse complement.
CCATCGCCGGATTGGTTCGGCGACCGGCGCGTCGTGCTTTACTGCGTGCCGGCGGCGGCTTCGCCGATCAGCTTGCTGATGGTCGCCTGGTCGGCCTCGACGGGCTTCACCAGGTCGCCTTCCTTCACCAGTTCCTGACCGGCGACGATGATGCGCGCACCTTCAGGAATGCCGCCCAGCACCAGACCGTGCGGCGTGTCGTCGACGAGATCGATCGGGAAGAACGCGACCTTGTCGTCCTTGCCGACGGCGCGGATGCCGAGGTCGCCCTTGTCGCCCAGCGTCACCACCGAGCGCGGCAGCATGACCGCATTGGTCGGCTCGGCGCTGAGCGTGATCTCGGCCGTCATGCCGGCGGGGATGGAGCCGTCCCCATTGGGGATCGCCACCTCGACGCGGAAGGTGCGGGTCTGCGCCGAGGCATCGCGGCTGATGTAGCGCACGGTGCCGGTGACCTTCTGGTCGTTGACCAGGCGTACATCGGCCTCGTCGCCGATCTTGATGTAGCGCAGATCGCGCTCGCTGATCTCGCCGCGCGCGATCACCGGATCGAGCTTCAGGATCGTCGCCACCTCGCCACCCTGCATCACCGAGCTGCCGAGCTCGACGGGGACGCGGTCGATGACGCCGTCGAAGGGCGCCTTGACCTCGTTGCGGTCGAGTTCGGCCTGCGCGGTATCGAGCTGCGATTGCGCGAGCGTCAGGTTGGAGCGGGCCGTGTCTAGCTGCAGCTTCGGCAGATTGCCGGTCTTGGCCAGACGCTCGGCGGCGTCGAGCTCGGCCTTGCGCTGCACAAGCAACTGCTTGGCGTTGTCGACATTGGAGATCTTCTCCTCGGCCGCGAGCATGAGCACGAGATCGCCGGTCTTGACGTGGTCGCCCTGCTTGACCGGCAGCTTGTCGATGACGCCGGCAACGCGCGTCGCCAACACGGCGCGCTTGTCGGCCTCCGTGAGACCCGAAATCCGTATCGCCCGCGCGAAGGTCTTGCGCGGCGGCGTTACCACCGCGACGGTACGCAATGGGGCCTTCGGCTCGGCCTGCGCCGCGTCCGGCTTGGCGGCCTGCGGCTGCGCCGGCTTGCCGGCGTCAGCGGGATGTTTGTCGGTGGTAACCGACTTGTCGGCGGCACTGCCGACCGACGAAAACTCGCCGGTCCCCATCCAGGCCGCGAACCCGATGAGCACGACAATGGCTGCAAGCTTGTGAAACCTGATTTTCGGCATCGTCATTTTTCCGTTGCAGGACCTGGCGAGGTCGGCGCTTCCGACTCGGGCGCGCGGCCGATATGGGTGTGCGCGGGGCCTAGTTCAATTTGCCGTGATCGGCGAAGCGCCGCTTCTACCTGAAAGTTGCGGCGCAATATAGCCGGAAAAGTTGCGGAAGCATTGCGGCGCGGAATGTGATTTCTCGACAAACAACGACTTTTCTGCCTGCGGCTGCCGCTTTTGCGGGCGCGCCGACAGTTTCCCCAAGGTTACTGGCAGCAGCCGTCAGTATGATGCAAAAATCTTCCGCAGGCAGCGACAATCGCTTGTTTGAAGCAGTCACGCCCCGCCATTTCCCGGCTGAAGTTGTCAAGTAATGAGGTTGAGCAACCGGAAGAGACGCTCGAAGGTCCTGCCGTAAGGCGGACGCAGAAGGCCACCGGCGCTGAACTTGGACTGGATGAAGATCGGCTTTTCCTTGCTGAAGGTGCGAAAGCCCCATTCGCCGTGATAGGCGCCGGTGCCGCTCTCGCCGACACCGCCGAAGGGCTGCCGTTCCTGCACCAGATGCAGCATGCAGTCGTTGACCGTGACGCCGCCGGCCACGGTTTCCCGCATGACCCTCTGGCGATTGGCGCTGTCGCTGCCGAACCAGTAGAGCGCCAGCGGACGCTCGCCCCGGTTCACATGCTCGATGGCCTCATCCACCGTGCCATATTCGACGATCGGCAGGACTGGCCCGAAGATCTCCTCGCGCATCAGCCGCAGATTCTCGCCCGCATTGCGCACCAGCACGGGCGCCATCTTGCGGTCGGTGACGCCGAGCTTCTCATTCGCGGGATTGACCTCGGTGATGTCGGCGCCGCTGTCGCGCGCTTCCGCCACCATGTCGACCAGCCGCCGGTGATGCCGCTCGCTGACGATCGCCGTATAGTCGCGATTGTCGCCGAGGCGCGGATAGAGCTTCGCGATTGCCGAGGCGAACTTGGCCGCGATCGCCGCGCCCTGGCCTTGCGGCACCATCAGATAGTCCGGCGCGATGCAGGTCTGGCCGGCATTGAGCAGCTTGCCATAGGCGACGCTGGCGACCGCCGCGTCGAGATCGCAGGACGGATCGAAGATCGCCGGCGACTTGCCGCCGAGCTCGAGCGTCACCGGCGTCAGATTGGCGGCGGCGGCCAGCGCCACCTGGCGGCCGACGGCCGTCGAGCCGGTGAACAGGAGGTGGTCGAACGGCAGCGACACGAACGCCTTGCCGACCTCCGCGTCGCCGACCATCACGCAGACCTCATCGGCGGCGAAGTACTTTTCGACCAGGCTGGCGAGCAGGTCCGAAAACTTCGGCGTCAGCTCCGACGGCTTGATCATGACGCGGTTGCCGGCCGCCAGTGCCGCGGTCGCCGGCGCGATGGCGAGCTGGAAAGGATAGTTCCAGGGCGAGACGATGCCGACGACACCGAGAGGCTGCGGCAAGAGGCGGTTGCGACCCGGCAGGAACGGCAGGCTGGTGGCGACGCGGCGCTCGCGCATCCAGGCGCCGAGATGCGACAGCGCATGCCTGATGCCGGCGCGCACGACGAACAGTTCGGCAAGCCGCGTTTCCTCGGCCGAGCGAGCGGAGAAATCGCTGTCGATCGCCGCGCAGATCTCGGCCTCATGCTTTTCGGTGAGCGCGAGAAGGCGGCTCAGCCGGTCCTTGCGCGTGTCCAGCGTCGGGAACGGCTCTTTCTCGAAGGCCCTGCACTGCGCCTCAAACCTGACCCCGAGAGCGTTCTGTCTGGTTTGCAGCATCGCAACCTCCCCTTTACGTTCAGGTAAGACTACATCGCACCGAACGCGTGATCCAGCGCCTCACCGGTTCCGCTGGGGAAGATGCTGACAATCGAGCGCTCTATGCCCGCCGCCGCGCAGATTCCGGCTTGAGGCGCGCGGCCAGGAATTCCTTGACGCGACGCCCCGGCGCCGGACCGCGCAACGGCTTGAAGCCGTCGTCGAGCTCGCCCGAGAGATCGAGAGTCGGCCGCTCGCCGACGGCGTCGTAATTCTCCTCCAGCCAGTCGCTGGCGGCGCTGCGGCCGAGGTCGCGCAGATAGGCGATGAAAGCCCATTCGGCATTGACCTTGGACGACGCCGAGAGGTCCTTGAAAGCCTCGTCGGCATCGATGCGGTGCATGCGGATGTCGCGATATTCGCCATGCGGCAGGCGTCCGGCCGCGATCAGTTCCTTGACGAAGGCGATCGAGCGGAATTCGCGCAGCAGCCCGGCGTTGAAAGTGATCTCGTCGATGCGGTTCTGGATCTCGTTGGCGCTTTTCGGCGTGCCTTCGCGCACCACCGGGTTGATCTGCACAAGAAGCACGTCCTCGGTTGCCGCGGTCTTGAAGAACGGATAGAGCGCCGGATTGCCGCCATAGCCGCCATCCCAATAGGGCACGCCCTTGATCTCGACCGCCTGGAATAATTGCGGCAGGCAGGCCGAGGCCATCACCGTGTCGAGGTCGATCTCGCCGTCGGAGAAGACGCGCAATTGCCCGGTCTCGACATTGGTCGCCGAGATGAACAGCTCCATCGACTTGCAGGCGCGCACATTGGAAAAGTCGATCTCCTTCTCCACCACGTCGCGCAGCGGGTTGAGGCCGAGCGGATTGGCGACATAGGGCGAGAACACCCGCGACATCGTGTCGAAGAAGACATAGCCGGGCGTGTTCTCGATCGACCAGTTGCCCCAGGCCACGTCCCAGGGCATGCGCTGCACCGGGCTGAAACGGCCTTTCGAGGCCACCGCCCGCCAGAAATCGTCGAGCTTTTTGCGCGCGCCTTCCACGCCGCCACGCACAAACCCGTCAGCCAGCGCCACCGCGTTCATGGCGCCGGCGCTGGTGCCGGACACCGCCGCGATCTCCAGCCGCCCATCTTCCAGCAGCCGGTCGAGCACGCCCCAGGAAAAGGCGCCGTGTGAGCCGCCGCCCTGGAGCGCAACGTTGATCTTCTTCTTTTCCTCCGCCTTGCCGTTCTTCGCCATGGCGTTCCTTGTCTCGATGCGCCGGCCTGCCGCGGCGTCATTTGGACGAAGTCGGCGCAGTCAGCTTATGTTGCAGTGCAGCATATAAGGGCAGACCAAGGCAAGAACACGAACACACAAGCGTGATCACATGAAATTTCGGTCATGGGGAACTGTTCCTCGCCCCACGAAAGTGGGGAGAGGTGGCCCGGCAAAGCCGGGACGGAGAGGGGCCTGCGCGGCCACCGGAGGTTTGCCCTCTGCGAACTGCTGGTGCCTATTAAGGTATATCCGCCGGCACCTTGCCCCGCAAAGGACGCCGCTTCACGGCCGGCGTCCCCCTCTCCGTCCCGGCTTCGCCGGGCCACCTCTCCCCCGCGTTGCGGGGGCGAAGAACTGCTTCTCAAGCCACCAGATCGGGCACTGGCCCGACATACCGCGACTGCGGCCGGATCAATCGGCCAGTCGCCTGCTGCTCGCGCGCATGGGCGAGCCAGCCGGCAACGCGGCCGGCGGCAAAGACGTTGGAGAATGCCTCTTTCGGGAAGCCGACCGCTTCCAGGAGAAGCGCGGTGTAGAACTCGACATTGGTCTGGATCGAGCGCTGCGGCTTGGCGATCCTGAGCACTTCGAGCGCCGCCTTTTCCACTGTCTCGGCGAAGGCCAGCCGGCTACCGGTCTCGTTCCGCGAGCCGAGCTGCCGCACGACCGCCTTCAGCGCGTCGGCGCGGGGGTCGCGCACGCGGTAAATGCGATGGCCGAAACCCATGATGCGCCGGCCGTGCGCGATCTCGTTACGCAGCCATGTGGTGGCGTCGTTGCTCGCCTCGATGGCGTCCAGCATCTCGATCACCGGCCCCGGCGCGCCGCCATGCAGCGGGCCTTTCAGCGCGCCGAGCCCGGCCAGGATTGCCGAAGTCAGCCCGGCCTGCGTCGAGGCCACCACGCGGGTCGCGAAGGTCGAGGCGTTGAGGCCGTGGTCGCAGACCGTCACCAGATAGCTGTCCAGCGCCTTGGCAAGCGCCGGCGAGGCAGTGCCGGTGAGCATCCGCAGCATATCGCCGGCATGATCGGCATTTTCGTCGGGGGCGACCGGCGTCTCGCCCCGGCCAAGGCGCAGCAGTGCCGGCGTCAGCACAGCCGGCGCCGCGATGAGCCGCAGCGCGTCGGCAAGCCCGTCGCCGTCCGGCAGGACGGCCATGCCGGCCCGCATGCCGCTGTAGACGTCGACCGGCGCCAGCTGGGCAAGCATCGGTTTCACACGATCAAATACTTCCACCCGCGCCTTCCCGATCGCTTTCTCCAGTTCGGCATCGCCCGGAAGGTCGTCGAAGAAGCCGTCGAACAGGAGCCGTACCACCTGCGCGTAGCGCCAGTGGCCGGCGAGCTCCATCAGCGAATGGCCCCGAATGGTGAGGTGCCCGCCCACACCGTCGACATCGGAAAGCACCGTGTCGGCCGCCACAACATCATCGAGCCCATTCGCCATGATCGTCTCCTTGACCTTTTGTGCATTGCAATTAATGCTGCACAATCAATGCATCAATCTTGATCAAGATAATCAATGTAAGGCGGCAAATGACGGAGTGGCTGACGCGGGATGAAGCGCTGGAGCGGCTGAGCGTCCGGCCGCAGACGCTTTATGCCTATGTCAGCCGTGGCCGCATTGGCATGAAGCCGGACGACGCCGACCCGCGCCGCAGCCAGTACCGCGCCGACGACATCGCCGCCCTTGCCACGCGCCGCGACCGCGGCAGGAGCCCGCAGGCGATCGCCGAAAGCGCCATCGCCTGGGGCGAGCCGGCGATCGCCACTTCCATCTCGACGGTGCTGCATGGCCGCCTCGTCTATCGCGGCAGGGATGCCGTGGAGCTTTCGGCGACGGCGACGCTCGAGCAGACCGCCGAACTGCTGTGGGCCTCCGACCGTCCGGTGTCGTTCGCTTCGCTGACGCCGTCGGCTGCCCGGCAAAGCGGCACGCCGACGGCCTTCGCCAGACTCTCGGCGCTGGCTGCCGAAGGCTGGCCTTCGCTCGGCCGCAGGCCGGCCATGCTGCAGCAGGACGGCGCCGCGGCGACCAGCGCACTGGCCACCGCGCTCGGCGCAGCGCCGGGCTCCGAACCCGTGCATTTAAGGCTGGCGCAGGGCTGGTCGGTCGACGCCGCGGGCGCAGAACTCATCCGCAAGGCACTGGTGCTGCTGGCCGATCACGAGCTCAACGCCTCGACCTTCGCCGCCCGCGTCGCGGCCTCCACCGGCGCGCCGATCGCCGCCTGCCTGCTCGCGGGTCTCGCGACGCTGAGCGGCCCGCGCCATGGCGGCGCCGGTGCTGCGGCGATCGCGCTGGTCGAGGATGCGGAGCGGCTGGGTCCGGACGAGGCGATCGCCCGCTGGCTGGCCCACGACCGACCGCTGCCGGGCTTCGGACACCCGCTCTATCAGGAAGGCGACCCGCGCGCCGAGGGCCTGTTTTCCGATTTCAGGATCGACGACGGGTTGTTGCAACTGCGCAAGGCGGTTCTTGCCGCGACCGGGCTGCATCCGAACATCGATTTCGCTTTAGCCGCGATCACCCGCAGCCTGCGCCTGCCCACCGACGCCCCGTTCCGCCTGTTCGCCCTCGGCCGCAGCGTCGGCTGGACCGCGCATGCCGTCGAGCAGGTGACCAGCAACAGGCTGATCAGGCCCCGCGCCCGCTATGACGGGCCGGCTGGATGAAGGGAAACTGACGGCAACAATAAGCGCCTCGCCGTTAGGATGAAGCGCTCCAGGTTGTGTTGAGATTCAGGTCAGGCCGAGTCGAAAATAGTGGCTTTCGAGAACCGGAGCGGAGCGTACTTAAAGTACGTGAGCACCGGAAGCGCAGAAAGCCACTATTTGCAGGCCGGCCTCACCTGAATATCGACACAACCTAGGACATCGTGTCCAGCTTGCGCTGCATCGCCGCGATCTGCGCCTTCAACTCCTGCAGATCGTCGCCCTTTTCTTCCTTCTTCGGCGGCTCGGCAGGTGCTGCCGAATTGCCGCCGGCGGATGGGAACGGCGTGAACATGCGCATGGCGTTCTGGAACATCTCGACATTGCGGCGCGTCTGTTCCTCGAGCGCCTTAATCGGCGTCTTCATCATGTCGATCGGCGCCTTGCCGAAGGCGCCCTTCAGCTGCTCGCGGAACCGCTCCTGCTCCTTGGAGAAGGCAATCATCGACTGTTCGAGGAAGCTCGGCACGATCATCTGCATCTGGTCGCCGTAGAAGGAGATGAGCTGGCGCAGGAACGGGATCGGCAGCATGTTCTGCCCATCCTTGTTCTCGAGCTCGAAGATGATCTGCGTCAGCACCGGATGCGTGATGTCGTCGCCGGTCTTTGCGTCCTGGACCGTGAATTCCTCGCCCTTCTTGACCATCTCGGCCAAGTCCTCGAGCGTCACATAGGTGCTTGTGCCGGTATTGTAGAGCCGGCGATTGGCATACTTCTTGATGACGATCGGGTCGTCTTTTGCGGCCATCCGTATCCTCCCCAGGACACCGGCACCTCTAGGAGTAAGCGGCCGGTAACGATTGCACCCTTTATCGAGGATACGCGCAAAAGCGTCACAATTCCAAGTGGTTTGTGCACTGCGGCATCAATTAATGCTGCACAGCCATTGCAAAATCCGCCGCATTGCCGACCTCACGTTACCGCGACTGGCGCGCGCTCTGCTTGCCGCGCATGGCGGTCATGCCCATTTCCGGTTTGACTCAGGGTTTCGAACGGGCAAGAAAGTCCTAAAGCGATCTCGAAAATACGCCACCTCGAAGTCTGGAGAAGAAAATGTCCGCTTCCAATTCAATCGTCGTCGCCAGCGCCGCCCGCACTGCGGTCGGCTCCTTCAACGGCAGTTTCGCCGCCACGCCGGCGCACGAGCTCGGCGCCGTCGTCATCAGGGAATTGCTCGCGCGTTCCGGCGTCGAGGCGGCGGAAGTCGACGAGGTCATCCTCGGTCAGGTGCTGACCGCTGCTCAAGGCCAGAACCCGGCGCGCCAGGCCTCGATCAATGCCGGCCTGCCGAAGGAGACCACCGCCTGGGGCCTCAACCAGGTCTGCGGCTCGGGCCTGCGCGCCATCGCGCTCGGCATGCAGCAGATCGCCACCGGCGATGCCAAGGTGATCGTCGCCGGCGGCCAGGAATCGATGTCGCTGTCGCCGCATGCCGAGCATCTGCGCGCCGGCGTCAAGATGGGCGACTACAAGATGATCGACACCATGATCAAGGACGGCCTGTGGGATGCCTTCAACGGCTACCATATGGGCAACACTGCCGAGAACGTCGCCCGCCAGTTCCAGATCACCCGCGAAACCCAGGACGAGTTCGCGCTGGCCTCGCAGAACAAGGCCGAGGCCGCGCAGAAGGCCGGCAGGTTCAAGGACGAGATCGTCGCCTTCACCATCAAGGGCAAGAAGGGCGACACCATCGTCGACCAGGACGAGTATATCCGTCTCGGCGCGACGCTCGACGCCATGACCAAGCTGAAGCCCGCTTTCGACAAGGATGGCACGGTCACGGCCGCCAACGCGTCCGGCATCAATGACGGCGCCGCCGGCGCGCTGCTGATGACCGAGGCCGAGGCTGCCCGGCGCGGCATCACCCCGCTGGTCCGCATCGCCTCCTGGGCGACCGCCGGCGTCGATCCGGCGATCATGGGCACGGGGCCTATTCCCGCTTCGAAGCGGGCGCTGGAAAAGGCCGGCTGGTCGGTCAAGGATCTCGACCTCGTCGAGGCCAACGAAGCCTTCGCCGCGCAGGCATGCGCCGTCAACAAGGGCATGGGCTGGGACCCCTCGATCGTCAACGTCAATGGCGGCGCCATCGCCATCGGCCATCCGATCGGCGCATCTGGCGCCCGCGTCTTCAACACGCTGGTCTACGAGATGCGTCGCCGCGGCGCCAAGAAGGGTCTCGCCACGCTTTGCATCGGCGGCGGCATGGGCGTCGCCATGTGCGTGGAAGCAATGGGGTGAATGGAAAAATGGTGAATGGTGGGCCGCAGGGCTTTCGCGATGACCATTCACCATTCACTATTCACCATTCACTCTGGGAGGAGCACATATGAGCAAGGTAGCAATCGTCACGGGCGGGTCGCGCGGCATCGGCGCGGCGATATCGGTCGCCTTGAAGAACGCCGGCTATTCGGTCGCGGCGAACTATGCCGGCAATGACGAGGCGGCACAGAAATTCAAGGCCGAGACCGGCATCCCGGTCTACAAATGGTCCGTCGCCGACTACGAGGCCTGCGCCGCCGGCATCAAGCAGGTCGAGGCCGATCTCGGTCCGGTCTCCGTGCTGGTCAACAATGCCGGCATCACCCGCGACGCCATGTTCCACAAGATGACGCCCGCGCAGTGGAAGGAAGTCATCGACACCAACCTCTCCGGTGTCTTCAACATGACGCATCCTTTGTGGAGCGGCATGCGCGACCGCAAGTTCGGCCGCGTCGTCACCATTTCCTCGATCAACGGCCAGAAGGGCCAGGCCGGCCAGGCCAACTACTCGGCCGCCAAGGCCGGCGACATCGGCTTCAGCAAGGCTCTTGCCCAGGAAGGCGCCCGCGCGGGCATCACCGTCAACGTCATCTGCCCCGGCTATATCGCGACCGAGATGGTCAAGGCGATCGACGAGAAGGTGCTCAACGAGCGCATCATCCCGCAGATCCCGGTCGGCCGCCTCGGCGAGCCGGAAGAGATCGCGCGCTGCGTCGTCTTTCTGGCTTCCGACGAGGCCGGCTTCATCACCGGCTCGACCATCACCGCCAATGGCGGCCAGTACTTCGTCTGAGACGCACGACGCCAAGGCGGCTCCGGCAACGGAGCCGCCTTTTTCGCCCGCCGGCAAGCCCGGCGCGACACCGTGCCTCAATCCGGCACGCAAAAGTTAACGGCCCCGGCCACGCCCTGTGCGCAACCCCTCTCACAAGCTGTGAATCCTCGGTGGACAAGCTGTGGATAACACCATATCTAGGGGTGAACAAACCGGGAAACTTCCCGCATCTCTGATTCGTCGCCGATTCGTTCTGGCTTTGGCCGAAAAGTTAATGGCGAAGCGCCGAAACATTACCGAAACCGTTAAAAGCCGTTAAGAAAAATCAACAATTTCATAACCTTGTGGGCGCACCTCGAGTCGACCGCGATGGCTCGCCGGCAAAAGTTAACGACCGCTCGGGTCCAGCGGCGGTCAAGCATGAATCGGGCCAATTGCCCGATTCAGCATGTGGTGAGACTCAGCGTCAAAAAATCCACATATAGCCGTGAACAAAACCTGAATCAGAACGAGTCAGCGATTCGTCGCTGATTCGTTCCAGACTCGTTCCAGCCGTTAACAAGCAGCCGATTTTGAACGCCCCGGCCTGCCTCGCCTGTCTCCAAAGGAACATTCCGCTTTCGCTTCACGCCCGAAGTCCCTATGTGTCGCCTGTCACACGCGGCGGCATCGCCGTGCTTCAGACTACAAGCGGCAGAAACCTTATTTCCGAGCCGATGAACATCCAGCCGAAACATTCCCAGCCGCTGATCCTTTCAGGCCGCGACGTGACGGCCGTGCTAGGGCCCACCAACACCGGCAAGACCCATCTCGCCATCGAGCGCATGGTCGCGCACGAGACCGGCATCATCGGCCTGCCGCTGAGACTGCTTGCTCGCGAGGTCTATGCCCGTGTCTGCGAGAAGGTCGGCGCCCACAAGGTGGCGCTGATCACCGGCGAGGAGAAGATCGTGCCCGCCGGCGCGAAATATTCCGTCTGCACCGTCGAGGCGATGCCGCGCGAGACCGACGCCGCCTTCGTCGCCATCGACGAGGTGCAGCTCGCCGGCGATCTCGAGCGCGGCCATATCTTCACCGATCGCATCCTGCATCTGCGCGGCCGCCAGGAGACGCTGCTTCTGGGCGCCGCCACCATGCACGGCATCCTGCAGAAGCTGCTGAAGGGTGTGTCGGTAGTGACGCGGCCGCGGCTGTCGCACCTTGCCTATGCCGGCTCGAAGAAGCTCACCCGGCTGCCGCGGCGCACGGCGATCGTCGCCTTCTCGGCCGACGAGGTCTATGCCATCGCCGAACTGATCCGCCGCCAGCAGGGGGGTGCAGCCGTCGTGCTTGGCGCGCTTTCGCCGCGCACCCGCAACGCGCAGGTCGAGATCTTCCAGTCCGGCGACGTCGACTATCTCATCGCCACCGACGCCATCGGCATGGGGCTGAACCTCGACCTCGACCATGTCGCCTTTGCCCAGAACCGCAAATTCGACGGCTACCAATACCGCAACCTGACCGCGGCCGAGCTTGGCCAGATCGCCGGCCGCGCCGGCCGGCACCTGCGCGACGGCACGTTCGGCGTCACCGGCCAGGTCGATCCGTTCGACGAGGATCTGGTCGCCAAGGTCGAGGCGCACGACTTCGACCCGGTGAAGGTGCTGCAATGGCGCACCGCGGATTTCGACTTTTCCAGCCTCGATGCGCTGAAACGCTCGATCGAGACCAATGCACCGGTCGAAGGGCTGACCCGCGCGCTGCCGGCCGTGGACGCGCAGGCGCTGGAGCATCTGTCGCGCGACGGCGATATCCGCGCCTTGGCCACCGGCAAGGAGCGCGTGGCGCTGCTGTGGGAAGCCTGCGCGCTCCCCGACTACCGCAAGATTGCGCCGGCGCAGCATGCCGACCTCATCGCCTCCATCTATATGGACCTTGCTCGTCATGGCCATGTCGATGAGAATTACATGGCCGAGCAGGTGCGGCGCGCCGACACGACGGAAGGCGATATCGACACGCTCTCGCACCGGATCGCGCAGATCCGCACGTGGACTTTCGTCTCCAACCGCCCCGGCTGGCTGGCCGATCAGCTACACTGGCAGGAAAAGACGCGCGAAATCGAAGACAGATTGTCGGATGCGCTGCATGAGCGGTTGACGAAACGCTTCGTAGACCGCAGGACTTCCGTCCTCATGCGGCGCCTTAGAGAAAATACCATGCCTGAAGCCGAAATCAGCCCTACCGGAACCGTCCTCGTCGAAGGCCATCATGTCGGCGAGTTGCAAGGGTTCCGCTTCACCGCCGACCAGAGCGCCGGCGGCGAGGACGCCAAGGCGGTGCGCACCGCCGCCCAGAAGGCGCTCGCGGCCGAGTTCGACGCGCGCGCCGAGCGCTTTGCCGCCTGCGCCAATGGCGACCTGGCCTTGGGCTCGGACGGCATCTTGCGCTGGATCGGCGCGCCGATCGGCACGCTGGTCGCCGGCGACGAGGCGCTGAAGCCGCGCCTGGTGTTGCTTGCAGACGAGCAGCTGACCGGCCCTGCCCGCGACAAGGTGGCGGCGCGCGCCGAGCGTTTCGTCAATTTCCAGATCGAGTCGCTCTTGAAGCCGCTGGTCGACTTGAAGAATGCCGACCAGCTCACCGGCATCGCGCGCGGCATCGCCTTCCAGCTGGTCGAGCATTTCGGCCTGATCAACCGCCGCGACATCGCGGAGGAGATGAAGTCGCTCGACCAGGAAGGCCGCGCGGCGCTTCGCCGCCTCGGTGTGCGCTTCGGCGCCTACCATGTCTTCGTGCCTGCGCTGATCAAGCCGGCGCCGGCAGGCCTGGTGACCTTGCTCTGGGCGCTGAAGAACGACGGCAAGGACAAGCCGGGCTTCGGCGACGTGGTGCATGCGCTGGCCTCGGGCCGCACCTCGGTGGTCATCGACCCGGCCTTCGACAAGACCTTCTACAAGCTTGCCGGCTACCGCAACCTCGGCCGCCGCGCCGTGCGCGTCGACATCCTGGAAAGGCTTGCCGACCTCATCCGCCCGGCGACCAACTGGAAGCCCGGCCTCGGCCAGCGTCCGGACGGCGCCTATGACGGCCACGCCTTCATGGTGACGCCGCCGATGATGTCGATCCTCGGCGCCACCGCCGACGACATGGAAGAGATCCTCAAGGGTCTCGGCTATCGCTCCGAGGCAAAGCCGGCCGCCGAGGTGAAGGCGAAGCTCGACGCGCAGGACGACGCCGCCCGCGAAGCGGCTGCCGCCAAGCTCGCCGCGGAAGAGGCGGCTCGCGCGGCACAGGCGGCAGAGATACAAGCTGTGGCAACAGACGCGGCTGCAGAGGCAGCGGCCGAGGGTTCGGAGCTGTCCGCGTCCGCCGCTGTTGAGACTATCGCGGAAGTTCCTGCCGAAACCATCACGGAAGCCGCAGCGGAGCCTGCCGAGGTGGAGCCGGCAGAAGTTCCGGCCGAGGCCACGGAAGAGCCTCATCCTGCGGTGGAAACCGCGGAGGTGCTTGAGTCAGCCGAAAGCGCCGACGCTCCGACCTCCCCCTCGATGGGGGAGGTCGCGGCGCGAAGCGACGCGGGTGGGGGTGACGGCGCCGACGTTGCAGACACTGATGCCGCCGGCGCGGCCCCGGCGCTGCGCGCCGACCCTCCCCACGAGGGGGAGGGTGAAGGCAGCGAAACCCCGGCCGAGGCTGAAGAGCCGAAGCCTGTCCTTCTGTGGCGTCAGGCGCGTTTCGACCATCAGCGTCCGCGCCATCGCCACGACAACCGCCGTGACAATCGGCCGCGCGGCGGCCAGCCCGCGCGCGACGGACAGGCGGGCGCCGCAAGCGGCCAGCCTGGCGACAAGCCCGCCCATGAGGGCCGCCGCGAGCAGCGCGACGGCGCCGGCAAGCCGCGCTTCGACCGCTCGAAGTTCAAGCCGAGACCGGAGACGGGCGACCGGCGCGAAGGCAGGCCGCAAGGCGAGCGCCCGGATCGCCACGAAGGGGGCCGTCGCGAGGGCCGGCCCGACTGGAAGGGCAACAGGCAGGACGGCAAGGGCAATGCCCCGGGCGGCAAGCCGGCCTTCCAGGGCAAGCCGCGCGAGGAACGTCCGCAGCGCTTCGATCCGGATTCGCCCTTCGCCAAGCTCGCCGCCTTGCGCGACCAGCTGAAGAAATAGCCTAGAGCATGATCCCGAAAAGTGGGAACCGGTTTTCGGGCAAGATCATGCTCCAACGAAGAGACAGTATGATCCCGAAAAGTGGGAACCGGTTTTCGGGCGAGATCATGCTCCAACGAAGAGACAGCATGATCCCGAACCGAAGGACCGCGTCAGCGAAAAGTGGGAACCGGTTTTCGGATAAGATCATGCTCCAACAAAGCTAGTCGCGATGGTTGGAGAGGGCCGCCAGCGTATCGACAAATGGCTGTTCTTCTCGCGCGCGGTGAAATCACGGTCGCTGGCGGCGAAAGTCGTCGTTGCCGGGCGCGTCCGTATCAATCGCGACAAAGCAGCGCAGGCCTCGGATCTGGTCAAGCCCGGCGACGTGCTAACCATCACGCTCGAGGGCCGCATCCTGGTCTGGAAAGTGCTGAACTGTGGCGTCAGGCGCGGCCCGGCCGACGAAGCGCGGCTGCTTTACGAGGATATGTCGCCGGCGCCGACACCCAAGGGCGAGGCGGTTCCGGACGCCATTCCGGCCCTGCGCGAGGCCGGCAGCGGGCGCCCGACCAAACGCGAGCGGCGGCAGACTGACCGTCTGCTCGGCGATGATTGAATTGGGCCAGCCGGACCGCAACCGGCGAGACCGCTGGAATTCCATTTCCCGATGCCGGCCGCACACAAATGCCCTGCCCTTGCAAGCAGCCGGCAAAGGCGTTACCTCAACCTGAAAAAGCCGAGCAAATCGGGACGTTCCGGAGCCTGCAATGACCTATGTCGTGACCGACAATTGCATCAAATGCAAATACATGGACTGCATCGAGGTCTGTCCGGTCGACTGTTTCTACGAAGGCGAGAACATGCTCGTCATTCACCCTGACGAGTGCATCGACTGCGGCGTGTGCGAGCCCGAATGCCCGGCCGACGCGATCAAGCCTGACACCGAGGGCGGCCTCGACAAATGGTTGCAGGTCAATTCCGAATACGCCGAGAAATGGCCAAACATCACCGCCAAGAAAGAACCGCCGGCAGACGCCAAGACCTTCGATGGCGAGGCCGGGAAGTTCGAGAAATATTTTTCGCCGGAGCCTGGCGAAGGCGATTGATGCTGGCGCCGGCAACGCCGGCATGACGCGGCGTAACGAGACCGATACAATTGCTGTCTTGACAGGCAGCGACCCCGTTTGGCGTTAGCGAACGCAGCAAAACCTTGATTCTTCCGACTTTTTGTGTTACATCAGCGAAACATGCCGGTGACACAACGTCGATTTATGGCGCTAACGCCCCAAATCACTGAAAGGTGAGCTTTTAGATCCGGACCAGAGCGATCTGGGGCAGGCGGTCGCATTTGTGCGATATGCCGGTCCCTGCTTTTCCGGTGGGCTCATTCTGTTGCGCGGCTAATGGTCGGCTATCGCCGACCCCATCGGTTCGAGCCGGCATGATGCCGGCTGCACAACTAAGGAGTTCAGGGCGTAATGGCAACGGTCACCCCACAGAAGAAGTCCAGCGCGGCCCGCCACGGGTTCAAGACCGGCGAGTTCATCGTCTATCCGGCGCACGGCGTCGGCCAGATCGTGGCGATCGACGAGCAGGAAGTTGCGGGTCACAAGCTGGAACTGTTCGTCATCGATTTCCAGAAGGACAAGATGCGGCTGAAGGTTCCGGTCGCCAAGGCGACCTCGATCGGCATGCGCAAGCTGTCGGAAGAGGACTATGTCGACCGCGCGCTGAAGGTCGTGCAGGGCCGCGCCCGCATCAAGCGCACCATGTGGTCGCGCCGCGCCCAGGAATATGATGCCAAGATCAATTCCGGCGACCTGATCTCGATCTCGGAAGTGGTGCGCGACCTCTATCGCGCCGACAACCAGCCGGAGCAGTCCTACTCCGAGCGTCAGCTGTATGAAGCCGCGCTCGACCGTATGGCCCGCGAGATCGCCGCGGTGAACCGCATGTCGGAGACGGAGGCGGTTCGCCTCATCGAGGTCAACCTCAACAAGGGTCCGAAGCGCGGCGCCAAGGCCGACAACGAGGAATCCGAACAGGAAGAAGCTGCCTGAGCTTTTCTGCTTTTCTGCACGAAGAACCCGGCCTCGCGCCGGGTTTTTTGTTTCTGGGACCCTCGCATACGGCGATTGGCTTCCCACAAGGTGGGGAGGTAGGAGCTCAGCCGCCAGCTTCCTTCTGCGCTTCCTCCTGCCGCAGCGAGGCGATGAAGCGTTTCGTCCGCTCGCGCTCCGGATTGTCGAACACGACCGAGGCCGGGCCTTTCTCGACGATCGAACCGGCATCGAGGAAGACGACCTCCTGCGCGATCTTGGAGGCGAGCCGCAGGTCATGCGTGGCCATCACCATGGTCGTGCCTTCGCGGGCCAGTTGCCCAAGCACGTCGACCACTTCCTGCGCGAGTTCCGGGTCGAGCGCCGAGGTCGGCTCGTCGCACAGCAGCACGCGCGGCGACGGCGCCAGCGCCCGGGCGATCGCCACGCGCTGCTGCTGGCCACCCGACAGCGTCGCCGGCCAGGCGTCGGCCTTGTGCGCCATGCCAACCTTTTCGAGCAGCGCCATCGCCCGCTCGCGCGCCTTTGGCTCTGGCCACTTCAGCACCGTCACCAGCCCCTCCATGACATTCTCGATCGCCGTGCGGTGCGGGAAGAGCTGGAAATTCTGGAACACCATGCCGGTTTGCAGGCGGATGCGCTGGATGTCCTTGGCCGGCACCTTGCCGCCCGGTTGGAACGCAATCGTCTCGTCGCCGATGCGCAAGGAACCGGAGGTCGGGATCTCCAACAGGTTGATGCAACGCAAAAGTGTGCTTTTTCCGCCGCCGGAAGGACCGACCAGTGCCGTCACGCTGCCCTCGTCCAGGCTGACGGTTACGCCTTTCAGCACCAGATTGTCGCCGAAGCGCTTTTCGATGTTGGTGAGGCCGATCATGCGTTGGCCTCCAGGAACCCGCCGTAGCGGTTGAGCCGCACCTCCAGCCGCGCCTGCAGCGCCGACAGCACCGAGCTCAACGCGAGATAGAGCGCCGCAGCCTCGACATAGAGGATCAGCGGTTCATAGCTGGTGGCGACGATGCGCTGCGCGGCCTGGAACATCTCGGGCACCGTGATCGCCGCGGCGAGCGAGGTATCCTTGACCAGCGAGATGAAGGTGTTGGACAGCGGCGGCACCGCGACGCGGCCGGCCTGCGGCAGGATCGTGCGCCGCATCGCCTGGCTCCAGGTCATGCCGATCGAATAGGACGCCTCCCACTGGCCCTTCGGCACCGAGCCGATGACGGCGCGGATGATCTCCGACGTATAGGCGCCGATGTTGAGCGTGAAGCCGATCAGCGCGGCGGGAAAGGCATCGAGCAGGATGCCGACCGACGGCAGGCCGTAGAAGATCAGGAACAACTGGACGAGCAGCGGCGTGCCGCGAAAGATCCAGACATAGAAGCGCACCAGCGCGACCAGCGGCTTCGGACCGAACAGCCGGATCAGCGCCGTCGCCAGTCCGGCGATGAGCCCCAGCGCGAAGGACAGGAGCGTCAGCGGCACGGTGAAGATCAGCGCCGCCCACAACAGCGTCGGCAGAGAGTCCAGCATCAATTGCAGCCAGTGCGGCACGGCGCGCTTCTCCCTTCCAGATACGGCGGCGCGTTCCCCCGTATGGACTGACTATCATGCAAAAACCGGCGGGCCGTCAAAGACGGCGGCGCATGAATATCGTGTAAAATGACGGGCCGTCTTTGACGGCCCCCATGGATACCATGCAAGAAATGGCGGGCCGTCTTTGACGGCCCGCCGGTATCCGAAGAAACTGACGATTGCCTTACTTCGAAACGTCCTGGCCGAAATATTTGTCGGCGATCTTCTGGTAGGTGCCGTCGGCCTTGATGTCGGCCAGCGCCTTGTTGATGGCCGCTACCAGCTCCGGATCGCCCTTGCGCACGATGACGCCCGAGTAATCGGCATTCTCTTCCTGCGCGGCGATCTTCACATTGGCGTCCGGCTTGTGCTTCTTGAAATCGAGGAAGGAGAGGCTGTCGTTGATCGTGGCATCGGCGCGGCCGGTAAGCAGCAGCTGGATCGACTGGTCGAAGCCGTCGGTGCCGACGAGCTCGGCGCCGTTGGACTCGGCGAGCTTGCCGAAGTTGGAGGTCAGCGACTGCGCCGACTTCTTGCCCTTGAGGTCGGCGAAGGTCTTGATGTCGGTGTTGTCGCCGCGCACGATCAGCACCGCTTTCGAGGCGATGTAGGGATCGGAGAAATCATACTTGGCCTTGCGCGCGTCGGTGATGCCGACCTCGTTGATGACGGCGTCGTAGCGGTTGGCGTCGAGGCCGGCGATCAGCCCGTCCCACTTGCCTTCGAGGAACTCGACCTTGACGCCGAGCTTGTCGCCGATGGCCTTGGCGATCTCGACGTCGAAGCCGACCAGCGCGTTGGACTCGTCATGATAGGTGAAGGGCGCGTAGGTGCCTTCGGTGCCGACCTTGATGACGCCGGCCTGCTTGATCTGGTCGAGATTGGCGCCGGCATGACCGGCGGTGATCGCCAGAACCTGCAGCGTTCCGACGACGAGGAGCGATTTGAGCCATTTCATTTTTATGTGATCCCGTTTTGACCGGTGCCCCGGCACGATTGTGAGAGCGGGAAACTGACAGATAGAAGGCTGCTAAATAAGGAACCAGATTTCAAATATCGGCTCTGCCAGAAATCTGATTCTCAAAACCGCTCAATAATCCACCAGCGGCACTTCCGGGCCGATAACAAGCCGATAACAAAATGTTCCCGCTGGCAACATTTGCCCCCCTCGGGCGGCGGAACCATCGATGCGCCTGACACGTTGCATGGCTGTTGTAGGGCGCGGCGGCGTCTTTTCAACCGCCATAAGCGCAATCACCGCCAAAAGGAGCCGGCATGATCGAGGACGCGGCAGGACGGACACTGGTCCGGGCGGCAATGAAGGCTCCCTATCTCGAGCGCGACGAGGAGCATGTGCTTGCGCTCCGCTGGAAGGAAGAGAACGACCAGCACGCGTTGCACAGGATCACCGTCGCCCATATGCGCCTGGTCATCTCCATGGCCTCGAAATTCCGCCATTACGGCCTGCCGCTCGGCGACCTTATCCAGGAGGGCCATGTCGGCCTGCTCGAGGCGGCCGCCCGTTTCGAGCCCGCACGCGAAGTGCGTTTCTCGACTTATGCCACGTGGTGGATCCGTGCCTCCATGCAGGACTACATCCTGCGCAACTGGTCGATCGTGCGCGGCGGCACCAGTTCGGCGCAGAAGGCGCTGTTCTTCAACCTGCGGCGCTTGCGCGCCCGCCTTGCCAACGGCGCCGAGCCGCTCTCCAATGCAACGCTCTATCGCGAGGTCTCGGCCGCGCTCGGCGTTCCGGAAGCCGACGTGGCGATGATGGATTCACGCCTGTCCTCGCCCGACAGTTCGCTCAACGCGCCTTTGGCCGACGAGAACGGTGCCGCCGAGCGGATGGATTTCCTGGTCTCCGAAGACCCGCTCCCCGACGAGATCGTCGGCGACCGGATCGACATCCAGCGCCGGGCCGTCTGGCTGAAGAGCGCGCTCGGCGCTCTCAACGCCCGCGAGCTTCGCATCATCGAGGAGCGCAGGCTGAGCGACGACGGCGCCACGCTGGAAGCGCTTGGCGAACAACTCGGCATCTCCAAGGAGCGCGTCCGCCAGATCGAAGCCCGCGCCATGGAAAAGCTGAAGCTGGCGCTGGTTA
Source organism: Mesorhizobium sp. CNPSo 4661 (assembly GCF_057784215.1). Lineage (NCBI taxonomy): Bacteria > Pseudomonadati > Pseudomonadota > Alphaproteobacteria > Hyphomicrobiales > Phyllobacteriaceae > Mesorhizobium > Mesorhizobium sp. CNPSo 4661. The sequence goes on along the minus strand of NZ_JBWGIO010000005.1, from coordinate 23,515 downwards.
AACAGAATCCGGAATTCCTGGCGGAAGCCGCCTGAGCTAATGAGCGCTCGAATTCGACAATAAGTTATTTAGTAAATAAGAAAATATCGCCATCGAGGCAATTTTCCTTCATCCATACTTCTGGATTGTGAGGTCTTTAACAGACCATTGCGTCGCAATTGGCCTCTTTGAAGCCTCCAGATGCCAACAGATGGGGGATTGCCATGCTGCGATGCTGTATGTTCCTTGCGGCCCTGGTCCTCGTGGCCTTTACGACGCTGGACGCTCGTGCCGATCGAAGGGTCGCCCTTGTGATCGGCAATTCCGAATACCGCGAAATCCCGGCGCTCAAGAACCCGGACAAGGACGCAGAGGATGTATCGAAGACATTCCGGCTGGCCGGCTTCGAGGTGTTCGCGGCCAAGGACCTGACCCGGCTTCAGTTCGAAGAGCGGTTCCGCAACTATCTGGCGGCGGCAGACGGCGCCGATCTCGCGGTCGTCTACTATTCGGGCCACGGCTTCCAGATCGGCGGCGAGAATTTCCTGATCCCGGTCGATGCGTCGTTGAAAGATGCGGCCGACATGGAAGTCCAGGCCATCAAGGTCGACGACATATTGCGGCAACTGCGGTCGAGATCGAAAGTCCAGATGATCATCCTCGACGCCTGTCGCAACAATCCCTTCCCGCGCAAGGACTATTGGCTGCGCGACCAATTGATCGTCGCCGGCGGCAGCGGGCTTGCGCAGGTGACAGGGTCGCAGAACACGCTGATTGCCTTTGCCACCGAGCCGGGTGCAGTCGCCTATGACGGGTCCGGCGACCTCAGCCCGTTCTCGTCATCCTTCTCGCGCCGCGCGCTGGCGCCGGACCAGGAGATACGCTCTGTCATGGCGGCCGTGCGCCGCGACGTGGTCAAGGCCACCAACGGCAAGCAGGTTCCGTGGGAGAACTCCTCGCTCATCGACGATGTCGTGCTGATGCGCGGGGCGGAGCAACCAGCGCCGCCGCCGCTCGACGCGCAGCAGAACCAGCAGGTGACGGAGCGCGGAATCCAGGTCGCCGATGCCGCCGAAGCGATTGGAAGTCGCGACATCCGCGTCCCGGTCGGCGTCGGTCCGGTTCCGCTGAAACTCGATCTTCCAGCCAAGGATGCCTCGATCAGCCTCAAGCTTGCGAGCTACCCGGCGACCGGAACGCTGTCCCTGCCGGATCGCGTCCTGTCGCCGCAATCGAGCCTGATGGCCGCCGATATCGACAATCTGCGCTACGAGCCGCAGATCGGTTCGGCCGCTCCCGCCGAAGTCGGCTTCGAGATTCGCGTGGGCAACGCAGCCAAGCAGGCGACGGTGAAACTGTCGCCGGACGTAGACCCTTGCGACCAGGCTGCCGGCGAGCCGCTCGACCTGCAGGGCGTCGTCTCGGGCCGGTTGCCGAACGAGATCGGCGGCGGGGCGGTCGAGGCCTGCGAGGCGGCGGTGAAGTCCTACCCCGACATTGCGCGCTTCCGTTACGAGCTGGGGCGGGTGCTGCTGGCGTCGGGCAGGATCGACGAAGCCAGGCAAGCGATCCAGGAGGCCGCGGACAAGGGACATATCCGCGCCCTGTTCGCGCTCGGCTCCATCGCCTCGTCCGGAACGGCTGTCGACACATCGAAGGCGAACGGCCTCTATTCGACCGCGGCCGATAAGGGAGACCCCTACGCCATGGCCGCCTGGGGACGAGCCTTGTTCAATGGCCTCGGTGTCGAGCGCGACACCGGCAAGGGACTGGACCTGCTGCTCCAGGCAGCGGCGATGGGGCATGTCGACGCCATGAAGGAGCTTGCTCTGATCTTCCAGGAAGGCCGCAACGGCGTGCCCGCCGACCCGGCCCGCGCTTTGGCTTTCCTCAATGCCGGCATGGAGCGGCAGGACAAATACTCGATGGCCATTCTCGGGCTTTCGCCGAAGCGCATCACCCCGACGGTCGCGGTGTGCAAGCCCAAGGTGGTGACGAAAGTGGTGACGAAGGTAAAAGTGGTCCGCACCCCTGCGCCGCCGCCGCCGAACACGCCAAAGGCCCCTTTGGCGCCAATCGAACCAGCGCCCTGGCGCGGCAATGGCGGCGATCATTCCGATCAACCCAGCAGGAACACCGGCGACAGCACCAGTGGCAGTGCTGACTTGTGAGGGTGGCGGCGACAAAAACCTGGGATCGGCCGAAGCGTCGACCCAGGTCGCGGCCGCAAGCCGCCCCGACGGGCTGTCCTACCTATCGGTGACGATCTTGACCTTGTCGCCGGACGACACCGTCGCGCCGGGCGACATGGCGTTGAGCACGCGGAAGAGATCGAGCTTGCGGTCGACCCCGACCATCTGCGCTGCGAGCGAGCCCATGGTCTGGCCGGCCTGAACAGTGACGACCCTGATATGCAGCGGCTTCAGCGCCGCCTTCTCGGCTGGACTCAGCACACGGAACGAACCGCTGACCGAGCGCGCGACCGGGTCCAGCGCGGTGCTGGCCGAGGGCGCGGCCGTCAGCAGCCTGTAGACCTGTCCGCCGGCGCGGATCACCGCGATATCGAACTGCCAGCCTTGCGCGGTGGCATGCGCCATCGCCGCATCGTTGCCGTTGATCGTCTCCTGGCGCACGCTGGCGTCCTCGAGACCGGCCACCCAACCGCTGCGGATGTAGTCGGTGAGCGACACCGACTTATCGATCGCCACGCCGTCGAAACGGATGGCGATGTCGCCCGGCCCGGTCGCGGTGACGGCGGCCGCCGAATTGTCGATGACGAAACCGTCCGGCACGGTGAAGGAGACACCGAGATTGGGATGCATGAAGGTCTGGCCGCGCACATAGCCTTCCTCGGGCGTGTCGCCGTAAAGCAGGCCGTCTATGCCGGCGAGGAAAGCGTCGCGGTCGCGCGTGCCGAAGCCGGGCGGGCCGAAATTGCGCGCAAGACGCTGCGCCAGCTCGATGCGCTGCGGCGTGTTGGGGTGCGTCGCCAGGAAGTCGAGGCTGGCGTCGGTTGCGCCGCTCACCGAGCGGAAATCGGTATAGGCCGACATCGACTGCAGGAAGCGGCCGGCGGCATAGGGATCGTAGCCCGCCTCGCCGATCGACTTGATGCCGATGGCGTCGGCCTGCAGTTCCTGGTTGCGCGAGAATTGCGCGAGCCGAAGCTTGCCGCGGATGAGCGCCGCCTTGGCGGTTGGGCTGTCGCCGAGCACATCGGAAACCACCTTGGTCGCAAGGCCCTCCTCGGCCTCGAGCTGCTGCCGCTGCAAGCCATGATTCGCGGTGACGTGGCCCATCTCATGCGCGATGACGGCGGCAAGCTCGGAGGAATCGTTGGCCAGCGCCAGCAGGCCGCGCGTCACATAGAGATAACCGCCCGGCAGCGCAAAGGCGTTGACGTTGGGCGAATTCAGGATGGTGATGCGATAGGTCTGGGTCGGGTTGGCCGACACCACGGTGAGATTGCCGACGACCTTGGCAACCATGCGCTCGAGCCTGGGGTCGGAATATTCGCCGCCATAGGTGGCGAGAATGCGCGGATGCTGCGCTTTCGCCATTTCGGCGAGCTTGGCGTTGGCGACGACATTGTCGACGGTGATCGGCTTGTCGGAAGGCTGGAAGCCGCTTTCCTGCACGTCCGGCGGCGTGAACATCTGGCAGCTGGCCAGCGCCACGGCAACGCCCGCCAACGCGAAAAATCGTGCCAGCGGCCTCATCCAAACCTTCTCAGCGCCGGTCGACAGATCGGCTTCCTTTCGAAATCTTTCGGCAAATCACGGCCCCGCCGGACCAGCATGGCCGGACCTAGCCACACTCCCCCGGACAAGGCAAGCAAACGCCGGATCGCCCGTTGCCGGTTTGGCCGTAAATTATGTCCGCTTCCGGGCAATGTGTTGTGATCCGGCAACGGTGCTGCCTCGATCGCCGATATAGCGCCGGAAGGCGTCCGGTCCAGACCGATCGAAGAAATCGGCCGCCGGCCCGGTCGCCGCGATCGTGCCTTCGTCGAGAAATGCCACGTCCTGGCCGATGCGGCGCGCATCTTCCGGCTGATGGGTGACGAACAGCACCGTCATTTCGCGCTCGGCATGGATGCCGGCCATAAGGTCTAGCATGTCGTCGCGCAACGCCGGGCCGAGCGATGCGAAAGGTTCGTCGAGCAGCAAGACGGGCCGGTCGCGCAGCAGCACCCTCGCCAGCGCCACGCGCTGCCGCTCCCCGCCGGATAGCTCGCGCGGCAGCCGCTTTTCCTTGCCGGCAAGGCCAACCCGCGCCAGCGCCTTGGTGACGGCGGCGCGATCGGCGTCGCCGAGTTTCAGCGACGGCGAGCGGCCGAGCCCGACATTGGCTTCCACGGTAAGATGGGCAAACAAGTTGTTTTCCTGAAACACCATCGACACCGGCCGCGCCGAAGGCGGTGTGTCGCCGATATCGATGCCGCCGATCAGCACCTTGCCCGCATCGGGCGTTTCGAAGCCGGCTATCAGATTGAGCAGCGTCGACTTGCCGGAGCCGCTCGGCCCCATGATGGCGGTGATCCTGCCGGCCTCGAATTCGGCGTCGAAGCGGAAGGAGGCCTCGCCATAGCTGAACGAGACGCCATCCAGGGCGACGGTGAGGCCCTTTTGCGTGGCGGTGCCGTCCATGGTCGTCATGACTTTCCTTCCCGCCCCAGCCAGTCCGCGGCAAACACCAGCATCAGGCAGACCAGGCCGAGCAGCAAGGCAAGTCCCGCGGCGTCGGCTGTCCGGTAGCTGCCCATGCGCGCCAAAAGCAGATAGGGCAAGGTCTGCACGGAATCGCTGCCGAACAGCGCGATCACGCCGAGATCGCCGAGCGACAGCGCCATGGCGAAGGCGAAGCCGGTGGCCAGGGGCCGTCTGAGCGACGGCCAGTCGATCAGGCTGAGCCTGGTCCAGCCGGATATGCCGAGCGCCACGCAAAGGCGCTCGTGGCGCTCGCTCGCCGCGTCATAGGCGGGACGAATGGCGCGGATGGCAAAGGGCATCGCCATCACCGCGTTGACGGCGACGACCATGACTGGCGCGACGGCAAAGACATCGGTGACGTGGCGCAGCGCCAGGAACCAGCCTGCGCCAAGCACGATCGGAGGCACGACGAGCACGAAGCCGGCGCCGGTGTCGGCGGCGTGTTCGAGCAGGCCCATGGCGCCGCCCGCCCGGCGCCGCAGGGCCAGCGCGCGCCGCGCCGCGATCAGCGCCAGCGACAACGTCACGCTGAGCAGCGCCGCAAGCAAAGCGAGGCCCGCGCTGGTCAGCGTCGCGCGGCGCACCGCCGCTTCACCCGCCAGCCGGCCGAGATCGGCCTGAAAGCCTGAAAGCACGGTCGCAAGCATCGGTCCGGCGACGAACAGCAGGGCAAGCACGATGAGGCCGACGTTCAGCACACTTTCGATCCGGCCCACCGAAAGGTAGCGGCGCGATACCACCGGCAGGTTGGCGTCGCCGACCGTGTTGGCGCCGAGCCGCGTGAGCGCGACGACCACGACAAAGGTGAGTGCGATCTGCAGCAGCGTCAGCACCACGGCGCGCGCGGGATCGAAATCGAAGCGCAGCGCCTGGTAGATGGCGACCTCCAGCGTCGTCGCGGCCGGACCGCCGCCCAGCGTCAATATGATGGTGAAGGAGGTGATGCAGAGCATGAAGACCAGCCCGGCAATCCCCGGCAGGGCCGCGCGCAGCACCGGCCATTCGATCAGCCGGAAGGCCGGCCGGACGCCCATGCCGAGCTGGCTCGCCAGCCGCCACTGGTCGGCGGGAATGGTGCCCAGCGCCTCGAGGAAGAGGCGCGTGGCCAGCGGCAGGTTGAAGAAGACATGCGCGACCAGGATGCCGGAGAGGCCGTAGATCCCCGGCCAATCCCCGCCGCCGAGCCTGGCGAAAGCGCCGGCAAAGTACCCGGCGCGACCATAGAGCGCCAGGATACCGAGCGCGGCGACGATCGCCGGCAAGGCCAGCGGCACGGTAAACAGCTGCAGGATCAGTCGACGGCCGGGAAAGGCCGAATGTCGCGACAGGGCGCGCGCGACCAGCAGCGCCGGCGCGACCGATAAGAGCGTCGACAGAGCCGCTTGCCAGAGCGTGAAGCGGGCGACGCGCAGGAGATAGCCGTCGAAGGCGGCGGCAGCGCCGGAGAGATCCTGCATGCCTTCGAGGGCGAGGCCGGCGAAAGCGCCGCCGATGAGGATGGCGGTGGCCGCGAGTGCGGCAATGCCGGCGGTGATGCGGGAGTCAGGGCGCGGCGTGGGTTGCACGCTGCACCCTTTGGGTTCGAGCTAGCGGGCGCCGCGTTCCTTCGCGCCCCTCTCTGGCCTGCCGGCCATCTCCCCCTCTAGGGGGGAGATCAGACGTCACGCGGGCTTTCGCCAATCTCCAATGCCGCAGGATTGAGCAAGGCGCCAAAGCTGCCAAACTCCCCCCTTGAGGGGGAGATGTCCGGCAGGACAGAGAGGGGGGCCTTGGCGCAAGCATCGAAAATCTACTTGCTCATCACAGCCAGCCACTCATCCACCCAGGCCTTGCGGTTGGCGGCGACTTCCTCCGGGCTGAACAGCAAGGTCTTGGTCGGCTTGACCAGTTTGTCGAAGGCCGGGTTGAGCGGCTTGTCGGTCTTGCCCGCCGGGAACATCCAGTTGGTTTCCGGGATGATGTCCTGGAATTTCGGCCCGGTCATGAAGGCGATGAACTTTTGCGCCAGCGGGTTCTTCGCCCCCGTCGTGGTGATGCCGGCCACCTCGATCTGCAGGTACTCGCCTTCCTCGAAGGAGGCTGCCTGGTAGCGCTCGGTGTTCTCGGCCACCATGTGGTAGGCCGGCGATGTGGTGTAGGACAGCACCATCGGCGCCTCGCCCTTGGTGAACAGGCCGTAGGCCTCGCTCCAGCCGGGCGTCACCGTCAGGACCTTCGGCTTGAGCTTGGCCCAGGCTTCCGGCGCCTTGTCGCCATAGACCGATTTCACCCACAGAAGCAGCCCGAGGCCGGGCGTCGAGGTGCGCGGATCCTGGATGACGATCTTGTCCGTGCCGGTACCCTCGACCAGCTCCTTCAGGCTCTTCGGCGGGATTTTTAGCTTCTCCGTGTCATAGACGACGGCGAAATAGCCATAGTCGAAGGGCACGAACGTGTCGTCGCTCCAGCCGCCGGGCACATTGATGCCGGAGACTTCGCCATGCGGCGCGAACAGGCCGCTCGCCTTGGCGTCCGCCGTCAGGTTGGTGTCGAGGCCAAGCACGATATCGGCCTTGGTGCCGGCGCCTTCCAGCTTGACCCGGCTGAGCAAGGCAACGCCATCCGCCACCGAAACGAATTCGAGATCGCAGCCGCATTCGGCCTCGAATTCCTTCTTCACCGCGGGACCGGGACCCCAGTCGGCGGTGAAGCTTTCATAGGTGTAGACGGTGAGCTTGTCCTTCGCCTCGGCGGGCGCAACACCCGCCAGCAGCGAAACAAAGCCTGTTGCCAGTATCAGACGTGACAGTATCGAGCGCATCGGCGCCTCCTTCGTTCGAGTGACAAGGAATTGAGGCGTCGGATGGTCCGAAACGTCTAATCCCTCCGCCGGTACAAACCGGATCAGGTTCAGCGGGTTGGCTTGATCGCCTCTCAGCCGGATCACGTCCGGCACCCCGTTAGAGCGTTTCGACAGATAGGCCCGGCCGAAGCGGCGCGCAAGCGGAAGTTTGCCGGGCAGCTAATGTTCCCCGGCAGCAGGCTCGCAACCGAACCTGGGGCCATCCGGCTTCCGTTTCGCTTGGAGGGCTGGTAAGGGCGACGGCCATGGGCACATTCACCATCCTGCTTGGCGGCGAGCTTATCCGCACGCCCCGGCTCGAACGCCAGATCGAGGGTTCGCGCGTCATCGCCGCCGACGCCGGCATCGGCCATGCACGCATGCTCGGACTGCTGCCGGAGATCTGGGTCGGCGATTTCGACTCGGTGCCGGCGAACCTCCCAAAGGACCTAGCCGCCGTTCCGCGCAAGGTATTCCCGGCCGAGAAGGACATGACCGATGGCGAGCTCGCCATAGCCGAAGCGCTCCAGCGCGGCGCCACCAGCCTGGTGCTGGCCGGAGCCTTCGGCGGCAAGCGCGCCGACCATGCCTTCCTGCATCTGGCGCTCGGGCTTCGGCTCGCCGAAGCGGGTACGACGATACTGCTGACCAGCGGGGCGCAGGAAGGCGTCCCCGTCCTGCCGGGCAGCGCCGGTTTCGACTATGCCGACGGCACCTTGTTTTCGGTGCTCGGCTTCTCCGATCTGTCCGGCCTGACGGTCACGGGCGCCAAATGGCCGCTCGACCGCGTCGAGGTGGCGTTCGGCTCCTCGCTCACTATATCAAACGAGGTCAAAGGGCAGCTTGGCATCGCGCTGGAGCGTGGCCGCGCGCTGCTTCTGGCCCACCCCTACCCTCTTCCTGAAAGCTGACATTTCCAGATGGCGCCGCCACTTCTCAACCTCGACGGCATTAAACTGACCTTCGGCGGCACTCCGCTGCTAGACGGCGCGGCGCTCAGCGCATCCGCCGGCGAGAAGATCGCATTGGTCGGCCGCAACGGCTCGGGCAAGTCGACCCTGCTCAAGATCGCAGCCGGAATGATCGAGCCGCAGGACGGCGAAGTGTTCCGCCAGCCCTCGGCCACGGTCCGCTATCTGCCGCAAATGCCCGACATGGACGGCTTCGCCGACGTGCGCGCCTATGTCGAGGCGGGCCTCGGTCCGGCCGACGATCCGCATCGCGCGACCTATCTGATGGAACATCTCGGGTTGACCGGCGAGGAGCGGCCGAACGACCTTTCCGGCGGCGAGGCGCGCCGCGCCGCCCTTGCCCGCGTCATGGCGCCCGAACCCGACATCCTGCTGCTCGACGAACCGACCAACCATCTCGATCTTTCTGTCATCGAATGGCTGGAAGAAGAGCTTGCCCGAACTTCCTCGGCCGTCATCCTGATCTCGCACGACCGCCGCTTTCTCGAGCGGGTTACGCGCGCCACCGTCTGGCTCGACCGCGGCCAGACGCGGCGACTGGACAAGGGTTTCGCCCATTTCGAGGAATGGCGCGACCAGGTGTTGGAAGAGGAGGAACGCGAGCAGCACAAGCTCGGCCGCCAGATCGTGCGCGAGGAGCACTGGCTGCGCTACGGCGTGACCGCCAGGCGCAAGCGCAACATGCGCCGCCTCGGCGAGTTGCAGACCATGCGCCAGCGTTTCCGCAGCCACCGCGGCGCCGAGGGGACAGCGACCATGGTGGCGAGCGACGCGGCCGAATCCGGCAAGCTGGTGATCGAGGCCAAGGCCATCGACAAGAGCTTTGGCGACCTCACCGTGATCAAGGGTTTCTCGACCCGCATCCAGCGTGGCGACCGCGTCGGCCTGGTCGGCCCGAACGGCGCCGGCAAGACGACGCTTTTGAAGATGCTGACCGGCGAGCTGGCGCCGGACGCCGGCACCGTGCGCCTCGGCGTCAATCTCGAGATCGCGACGCTCGACCAGAAGCGCGAGGCCGTCGACCCGGCCGAGACGCTGGCGCATTACCTGACCGACGGGCGCGGCGAGAACCTCGTCATCAATGGCGAGCAGCGCCATGTCGTTTCCTACATGAAGGACTTCTTGTTCAAACCGGAGCAGGCGCGCACGCCGGTGCGCGAGCTTTCCGGCGGCGAGCGCGCGCGGCTGCTGCTGGCCCGGGTCTTGGCACGGCCGGCGAACTTGCTGGTGCTCGACGAGCCGACCAACGATCTCGACATGGAGACGCTGGAACTGCTGCAGGAACTGGTCGCGGGCTTTGCCGGCACCGTGATCCTGGTCAGCCACGACCGCGATTTTCTCGACCGCACCGTCACCAGCGTGATCGCGCCGGACGGCAACGGCCGCTGGATCGAATATGCCGGCGGCTATTCCGACATGCTGGCGCAGCGCGGCGGTTCCAGGCTGGAGGATCGCAAGGCAAGGTCGAAAACCGAGGCAGGCGAGGCTGGATCGAAAGCCGAACAGCCATCGCCTAAGGGCCCCGCAAGAAAGCTCTCGTTCAAGCAGAAATTCGCGTTGGATTCGCTGCCGAAGAAGATCGAGGCGGTGACGGCCTCTATCTCGCGGCTGGAAAACAACATCGCCGACCCGTCCTTCTACGAGCGCGACCCGACCTCGTTCCAGAAGACCATCGCCGCGCTCGACAAGGAACGCACCACGCTCGCCGCGCTCGAGGAAGAGTGGCTGGAGCTGGAGATGCTGCGGGAGGAGATGGAGGGGTAGCGCTGTCTTCGTTGCAAAAACGGCGGCGTGCGCATAAGATATGCGCATAATGAGGACACCATCATGCGCAAGATAGCGCCGAACGCAGTCCGCCAACCGGCTAACCTGTCTATCGATTCTCAACTCATGGCGGAAGCCAAGGGGCTCAACGTGAATGTATCGCGTGCCGCGGAGGCCGGCATAGCGGAAGCGGTTGCTGCGGAGAAAACGCGGCTATGGAAGCTTGAAAACCGCGCGACGATGGTCGCCTGGAACGACTATGTCGACAAGCACGGCATCCCGCTCGCCGAACATCGGCAATTCTAATGGCGCGCTATGACGTCTTCGCCAGCAGCATCGAAGGCGGCTATCTGCTCGACGTTCAATCCGACCTGCTCGACCACTTCAAGACTCGCGTGGTCGTTCCGCTTCTGCCGCTGACCTCGGCACCTTCGCCAATGCGCAAGCTGCATCCGGTTTTCGAGATCAACGGCCGGAAGATGGTGATGGCCACCCACCTGATTGCCACGGTTGCGGCGACCGAACTGGGTGAAAATCGAACCAATCTTACGAGCCACCACGACGATATCGTCGCTGCGCTCGACATGCTCTTTCAAGGCTTTAAGGCGCGCCTTTAACTTCACCCCGACGTCTTCGCCGCCCAGGCCTTCAGCGCCTCGTCGAACACTTTTTCGCCCGGGATGCCCTTTTCCATGGTGAGCAGCGCGCGGCGTCCGGTCTTGTAGACCACCGGCACGTCGATCCACGCCTGCCCCCTCAGCAGCGTCAGGTTGGCGTCCTCGTCGGCCTTGGTGTCGTTGAGCGCGACGAGGAAGAAGCCGTCGCCGATCTTGGCCGGGAGGCCTATCAGCGGGCTGCCGGCATCCTGCTCCGAGCTCTTCATGGCGATGCGCAGAAGGCCGTCGACGCCGCCGCCGTCGAAGTCTTTCGGCGTCAGGAAAATCATTTCGATGATGTGGCTGGCCGGCAAGGTCTGGTCGGCGTTGCGCCGGATCGTCATGCGCAGCTGGAGGTTCTTGCCCGGGATCGTCGCCTCGGCGCGGATCGCCGGCTCCGGCGGCAGATCGCCGCCGGGCGATTCCTGCACCAGCGACCAGACGATGCTGCCCGGCTCGGCCGTGCCCTGCTGGGTGCTGGTGCGCTCCTCATAGAAGATCGCCTTCTGGCCGACCGGCAGGGTCGCTTCGGCTGTCGCCGGCGCGGGCGCAGCTGGCGTCGTGCCCGCGGCAGGCGGAGTTGTTCCAGCCGCCGGCGGTGTGGTGCCGGCCGCGGGCTGCGTTGCCGCAGCAGCTGGTGGTGGGGCTCCGGCCGCGGGCGGCGTCGGATTGGCGGCGTCGGTCGCCGGCGCAGCCGGCGTTGCTCCCGCGGCAGGTGCCGCGGGCGTTTGCGTGGCCGCAACAGGCGGGGTCGTCGCTGGCGCCGCCGGCGGCCGCGAGGTGAGCGCCGCGACGGATTCGCCTTCGCCGATCGTGGCCTGTCCGCCGGCCGGACCGGGATCGGTCTCCTTGCCCTCGGATGTCAGGCGCTGCGTGAACTTGGTCGTGTCGGCAGTCTCGCCGGTGCCGGACGCAGCCGGCGCCGCCGCCGTCTCAGTCGCCGGCTTGGCCGGAGCCGGCTTGACCAGCGGCTCGGTCGAGACCGTCTTGCTGCCACCGGCGCCAAGGCCGAAGAGCGAGCCGAACGCATTCTTGTTCAGCCATATGCCGTAGCCGCCGCCGGCCAGCACCAGGAGCGCGATGACGGCGGCGATCAAGCCGCCATAGCTGCGCTTGCGCTGCGGCGGCTGTGGCCGCAGGCGCTGGAAGGTATCGGCCGGCTGCTCGTCATTGGCAAAGACGTCGCCGCCGTCATCGGCATCGGCGGCGTCCATGCCGGCAAGGCCGACATCGTCGTCACGCGGCGAAGGCATCGGCGGCGGCGGCTTCTGCCAGGCTGGCTCCGCCTTTGGCGCGGTCTGCCAGTTCGGTTCCGTCCTTGCCGTGTTCTGCCAGGCCGGCTCGGTCTTCGCAGGGATTTGCCGCGCCGGCTCCGCCTTCGGCGCGCTTTGCCAGCTTGGCTCCGTCCTGGCGGGCGCCGGCGCCGGCTTGAACGGCTCGGATTTGAACGGATCCGGCTTGGCGGGCTCAGGCGCCGCCGGCTGGCGGGAGTGGCTCGGCTGGTTCTTGTTGCGATCGATGGAGGAGAAGATATGCTCCAGCTCCGCCAGCGGATCCTCGGCCGGAGGGCGTTTGACGTAGTCGCGCTCGACGCTGGAAATGGCGTCTTCCAGCGAGCGCTTCTGCTTGCTGACGACATCGGGCGCAAGCGGCGGAGAATACTCGGCGAGCTTCTTCGCCAGCACCGCGCGGGCACCGTCGTATATCTGCTTGCGCATCTCGAACGAAGGTTCGTCCTTCTTCGCGAGCTGCTTTTTCAGAACACTAACGAAATCTGCCATGCGTCAGGTGACCTGCATTCTTTTCCCGCCCGGCCGCAAATCAGCCATAGCGCCGGGAAGGGCTGTGAAACTAGTCTTGAAACGGATCGGTCACAAGTATTGTGTCGTCCCGCTCGGGGCTGGTGGAAAGCAGCGCCACCGGGGCGCCGATCAGCTCCTCGATATAGCGGACATATTTGACGGCCTGCGCCGGCAAATCGTTCCAGCTTCTGGCGCCGGCCGTGGTTCCCTTCCAGCCTTCGAGGGTCTCGTAAATGGGCTCGACCCGCGCTTGCGCGCCCTGGCTGGCCGGCAGGTAGTCGATCGTCTCGCCGTCGAGCCTGTAGCCCGTGCAGACCTTGATCTCGTCCAGCCCGTCGAGCACGTCGAGCTTGGTCAGAGCGATGCCCTTGATGCCGTTGACGGCGACGGCCTGGCGCACCAGCACGGCGTCGAACCAGCCGCAGCGGCGCTTGCGGCCGGTGACCACGCCGAACTCATGGCCGCGCGTGCCGAGGAACTCGCCGATCTCGTTCTTCTGCTCGGTCGGGAACGGTCCCTCGCCGACGCGCGTCGTATAGGCCTTGGTGATGCCGAGCACGTAGCCGATGACGCCGGGGCCGACGCCCGCGCCGGCGGCGGCTTGACCCGCGACCGTGTTGGACGAGGTGACGAAAGGATAGGTGCCGTGGTCGATGTCGAGCAGCGTGCCCTGCGCGCCCTCGAACAGGATGCGCTCGCCGGCGCGACGCTTGTCGTCGAGCACCTTCCAGACGCGGTCCATGTAGGGCAGGATCTCGGCGGCCACCGAGGTCAGCTCCTGCATGATCGCCTCATGCGTCGCTTCCGCATGGCCGAGCCCGCGGCGCAGGGCGTTGTGGTGCGTCAGCAGCCTGTCGACCTTCAACGGGAGCGTTTCCAAATCCGCCAAATCCATCACCCGCACCGCGCGCCTGCCCACCTTGTCCTCATAGGCGGGGCCGATGCCACGGCGGGTCGTGCCAATCTTGGTTCCGGAATTCGAGGCGGCGTCTTCGCGGAATCCGTCCAGCTCCCGGTGCAGCGACAGGATAAGCGCGGTGTTTTCGGCTATTTTCAGGCGCTCCGGCGTGACCTCCACACCCTGTTCCTTGAGCTTCTTGGCTTCGGCGACGAAAGCATGCGGATCGAACACCACGCCATTGCCGATGATCGAAAGCTTGCCCTCCCGCACCACGCCCGAGGGCAGCAGCGACAGCTTGTAGACCTTGCCGTCGACGACCAGCGTATGGCCGGCATTGTGGCCGCCCTGGAAGCGCACGACCACATCGGCCCGTTCCGACAGCCAGTCGACGATCTTGCCCTTGCCTTCGTCGCCCCATTGCGAGCCGACGACCACCACATTGGCCATGTTCTTTTCCCTTGAAATGCCGCGCGGGCGGCCTGAAACGACAGGCCTCTATAGCGTCAAGCGCAGGCCGGCGCGACCCTTTCTTTGCCGCCGAAACCATCCTTGGAGCATACCCCCGAAAGCGGGAGCCGGCTTTCGCAAAAGACCATGCCCCAGCCAGGAGTTGGATCGAAATGACGGCGCCGGCGAAACGTCAACCTGATCCAGGCACAACAAATTCCGGCCTTCGCATCATTTACTTGCCGCCGCCACCACTCTAGGCCGGCCTGAACCCTCGAACATCCTGCGGGGCCGGAACCTCCATGCATCGAGCCGCCTATCTGTTCCTTCTGTCGACCATGCTGTTGTGGGGCGGCAATTCGGTGGCGGGCAAGCTTGCAGTCGGCCATGTCTCGCCGATGACGCTGGTGTTCCTGCGCTGGGTGATGGCGGTGCTGATCCTGCTGCCCGTCGGCTGGCGGACGCTGCGCGAGGATTGGCCCGTAGTGCGCAGCCACTGGAAGCTGCTTGCCGGCCTCGGCGCCTGCGGCTTCACCATCTTCAACGTCATCTTCTACACGGCGCTCAACTACACGACCGCCATCAACGTCTCGATCGAGCAGGCAGCCATTCCGATCGTCATCATCCTGGCCAATTTTGTGCTCTTCAGGCTGCGCGTGCAGCCCCTCCAGATCGTCGGCGTCATCCTCACCATCGTCGGCGTCGCGCTGACCGCCAGCCATGGCGACCTCGGCCAGCTCCTGAAGCTCGACCTCAACTTCGGCGACGCCATCATGCTTGTCGCGGTGCTTTGCTACAGCCTCTATTCGGTGGGGCTGCGGCTCAAGCCGGCAATCCGCTGGCAAAGTTTCATGCTGGCGCTGTCGATCGCCGCGCTGTTGATCTCCTTGCCCTTCTTGCTCTGGGAGGTCGCGTCGGGCCGCGTCATCGTGCCGGACGCGCGCGGATGGGCGCTCACGCTCTATACGGCGCTTGGCGCTTCGGTCGTCTCGCAGGTCCTCTACATCAAGGGCAACGAATTGATCGGCGCCAACCGCGCCGGCCTGTTCATCAACCTGGTGCCGATCTTCGGCACGCTGCTTTCGGTGCTGATCGTCGGCGAGCAGTTTCAGGCCTATCAGGCTTTCGCGCTGGCACTTGTCCTCGGCGGCATTGCGCTTGCCGAATACAGCGGCAGCCGAGCAGTGTTGCAGTCGGGATGATATCTCGCGCCATGCGCAAAGCAGCCGTCAGCAACTTCGATCCATTGACGCCCCGCCCGCTGATGCAGACGGGGCGTTTTTTCATGTCAGTCGAGGATTACTCGCCGCCGACGTCGAAGCGCAGCCGCTTCGCCGAGTCGATCGACTTGTGCGCGCGCACCTGCTCCAGTACTTTTTCCGGGAAGGGCGCGTCGAGATAAAGCAGCGCGATCGCATCGCCGCCCGGCCGGTTACGGCCGAGCTGGAAGTTGGCGATGTTGACGCCGTTCTCGCCGCACACGGTGCCGAGCAGGCCGATGATGCCGGGCGCATCGGCATTGGTGGTGTAGAGCATGTGCTGGCCGACCTCGGCGTCGAGATTGATGCCCTTGATCTGGATGAAGCGCGGCTTGCCGTCGGAGAAGCAGGTGCCGGCGATCGAGCGCGTCCTGTGCTCGGTCGTGACGGTGAGCTTGATGTAGCCGTCGAACACGCCCGACTTGTCGCGCTTGACCTCGGCGACGATGATGCCGCGCTCCTTCACCATGATCGGCGCCGACACCATGTTGACGTCGGAGACCTGCGGCCGGATGAGGCCGGCAAGGGCAGCACTCACCAGCGCGCGCGTGTTCATCGTCGCGGTCGAGCCGTCGAACAGGATCTCGACCTCCTTGATCGGATCCTCGGTGACCTGGCCGACAAAGGCGCCGAGCACTTCGGCGAGCTTGACGAAAGGCTTCAGCCGCGGCGCCTCCTCGGCGGTGATCGAAGGCATGTTGATGGCGTTGGAGACCGCGCCCTTGATCAGGTAGTCGCTCATCTGCTCCGCGACCTGCAGCGCGACATTCTCCTGCGCCTCGGTGGTCGAGGCGCCGAGATGCGGCGTCGCCACGACATTGTCCATGCCGAACAGCGGGTTCTGCTCGGCCGGCTCCACCTCGAACACGTCGATGCCGGCGCCCGCCACCTTGCCGCTCTTCAGCGCCGCGACCAGGTCCGCCTCGACGACCAGTCCGCCGCGCGCGCAGTTGATGATGCGCACGCCGTCCTTCATCTTGGCGATCGCCGCCGCGTTGATGATGTTGCGCGTCTTGTCGGTCAGCGGCGTGTGCAAGGTGATGAAGTCGGCGCGGGCGAAGAGCTCGTCGAGCTCGACCTTCTGGACGCCGAGCTCCTCGGCGCGGCTGTCCGACAGGAACGGGTCGAAGGCGATCACATGCATCTTCAGCCCGACGCCGCGCGTGGCGACGATCGAGCCGATATTGCCGCAGCCGATCACGCCCAGCGTCTTGCTGGTGATCTCGACACCCATGAAACGGTTCTTTTCCCACTTGCCCGAATGGGTGGAGGCGTTGGCTTCCGGGATTTGCCGCGCCAACGCGAAGATCATGGCGACCGCATGCTCGGCCGTGGTGATCGAATTGCCGAAGGGCGTGTTCATCACGATGATACCCTTGCGGCTGGCGGCCGGGATATCGACATTGTCGACGCCGATACCGGCGCGGCCGACGACCTTGAGCCTGCTGGCGGCATTGATCAGCTTCTCAGTGACCTTGGTCGCCGATCGGATGGCGAGGCCATCATACTGGTCGATCACCTCGAGAAGCTTTTCCTTGTCCTTGCCGAGATCGGGCAGGTAGTCGACCTCGATGCCGCGGTCTTTGAAGATCTGCACGGCGGTGGTGGAAAGTTTATCCGAAACGAGAACGCGGGGCGCCATGGCGGCCTCCTTGAAGGGGATTGGATGTGTCGGAAAAGGTGGCGGCCGGAGGCCGCCACGGATTTCAGGCCGCTGCCTTGAGCGACGCCTTCTGCGTGGCGAAGGCCCAGTCGAGCCAGGGCACCAGCGCTTCGAGATCGGCGGTCTCGACGGTGGCTCCGCACCAGATGCGCAGGCCGGGCGGCGCATCGCGATAGGAGCCGATGTCGTAGGCGACGCCTTCCTTGTCGAGGGCGGACACGATGCCCTTGGCGAAGGCCGCCTGCCCGTCGGCATCGAGCGCCGTCACGTCCGGATCGGTGAAGGAGAGGCACACGGACGTGTTCGAGCGCGTCGCCGGATCGACGGCAAGGTGGCCGAGCCACGCCGACTTGTCGGCGAACCGGTCGAGCACAGCGGCATTGGCGTCCGCTCGGGCAATCAGCGCCTCGAGCCCGCCGATCGACTTCGCCCAGTGGAGCGCGTCGAGATAGTCCTCGACGCACAGCATCGACGGTGTGTTGATGGTCTCGCCCTTGAAGATGCCTTCGATCAGCTTGCCGCCCGAGGTCAGGCGGAAGATCTTCGGCAGCGGCCAGGCCGGCTTGTAGGTCTCCAGCCGGGCGACGGCGCGCGGGCTGAGGATCAGCATGCCGTGCGCGCCCTCGCCGCCCAGCACCTTCTGCCAGGAGAAGGTGACCACATCGAGCTTTTCGAAATCGAGCCTTTGCGCGAACGCCGCCGAGGTGGCGTCGCAAATGGTCAGGCCCTTGCGGTTCGCCGGAATGAAATCGCCGTTCGGCACGCGCACGCCGGATGTCGTGCCGTTCCAGGTGAAGACCACGTCGCGGTCGAAGTCGACCTGCGCCAGGTCGGGCAGTTGGCCGTAGCCCGCCTCGAACTTGCGCACATCGGCGAGCTTGAGCTGCTTGACGACATCCGTCACCCAGCCGGAACCGAAGCTTTCCCAGGCGACCATGTCGACGCCGCGCTCGCCGAGCAGCGACCACAGCGCCATCTCGACCGCGCCGGTGTCCGACGCCGGCACGATGCCGATGCGGTAATTCGCGGGAACCTTGAGGATTTCACGCGTCAGCTCGATCGCCTGCTCGAGCTTCGCCTTGCCTATCTTGGCGCGATGCGAGCGCCCGAGCGCGGCCTTCGACAGCGCCTCGACCGACCAGCCGGGGCGTTTTGCGCAGGGACCTGAGGAGAAGTTGGGATTTGCCGGACGGAGTCCGGGCTTCGTAGGTGTCGTCATCGTGGTCTATCCTTCCAGATAGTGGCCCCTCGTTGGGGAGGGGTGGCCCACGGATGGCGATATGCGCTCAGGCTGTCGGCGTCAAGAGCAAAGTCTTTGTCGCTGTCAGGATATTCCCTCACGAAAAGCAATGCGGCAAGAAACAGACGGCGGCACCGAAGAGAACCGCCGTCTGCGAGACGTCTGCGCTACCAAAGATCGTAACGCAAGCCGAGCTTGACAGTTTGGAAGTTCACGCCCTTGTGAACGTTGAAGAGTCCGTTGTCGTAGGCGACATACTGTGCGCTCGGGATCGAGAGATATTCGTAGCCTAGGTCGACCGAAACATTTTTGGTCGCCTGATAGGAGAGGCCGGCCGCTAGCGAATATGCAAAGTCATATCTGGATTTCGAGCTAACCTGCCCGGCATAGCCGGCAGGGTCATCGCAGTTGAATTGCGTCGTAGTGGTGGTGCCATTGCCGACGACGCTGCTGTTCGACGGAACGCAATTTTTCGCGCCGATTGAGCTGGCGTATTTGTCGTAGACAACGCCGGCGCCGGCGCCGATATAGGGTGTGATACCGACATAGGTGCCGAGATCGACGTAGCCGTTGGCCATCAGGCTATAGGCCTTGTTCAACGCGCTGTTGGATCCCTTGCAGGGCTGTGTAGTGCCCGCAACAGTGTTTTGGCTTGTTATCGTTCCGCTGGTGTTGTCGACGATTGTCGTCGTTGTTGATCCGCTACACGTGGTGTCTACACTGTCGCCGAACTTGTTTGACGGCAGGATCCCCAGGTTCAGGTCGGCGCGAAGATAATCGTTGAAATGATAGCCCATGCCGACGCTGGCATCGAACAGCGTCTGGCTGTGTGAAAAGCCCGGATTGTTGCTGGTGTCATCGAACGGATGGCTGAAGGCGTAGCCGACGTCGCCGCGCAGGTACCAGCCCGAGCCGACCTCGACCGGCTGATAGTCCGGCGCCTGGTCGGCATAGACCGGCGGATCGTAATCGGCCGAAACCGCCTGTGTCGCCGGCATCAGCACGATTGCGGCGAGCGCCAGTGCGATACGCGATTTTAATGTCATGGTCCCCGGCTCCTGAAGTTGGCGCCAGTCGCGAGCGCGAGCAGAGCTGCCGTTTCAGGAAGCATTGTTAACCATAGTGGTTAAGTGCCGGTTAAGGATAACAGCCAGTTACCGAATTGATTTCGATCGATATTTACCGGCGTTGCATAAAACAAAAAACCGCCCGGCTGATGCCGGGCGGTTTTGAGTTCCAGGATTCAGGAAGCGATTACTTGGTGTAGATCGGTTCTGGCTCCGGCTGATAGGCGACCGGTGCCGCGCAGCCATTGTTGCCGCTGAACTGGTAGCGCAAGCCGCCGCGCACTTCATGGGTGTTGATGCCGTGGTCGAAACCTGGTCCGGAACTGCTCGTATCAAACTCGAACATGCGGCCGCCCTCGATATGTGTGAAGCGGTAACCCGCGTCGAGGATTACCCTGTCGGTCAGACAGTAGGAGGCGCCGGCCATAAGCGCGTAGGCGAAGCGCCAGTTGGACGAGCCAGGATTGGTCTCGGTGGTGTTCGGATCATGGACTGTGTCCCATTTGACGTGTGCACCGCCGATGCCGGCGCCGATATAAGGCGTGATGCCGTGCCAGGTGCCGATGTCGACATAGGCATTGGCGAGCAGCAGCAGGGCGCTCATCTTTGAAACTTCGGTCGACGTTGTAAGCAGATCCGAGGTCTGGCCGTTGAAGTTCGACTTGAACCAGTAATCTGCGGTCAGGTCGGTGCGGAGATAGCTGTTGATCTTATAGCCGACACCACCACCCAGCGAGAAACCGCCCTTCAGATGGCCGAAATCAAAATCGTTGCTGCCGGGTGGCGGCCCATATGTAATATAGTCGATGCCACGCAGGCTCGATTTGTGATAGTCGAGATCGCCGCGGATGTACCAGCCGCCGACATCGATGGGCTGCTGCTCGACCACCGGCGGCGGCGCTTCTTCAACCTGCGGCGCTGGGAGATCGGCCGCGAAGAGCGGCCCGGCCATCCCCCCGAACAGCGCGGCAAGCAATGCCATTCTTGCTGTCTTGAACATTCTGTCACCCCTAAGAAGCCTCGGGACGACACCCGCCCGAAGATGATTGACCTCGGGTTTGGATAATGAATTGCAAAGGTTAAAAGCCGTTTAACCGTACCGATTAACCACGAATCCATACAATTCTAGCTAGAGACCGAGTGCGGCGCGCCGTCCGTGTGGCAAGCGAAAAGCCCGCCGAAGGGCGGGCTCGCATATCGACCTGAGCGTGAAACGGTCAGGCTCGGCGACTTCGCCGTAGCTTTCCGCCCAATTGCGGAAAACAGAGAGATAGAGCGGTTCGGCGTTTGCGTGAAACGATGAAGCGTTCTAGGCGGCGCTGCGGGTGTCCTGAAGGATGCCGACGATATCGTTGACGACCGCTTCGACCAGTTGCGGATCGTCGCCTTCGGCCATGACGCGGATGAGCGGCTCGGTGCCCGAGGGCCGGATGACGAGGCGGCCGGACGTGCCGAGCCGGTTGCGCCCTTCCTCGATCGCTGCCTTGACCGGCGCTTCCTCCAGCGGCTTGCCGCCCGAGATGCGGACATTCTTCAGAAGCTGCGGCACCGGCTCGAACTTCTTCGACAGCTCGCTGACCGGACGGTTCTGCCGCTTGATGCAGGCCAGCACCTGCAGCGCCGAGACGAGGCCGTCGCCGGTGGTCGAGAAATCGGAAAGCACGATATGGCCGGACTGCTCGCCGCCGACATTCAAGCCATGCGCGCGCATATGCTCGACCACGTAGCGGTCGCCGACCTTGGTCCGGTGCAGCTGCAGCTTCATGTCGCCGAGGAAGCGCTCCAGGCCGAGATTGGACATCACCGTGGAGACGACGCCGCCGCCGGCCAGCCTTCCGCTCTGGTGCCAGGATTCGGCGATCAGCGCCATGATCTGGTCGCCGTCGACGATCGCGCCGTTCTCGTCGACGATGACGACGCGGTCGGCGTCGCCGTCGAGCGCGATGCCGATGTCGGCGCGCACCTCGTGCACCTTCTTCTGCAGGCCGGCCGGATGGGTCGAGCCGCATTCCTTGTTGATGTTGAAGCCATTGGGCTCGACATTGATTGCGATGACCTCGGCGCCCAGCTCCCAAAGCGCGGCCGGCGCCACCTTGTAGGCGGCGCCGTTGGCGCAGTCGACGACGATCCTGAGACCCGAAAGCGACATCGAGCGCGGCAGCGTGCGCTTGGCGAATTCGATATAGCGGTCATGCACGCCATCGACGCGCTTGGCCCGGCCGAGCCCGTCGGAATCGGCGAGCGCCAGCTCGATGTCCTTGTCGAGCATGCCCTCGATACGCTCCTCGATCTCGTCGGAGAGCTTGTAGCCGTCGGGCCCGAAGAGCTTGATGCCGTTGTCGTAATAGGGATTGTGCGAGGCCGAGATCATCACGCCGATGTCGGCGCGCAGCGAGCGCACCAGCATGGCGACCGCAGGCGTCGGTATCGGGCCGAGCAGGAACACGTCCATGCCGGCGGCACAAAGGCCCGCCACCATGGCGTTCTCGATCATGTAGCCGGAAAGCCGCGTGTCCTTGCCGAGCACGACGCGATGACGATGATTGCCGCGCTGGAAGGAGAGCCCGGCCGCCATGCCGACTCGCATGGCAATCTCGGCCGTCATCGGAAATTTGTTGGCGCGTCCGCGGATACCGTCGGTGCCGAAATACTGACCTGCCATGTGCCTTACAGTCCCTGTCGGTTTTTCAGCCGCCCGTATTGCCACAATTGGGCCGCATCCGATCATCAAATTTCGTCATTATATATTACCAATCCTTAGAAAATCATTGTCGCGGGCTGTGCAAGTGATTCGACAGCCTGCCACCGCCTTTTACTTGGCGGCTCTGCACCTGCTCAAGCCAGGCTTTTCGGTGCCCTATCCACCGGTTAACCTTGGCTATCGACACGCCGGCAAGCAATTCATCACCTTATCAGGATCAACACACTTTGTGACGGTATCAATGCCGGGAGCATCTGGCGCAGCCGGACATTGAGAGCTATTGATTCGGCATAGGGACACTTAATGGCGGCAGCAAGGGAGAAAACGCCATGCTTATTCATAGACTTGCAGCTTTGACGGGGATCGCCGTCGCAACCTTGTTCCTGGCGGCGCCGGCCAACGCGCTGACCATGGCCGAGTGCAGCACCAAGTATAACGCGGCCAAGGATGCGGGAACGCTCTCTGGCCAGACCTGGAACCAGTTCCGCAAGGCCCAGTGCGGTACCGACGCTTCCGCCGCGACCGACACCAAGGCGACCACTGACGCCAAGGCCGCGACCGATACGAAGGCAGCCGACACCAAGCCCGCCAAGAAGACGAAGGCGGCCGCCGCCGCTTCCGACGACGCGGCCAAGGGCCTGAGTTCCAAGGAATGCAGCGCCAAGTACCAGGCTGCGAAATCCGCCGGCACGCTGAACGGCATGAAGTGGAACGACTTCCGCAAGGCCGAGTGCGGCCCTGGCGCAACCGCGGCGGCCGCCACCGCGCCCGCCACCGACACCAAGCCCGCCAAGACGACCAAGACCTCGACCGCGACTGCCGACGGCGGCAAGGGCCTGAGCATGGCCGAATGCAGCACCAAATACCAGGCTGCGAAAACGGCGAACACGCTGAAGGGCATGAAGTGGAACGACTTCCGCAAGGCCCAATGCGGTGCCAGCGCCTCGGATGACGACACCGCGCCGGCTCCGACCGAAGCCACCTACACCAGCGAACCGGAAAAGCCGACCGCTGTTGCTCCGAAAGGCGTGACTTTCCCGAAGGCCATCTCGCCGAAATTCGCGACCGAGACCCCGGCCAAGGGCCGCATGCATACCTGCCTCGAGCAGTATTATGCCAACAAGGATGCCAACACGCTGAACGGCCTGAAGTGGATCCAGAAGGGCGGCGGCTTCTACAGCCTCTGCAATGCCAAGCTGAAGAGCTGATCGCCTAGCTTCAATTCCCGGAAAAAGGCCCGCGCATCGCACGATGCGCGGGCCTTTTGTTTGCGGCTCAAGAGAGGAAGCGCGGTCGCTGCCGGTGCCAATCTCCTCCCTCGTGGGGGAGATGTCCGGCAGGACAGAAGGGGGCGTGAAGGATCGCTACTATGCAGTCGTCATTCTAGAGCGGGATGGGATTACCACCGGTCATATCCAGAGTTTGCGAAGTAGTTTGAGCACTCGATCGGTGTGACACCGTTGAGGATCTGTCCGATCGCCTGGCAGACGGTTTCGACCGTGCGACTTGCGGCCTTTCTGAGCCAGTGCTTG